>NZ_CM002299.1:2802927-3122363 GCF_000153125.2 Congregibacter litoralis KT71
CAGCCCTATGTCCTATCGAGAGTTAAACGCCGACCCATGCTCGATACTCAGGCCAACTGGCTTGAGTGGCGGAGTGAGCGTCCCCCAACTCAGCGAAGGGAGCCATTCGAGCCAGTTGGCCGATACAGTGAACGATCTAAAGCTTAAACCTGACCGCTGTAAAGCTTGGGCTAGACGGTTAGATACTCTTCGACCAGCGCATCGGAAAGCTCATCCATAGCCCCCTGGGCCACAATCTGCCCCCGATCCATGATGGCAAAATCATCAGCCACTGCGCGGGCGAAGGGAAGCTTCTGTTCCACGAGGAGCACGCTGATCTTTTGCTCCCTCCGCAGACGCTGGATCACATCCCCGATGAGTTGCACGATGTTGGGCTGAATGCCTTCACAGGGCTCATCGAGTAACAGAATCTTTGGTTCAAGGACCAGCGCCCGGCCGATGGCCAACTGCTGCTGCTGTCCTCCCGAGAGATCCCCCCCACGACGGTCAGCCATCTCTGCAAGCACGGGGAAGAACTCAAAGATCTGCTCGGGGAGTTCTTTGCCGCGACGTCTGCGTCCCGCCAGGGCCACGTTCAGATTTTCCATCACCGTCAGCTCCGGAAAAATCATGCGGCCCTGGGGCACATAGGCAATACCCCGCCCCACCCGCTCTTCCGTGGGAAGCTGCTCGATGTGCTCCCCGGCGAGGGTGATACTTCCCCCGGAGGCAGGCAGCAGTCCGAGGACGCTGTTGAGAAGCGTGGTTTTCCCCACGCCGTTGCGCCCCATAAGGCAAAATATGCGTTCCCTGTCGACGCTGAGCGTCACGTCACGCAGAGTATGGCTCGCGCCGTAGTACTGATTGAGTCCCTCGATAGCTAACATGCTTCGCCCAGATACACCTCACGCACACGCCCATCGGACTGCACCTCGTCGATACTGCCCTCCATGAGTACGGAGCCCTCGTGGAGCACGGTTACCTTGCGGGCGATGGAGCGTACAAACACCATGTCATGTTCCACCACGATCACGGACCGCTGGGGCACCAGGGACTGGAGGAGCGCCGCTGTGCGTTCCGTTTCCTGCTGCGTCATACCCGCCACAGGTTCATCAATCAGAAGCAGCGAAGGCTCCTGCGCCAGGAGCATACCGATCTCCAGCCACTGTTTCTGACCGTGGGATAAACCACCCGCGAGCTTGTGGGCGACGACGTCCAGCCCGATTGTTGTCA
Source organism: Congregibacter litoralis KT71 (assembly GCF_000153125.2). Lineage (NCBI taxonomy): Bacteria > Pseudomonadati > Pseudomonadota > Gammaproteobacteria > Cellvibrionales > Halieaceae > Congregibacter > Congregibacter litoralis. The sequence continues at coordinate 2,804,140 of NZ_CM002299.1, forward strand.
ACAAAGATGCAATGCGATCGTCGTCTTCCGAGCTCGGTCGATAACGCAGGGCCTCCCAGGGACTACGATGGCCTTTCACCGCCAGGGCGAGGTTCTCGCGCACGCTCTGCACGGGGAACACGGAGGGTTTTTGGAACTTCCTGCCGATACCCAACCGGGCGATGGTCGCTTCGTCATTCTCCAGAAGATTGATGTCCTGTCCCAGATAGGCCGATCCCTGGTCCGGCTTGGTTTTTCCCGTGATCACGTCCATGAGCGTTGTTTTCCCCGCGCCGTTGGGACCGATAAGACAGCGCAATTCGCCGCGGTCCACTGCTAGGGACAAGTTGTTCAATGCCTTGTATCCGGAAAAACTGACGCTCACGTCCTCAAGATACAGAATCACGCCATGCCGCGTGTCGATGGACTCAGTCATCATGCCGCCCTCCCAGAAGACCCGCAAAGCCCCGAGGCAGGAACAGGGTGACCAGCAGGAACAGCGCGCCCAGGGCAAACAGCCAGAGCTCCGGCAGTTGCGCCGTGAGCAAAGTTTCCGCCGCCGCGATGATGACGGCGCCGAGCATGGCTCCATGCAGTGTGCCCCGCCCCCCGACCGCCACCCAGATCGCAATCTCAATGGAGTTCAGGGGCGCAAACTCACCGGGATTAATGATGCCCACCTGGGGCACGTAGAGGGCACCCGCAAGACCCGCGAGCATGGCAGAGATCACGAACACCACCAGCTTGTAGCTCGCGACGGAGTAACCCAGAAAACGTACCCGCGACTCTCCGTCGCGCAAGGCGATGATCACGCTGCCAAACCGCGTAGTCAGCATTTTCCGACAGGCGAGATAACTTCCCAGCAAAGTGAGTGCCGTCACCACAAAGAGGCCGCAGCGGACCGCGTCCGACTGTAAATCAAAACCCAGAACGTCCTTAAAATCCGTAAGCCCGTTATTGCCCCCGAAGCCCATTTCATTGCGAAAAAAGGCCAGCATCAATGCGAAGGTCATGGCCTGGGTCATGATGGAAAAATATACTCCACCGACCCGGGATCGGAATGCCAGCCAACCAAAGACCAGGGCAAGGATTCCGGGAATCAACAGCGCCATGGCCATGGCGAAGGGGAAACTGTCAAAGCCCAGCCAGTACCAGGGGAGCTCCTGCCAGTCGAGAAAGATCATGAAGTCCGGCAGCTCCGGGTCCCCATACACACCGCGACTACCGATCTGTCGCATGAGATACATGCCCATGGCGTAGCCACCGAGGGCAAAAAACGCTCCGTGGCCGAGACTCAGGAGACCGGCGTATCCCCACAGCAGGTCCAAGGCCAGTGCCAGGAGTGCGTAGCAGAGGTATTTTCCCAGGAGCGACACGCTGTAGCTGGACAGAGCGAACATGGACTCCTGAGGCAAAAGGAGGTTTAACAGGGGCACGACAACCGCCAGGCCCAGGAGCAGGGTCACGGTCAGCCCGCTGGCTCGATCACCGGTAAACAAAGCGCTGGCCGACATCAATGGCTGTCCTCACGACCCGTACCGGGGAACAAACCCTGGGGCCGTCGCTGGAGAAAAAGAATGAGGAATACCAGCAATACGATTTTGGCGAGTACCGCACCCGCAAGGGGCTCGATCACTTTATTGGCCACGCCCAGGGAAAAGGCCGCCACCAAAGTGCCCCAGAGATTACCGACGCCACCAAACACCACCACCAGAAAGGAATCAATAATGTAAGACTGCCCCAGGTTCGGACCCACGTTCGTCAGCTGCGACAGCGCAACGCCCGCCACGCCGGCAACCCCGGAACCCAGGGCAAAGGTCAGGGCATCGACCCGCGAGCTGCGCACGCCGAGGGCGCGGGCCATGGCGCGATTCTGGGCCACGGCCCGCACCTGTAGCCCGAGGCGCGTGTAGCGCATAAGCGTTAGCAAGCCCGCAAAAACCAGCAGCGAAAACAGCAGGATGGCCATGCGGTTATAGGTAAGGGACAGGCCTGCGGTGATTTCCCAGGATCCCGCAAGCCACTCGGGCGTCAGCACCGAGCGGTTGAGGGGGGAGAAAATTGAGCGCACGGCCTGCTGCAGAATCAGACTGATACCAAAGGTTGCCAGCAGGGTTTCGAGTGGACGGCCATACAAAAAGCGGATCACCCCCCGCTCAATAATGAGGCCGACAATCGCAGAGACCAGAAACGCGAACGGTATGGCGAGGAGCAGCGCGACCCCGGGCTGACCGGGAAGCCATTGCTGTAGCACCCAGGTGGTGTAGGCGCCCAGCATGATGAGCTCCCCGTGGGCCATGTTGATAACCCCCATCACGCCAAAGGTAATGGCGAGACCGACGGCGGAGAGGAGGAGCACGGAGCCCAGACTCAGTCCGAAAAACAGCGACTCCAGACGGCTCAGCCACAGCAGCCGGTTCTCGGCCAGCAACAGAAGACGGCTCGCCTCATCGCGAACCGTTTGCGGCAGTTCCTGGCGCGACTCCAGGGCCAGGAGCGCGGCGCGCACCGTGGGATCAACACGTCCCCGAAGGGTTTTCAGGGCAGTCATAATGTTTTGCGCGTCACCCCGGGAAAGGGCTTGGAGGGCCAGACCAATAGCAATCTGGTCCTGTAGAGCCGCATCCGACTCCAGAGGCTCCCGCGCGGCCAAGGCTTTCAAGGCGGCGTCCGTAGGCGCAGCGAGAACAGCGGCGATGGCGTCCGCCCGTTGCTCCACGCTCTCTGAAGACAGCCGGGCTATGGCCTGGAGGCTTTGGAGCTCGGCTCGCAAACTATTGTCGATGGCAACGCGACGCACGTCGCGACGACCGGCTGTTCCCAGATCCTCACCGCTGAGAACATCCCGGAGCTGATAGCTTGAGCCGTCGCGCTCCGCCAGTACGACGGCATTGCTTCTCCGGTCTCGGTACAGGGCACCGCGAGACACCGCGTCAAACACTGCATCGGTTTTTTCGTTGCCGCTGGCGGCAATCTTCGCCAGAAGCTCCCGCTTCTCGGCGGCATCTGCCTCCCCCAGAGCGTTTACCCAGTCCCGGAGCGTCTCAGCCCGTGCCGCACCGGTACACAGCAGGCACAGCAACAGGGCACGAAGAATCAACATGAGAGCAGCTCTGGCAGGCGCGCGTAAGCGTCGGGTACGGTCTTGTCTACTCGGCGTCCTGGGACAGGCAGCGCTCCTCGTCCTGCTGATAGTTACCGCAGCGCAGGGGCGCACGCCAGTCGGCGATGAGATCCCTGGATCCCGGCAGGTAGTCCGACCAGGCATCGCCGGCCACGGTTTCCGGAGTTTCCCAAACGACCTGGAACTGTCCATCGTCGAGGATCTCGCCGATGAGCACGGGCTTACTGATGTGATGATTCGGCTGCATGGTGGCCATCCCGCCGGTGAGATTGGGCACGCTGACGCCGATAATCGCGTCCTGTACGGCATCCGGATCCGTCGTGCCCGCCGCCTCTACGGCCTTGGCCCACATATTGAAGCCGATGTAGTGAGCCTCCATGGGATCATTGGTCACGCGATTGTCATCGCCGATGAACGCCAGCCACTCATCAATAAAGTCGAAGTTTGCGTCTTCCTCGACACTCATAAAGTAGTTCCATGCCGCGAGGTGGCCCACGAGAGGGCCTGTGTCGATGCCCGAAAGCTCCTCTTCCCCCACGGAGAACGCGATGACGGGGATGTCCGTGGCACTCACGCCCTGGTTTGCAAGTTCCTTATAAAAAGGCACGTTGGCGTCACCATTGACCGTAGATATCACGGCAGTCTTGGCGCCCGTGCTGCCAAAGCGTTTGATCTGGGCGACGATGCTCTGCCAGTCGGAATGCCCGAAGGGCGTGTAGTTCACAAGAATATCGTCGGACGCGACACCTTTTTGCGTGAGATAGGCCTCAAGAATTTTGTTGGTCGTACGGGGGTAAACGTAATCCGTCCCTGCCAGGACCCAGCGCTCCACGCCCTGGGACATAAGATAGTCCACCGCCGGTATGGCCTGCTGGTTGGGGGCCGCTCCGGTGTAAAACACATTTCGCGACGACTCCTCCCCCTCGTACTGCACCGGATAAAAAAGCAGTCCGTTGAGCTCCTCAAACACCGGCAGCACGGATTTGCGCGACACGGAGGTCCAGCACCCAAAAACAACGTCGACCTGTTCCCGCACCAGGAGCTCTCGCGCTTTTTCGGCAAAAAGCGGCCAGTCCGAGGCCGGATCGACGACCACCGCCTCAAGGGGACGGCCCAGGAGACCTCCCCGGGCATTCTGCTGTTCCACCAGCATCAGCACCGTATCCTTCAGGGTGGTTTCGCTGATGGCCATGGTGCCCGAAAGCGAGTGCAGCACACCGACGCGAATGGGCTCCAGCGCCTGACTGTTTGCCCCTGCGGAAAACAGATACGAGAACAGTAGAAAGATCAGGCTTTTGAGAGGTGACAGGGGCATAGAAAATAACTCCGGGCAATCGGCATGTGATCCTGTGACCTTTGCAAAACACGAGCCATCGCCAGCCGGGCCGCAGGTCAGGCCTTGCGCTCGGTGCTCGCGCAGTTACGCACCAATTATTGGCAAGCGGTGCCAGTAGCGCACCATTAGTGTGCGAAGCGCACGCCTGTCAGGGAGCAATCTCGAAGGGATATTGGGGTCGCCGCGCATCGGTGAACTCCGCAACCGCCTGCGCCACGGCAGCAGCCTGATAATCGGCAAGGACCTGGTCACGAACGCGCTCAAAGGGCAGAAGCTGCGGCGCCCTGCGTGCCGTGACACGAAAGTAATGCCACCCCTGACGGGACTCGTAGGGACCCTGCCATTCGCCAAATGCCAGGCTCTGAAGAATCTCCAAAAGCGGTTGTCCGAAGAGACCGCGCACCATACTCACGCCGTAGTCGGGAAAGTCCGAGCCCTGCCAGGGCACGGCCCCGGCTTGTCCACCGCCCTGATTCAGCTGTTCCCGCAGCGCCTCGGGATTCTCCGGCGCCGACGCAAACACCTTTTGGGAAAAGCTGATGCTCGCCTCCGTGTAATAACGCTCGATATTGTCGGCATAAAAGTTCACCAGATCTTTTGGCGAGGGCTCGGCAATTTCACCGGTGACGCGCTGCTGCATGAGCTCGATTATCAGCTCGCGGACGCTGGCATCGCTGAGATGGAGCTCCGATGCAATCCCTTCGCGATAAAGAAGCTCCCGCTGGTAATAGTCATTCAAAATGGCATCAACGTCGGCGGCCTGCGCCGACTTCCCCGTGAGCATCTCCCACTCCGCGACGAGGAGCGCCTGAGCGCTCTGACTGAGAGTGATGGGCGTTGTCGCCTCGCGGTTCAACTGTGTGTAGGCAATAAAACACAGGCCGCCGATGGCAAAAAATGCGAATAGCGGATCCCTGAGAAAACGGCGGGAGACGCCGAACTCACCCATGGGAATGAGAAGCGAGGGGCATGGGCTGGCTTACCTCGCGTCAGGGCGACCGTAGTCGGGATCGATCTCTTCCGCATCACCCGCTTCCAATGCCTGCTCTCCCGCACCGGGCTGCTGGTCTTCCGTGGAAAGCTCCGACAGGTAGGAGCCATCGGTAATACCCGTTTTACGCATGGCAATACCCGTAAGACAGGCGTGCATGATGTAGTTGGCATTGAGTGCCGAGCGATAGGTGTTATCCAGCAGGGGATCAAGCTCGACAATTTCAAAACCAATCATGTCGCTCTCGGTGCACAGGGCACGCACGATGGGTATGGCTTCACGCATGGTCAGGCCACCGGGCACGGGCGTGCCCGTCCCCGGGACAAAGGCAGGGTCCAGGACATCCACATCAAAGGAGATAAACAGCTTTTCCGTGCCTTCCCGCGCTTCGCGAAGCGCATCCTCCATCACCTGCTTCCAGCCTTTTTTCTCCACCTCCGCCATGGGGTGATAACGCATGCCGTTGTTGCGCATCCATTCAAAACCCCAGGCGCCGGGCCAGGGACCGCGCAAACCTACCTGAATAAAGTTCTCTGCCTTGACGTGCCCCTCCTTGATGGCGCGATAGACCGGCTGACCGTGGGTAATGTAATGCGCCTGTCCCTTGCCGGCATCAAAATGCGAATCAAAATGGACCACGCCAAAACTGCCTTTGCCGTGGACATCCGCCAGACCGGCGATATCCGGATACTCCAGGGAGTGATCGCCACCGACAATAAAGGGAATGGCACCGGTCTCGGCGATCTCGGCAATGCGCTCTCGGACGTGGTGCACGCTGATCTCTGTACTCATATTGTCAATGGCGATATCGCCGTAGTCCACGATGCTGAGGATTTTGCTGGGGTTCACCATGGTCGCCATATCGTTGCCAGCCTGGTAATAGCCGGTCCGCATGGCCTGGGGTCCGAAACGCTGCCCGCGGTAATAAGTCCCCATATCCAGAGGCGCGCCGACAATTGCCACTTCCACGTCTCCCGCTACCAGGTCTTCGGGGTAAATAGCCACGGGGGCACCGGCAAAGGTTTGTACACCACCACGTCCGCCCCGGGCGTAGTAGCTGAGATTGATGGGACCGGGCTCCCGCTGCGTTGCCAGCGCCCGGGGATTCATGAGCTTCCAGGAATTGAAATCCTCCGCCTCGGTATTGAGGGGAATCGACGCCATATCAGTCTCGGGATTAAATTTGCTGGCGCTCTCGAGGTATTGCATGGCGTCCACAAAGGCTTCCACCTCCTCAAGGGATTTACCGCGAAGACGCACAAAGAGCTTTTCCCAGGTGCCGGCGAAACCTTCGCCCTCTTCCATGAGGAAGGCGCGCTTCTCCTCCGCCAGGCCGTCGATGACCGTGGCAAGCGGCATGGGAATCTCGGGCATGTCGGGCATGTCCTCATCGGCCAGGGACTGGGCGACACCGAAAGCCACGAGGGCACTGCTGAAAAGAACGGATCTTCCTGGGTACTTCATCTGGTCATCCTTGGCATTGAGCTGCTGCGGTAAAAATGCGGCTGTCTTACTTCTCGCTTCTTAATGTTAAGTCTGCAATTACTATGCCCATCGACGTAAAAAACCAGCGATGAGGCCCGCAGCCACAGGCAAGCCGTCAAAACGCCAGGGATTCCTGCACAGGCCCGCTCTCGGCAACACCGGATTCTCCCGTATGTGCCGGCTCCTGAGAAGACTCCAGGGACGACAAGGTCAGCCCGAGGAGACGCACCCCCTTGGGAACAGGCAATAGCGCCTCCAACAAACCCCGGGACAGCCGTTCGAAGGCCTCCCGTGTATCCACCGGGGGACTGACAGACCGTGCCCGGGTGATCTGCTGGAAATCAGCATACTTCACCTTGATGGTCACCGTGCGTCCCCGGGCATTATTGCGATGAATCCGCTCCCAGACGATATCAATGATGTGCTCCAGGGCATCGCGAAGGGCCTCGTCGGTACTCAGATCATCGCTATAGGTACGCTCGCCGCCAATGGATTTTCGTTCCCGATCCGCTTTGACCGCACGGTAGTCCTCCCCGCGGCTTGCGCGGTACAGATAGTGTGCGGACTTCCCAAAATGCTGCTCGAGAAACCCCAGGGTTTGGGCACGGATATCCGCGCCGGTCTGAATCCCGAGAGATGACATGCGTTCGGCGGTTTTAGGGCCGACGCCGAAGAAGCGGCGAGCCGGCAGGGTCGCTACAAACGCAGCGCCCTCCTCGGGGCGCACAACAAACACGCCATCCGGTTTGTTCTGGTCCGAGGCGACCTTGGCAATAAACTTGTTGTAACTGACACCGGCACTGGCGGTCAGCCGGAGTTCCCGGCGGATGTCACCACGAATTGCCTCGGCGATTGCCGTCGCGCTGCCCAAGCCCGCCAGATCCGCAGTGACATCGAGATAGGCCTCGTCCAGGGACAGGGGCTCAATAATATGGGTATAGCGTGCGAAGATGCCGTGAAGCTGTTGCGACACAGCGCGGTACACCTCAAAGCGCGGCTTTACAAACAGCAGCTGCGGGCAGCGGCGCCGCGCCGTCACCCCGGGCATGGCCGACTTTACCCCAAACTTCCGCGCTTCATAGCTGGCTGCTGCCACCACGCCGCGCTTTGCGGACCCTCCCACCGCCAGGGGTTTTCCCCGTAAGGCCGGGTCATCCCGTTGCTCAACGCTCGCATAAAACGCGTCCATATCCACGTGGATAATCTTGCGCATCACTGGAGGGTCGTTTTCGGTCATTCCATTGATACTAAGAACCATGCTCCACCGGGGCAAGGGGTATGCCCCGCCAGCGCTTTTGTCCGCGCGGGCGCGGTGCAGGGAATTGCTATACGCGGCGCCATAAAGCATTCTTGGCAAAAGCCTCGGAGCACCGTCAGGAATCATGAACCAAAGCCTTAAAGCGCTGGAGCAATGGCTTGCCCAATGGATGGGCAACGCCTTCTGGGTCGACATGGCCTCCCGTGCTGGCGCGCTGCTGCTCGTATCCCTGCTGGTCTGGATTCTGTGGCGCCTCCTTGAGCGCTGGCGAAAAAGCATCCACCGTTGGATCGATGCCGATGGCTCCGGGGCCCGGGCGCTCACCGTGCAGGATCAGCAGATTTTTACCGAGCGGGAGCTGGCGAGAGCACTGCACATCGGCGTCAACGGTGCCTGGCGCCTTCTGCGCGCGATCCTTCTCATCAGCTGGCTAAACCTTGTGTTTACCCAATTTGCCTGGAGCCGCGATCTCGCGGTGGCCATCATCGCCTTTGTTCTTGCGCAGTTCGGGTTAATTGCCGCGGCGGTCGTCAACTACCTCCCCAACTTGTTTATCATTGCGATCATCGTTGTGATTTCCCGACTGGTGATCCGCGCCGTGCGAGGCATCTTTGATGGCATACGTCTCGAACGCATCACCCTGCCGGGGTTTTATCCGGATTGGGCCGAAACCAGTTTCGGTCTGTCCCGACTGCTGATCATCGCCATCACCCTGGTCATCGTCTTTCCTTATCTCCCGGGTTCCAGCAGCCCTGCCTTTCAAGGCTTATCAATATTCTTTGGCGTCCTCGTATCCCTGGGATCCACATCCGCGGTAGCAAACGTGATGTCCGGTATCGTGATCACCTATACCCGGGGCTTCAAAATCGGCGACCGGGTGCGCATCGCCGACACGGAGGGCGATGTGATAGAGCGCAGTGCTTTTGTGACCCGGATCCGCACACCGAAAAATGAGGAAGTGTCGGTTCCCAACGCCATGGTCATGAACAACCATATCGTGAACTTCAGCGCTCAGGCCAAGGAAGCGGGCGTCCTGCTCCATACCACGGTCACCATCGGCTACGACGTGCCCTGGCCTCAGGTACATCAACTGCTGTGCGACGCGGCCATCGCCACCACGCAAGTCTTGGAAGATCCAGCCCCTTTCGTCCTGCAGACCAGTCTCGATGACAATTACGTTGCCTATGAATTGAATGCCTATATTCGCAACCCATCCGCAAAGCAGCAGATCGCATCAGAAATGCATGCCCATATTCAGGACAACTTCCGCGACGCCAACATCGAGATACTGTCACCCCACTACCGCGCCAACCGCGATGCCTCGGCCGCGGCTATCCCCCTAAGGGTGGCTACGAACGATGATCCGCCGACACCCACGGTAACGTAGGCCCCTCAGTTTTTATCTAAAACATAATCAACGGAGACACCTGATGATCGCCCGCCTATTCCGACCATTTACGAGCGCAGCGCCGAAGCAGACCCGGCTCCTGGCAACCGTGGCCCTGGCTGCGGGGCTTGGCGTTGCAGCGACCGCGCCCGCTGACGCTCAGAGCACGGCGAAGCCCGTACTTCACGGCCGCCATTGGGCCGCCGTCACAGGAAAGCCCCTGGCCGCAAGTGCCGGCGCCATGATGTTTGCCCGCGGCGGCAACGCCGTGGATGCGGCCTGCGCCATGCTGGGCACGACCTCCACCATGTGGGACACCCTGGGCTGGGGAGGCGAGACCCAGGCACTGATTCATAATCCGGAAACCGGCAAGGTCGTCGGCATCAACGCCCTGGGCGTGGCCCCTACCGGCGCAACACCCGCATTTTTCCGCGACAAGGGCATGGTGTACCCCCCGGAGTACGGGCCTCTGGCAGCGGTCACACCGGGGACGCCCGGTGGACTCATGGTGATGCTCGCGGAATACGGGCGCCTGAGTCTCGCCGAGGTGCTGGCGCCCTCCATGGAAATGGCCGAGGGCTACCCTATAGAAGGCGTCCAGGCCGACAACATTGAGCGCCGACGGGACATCATCGCTCAATGGCCGGACTCCCGGCGCATATTCCTGCCCCACCTCGACGAGAACAATGCCGAGCAGCGCGCCGCCCCGGAGGGCGGAGAACTCTTCCGGCAGTTGGACCTGCTTGCGACCCTGAAGAAACTGGTGGACGCGGAAGCGCAAGCCCTGGCTGCCGGCAAGTCCCGTAAAGAGGCCATCTACGCAGCCTACGAGCGTTTTTATCGCGGCGATATCGCCAAAGAAATCGTTGCCGCCACGCGGGAACAAGGCGGTCTGTTTACGGAGGAAGATCTTGCCAATTGGGAAGTCCACATCGAAGAACCCGTGAGCACCAATTACAAAGGCATCGACGTGTACAAGCTCACTACCTGGGTGCAGGGGCCAGCGATGCTCCAGGCCCTGAACATTCTGGAGCCTATGGATCTCAAGGGGATGGGGTATAACAGCGCCAATTATATTCACACGCTCTATCAAACCATGAACCTCGCCTTTGCGGATCGTGACTTTTACTACGGCGACCCCTACTTCCCCCCCGCGGAACCCATCGAGGGACTCCTGAGTAAAGACTATGCAGCGCAGCGCCGGGCCCTGATCAATCCGGAGAAGAACGACACCGGAGCTCGACCCGGGGACCCCTACCCTTTCCAGGGTGACAAAAACCCTTTCACAAAACTTCTGGAGGAGTGGTCGCCGATTCCTCCCGCGGCAGAGGCAGACGGTTCTGATGGTTTTCAGCAGGCTGCCCTCGATCAGGATGAGGCTTTTATCGCGGGCACCACGTCAATTCAGGCCGCGGATGCGGACGGCTGGGTTGTTTCCATCACACCCTCCGGGGGTTGGATTCCCGCATTCATCGCCGGCGACAGCGGCATCGGCCTCAGTCAGCGTATGCAGAGCTTCGTTCTGGACGAGCGCATCAACCCGTTTAATGTCGTCGCCCCGGGTAAACGTCCCCGCGCCACGCTCACTCCGAGCATGGCGCTGAAAGACGGCGAGCCCATCATGGCCTTCTCGGTGCAGGGTGGTGACACCCAGGACCAGAACCTCCTGCAGTTCTTTTTGAACGTCGTCGAGTTCGGGATGAACGTGCAGCAAGCCGCGGAAGCGCACAATGTCACCAGCTACCAGATGCAGAGCTCCTTTGGTGCGCACATCAGCGAACCCGGCCGTCTGGATGTCACGCGGCAATTACCGCCCTACACCCGCGACCGCCTCAAGGCCATGGGCTATGAGGTCGACGTGGTGGACCGTACCTACAGCCCCATCACGGCGATCCTCATTGATCCCGAACAAGGCACGTTTCAGGCGGGCGCCAGCGACTACGGTGATGATTACGGCATCGCCTGGTAGCAAGGGCCCGTGTAGCCATGGGCACCCCCCTTTAGCGCGGCGAGGTCTTCCTTGCCGCTGCTAGAGGATCATTCTCTACGGACCGTCTAATGGATCGATAGGCAAGGAGCAGCCGCTCTCGTATTGCGGGCTCCCGGTCTAGCAGATTATTTACCTCGTACCAGTCATTGGACAGATCGAAAAGGTGGCGGGGCACGCCGTAGCTGTCCAGGATCATTTTCCAAGGCCCCTCGCGCACGGCGAACTCCATGCCATCGGGTGTCGGAATAGACCAGTACAGGGCTTTATCCCGCTCAAAGCTGTCGCCATCGATCAAGGGCCATAGTGACTGCCCATCCAGGGGAACCCGGGGCTCGACGTCCACATCCAGCCATTCGGCAAGCGTGGGAAAGATATCCAGGGCCGTCACCGCGCGATGCTCTACACGACCGGCCTCTATGCGATGGGGATAGCGGATAATCCCCGGGACGCGAATACCCCCCTCAAACAAGAAACGCTTTTTGCCCCGCAGACCTCCGGTCTCACCGGCCATGCCCAGTTCCCAGGGCGTGAGCGCCGCATCGGTCACGGGGCCGTTATCGCTGCTAAACACGATGAGGGTGTTATCAAGTATCTTCTGATCCCGCAGATGTCCAATCACCCGACCGAGCTGAGCGTCCAGAAAGCTGATATTGGCGTAGTACTCGCCACGACCCCGCCAGGGCCGGTTACGCCAATCGAAGTAATACAAAAAGGGGTTATGCTTTGCCTCATCGCTTAGATACTCGCGATAGGCATCGAGATACGCAGGGGGCGAAGCGATGGGCGTGTGAACCTCACTGTAGGTCAGGAGCAGAAAAAACGGATCCGATGACGCCTGCAACCAACCAATAGCCTCGTCACTGACAAGCTCCGCACTGTATTTGTCTGTGACTCCAACGGGCTCGTTGTTTCGATACATATTGTCGGGAAACATGGGGCCCCGCCGGGGCAACTCCGTGGAATCCGCGACCGAGGCATTTTTTACCCAGGCTGCCAGACCGTACTGATAATCAAAACCGAAATCCCGAGGCTGGGGCACGTCCCTCATATGCAAGCCCCCATTGAGATGCCACTTGCCGATAACGGCCGTACGGTAGCCCCGCGCTTTAGCGAGGTCTGCCAGCGTGGTTTCCCTGCGTCCGAGATGAACCCGGGAATCATCGGGAATCCAGCTCTCCACGCCCGTGCGGTAGGGGGTACGTCCTGTGAGAAGTCCTGCCCGGGATGGTGAGCACAAGGCCGAGGGCGCGTAGAACTGGGTAAAGCGGATGCCCTCCGCGGCGAGTCCATCAATGTGTGGTGTTTTCACAACCCGGTGGCCATAAACGCCGGTGTCACCGAACCCCAGGTCATCCACGTAAATCACCAGCACATTGTGTCGATCACTTGCCGCCTGAGCTGATGCAGAAGCGCCCGAAAGCGCTGCGACCAGCAAAAGGACAGCGAGGACGATAACGGCAGTCGCCGTGCCCGTGATGGCATCCCTGTGTACTTGGAGGGTTCCTGGCGGCATAGTTCGTGACTCTTCCTAAGGGAGCTTGTTATGCACTATAGCGCGGGAACACGGAAGAGCCTCCGTTGGCGACGCTTCCGACAATGGCTGATGACTTCGGTGCTTGTCCTTGGCACCGGCACAGGGGCCCTGGGCCTCGCGCAAACGCCTGCCCCCCTTCTCATCCAAAACGTCACGCCCCTGGATGCGCACAGCGGCATCATGGCGACGCAGGATGTACTCCTTGTTAATGGGCGAATTGCGGACCTGGGACAGGAGCTGGCAGTAACCCCCGCCGCCACGCTCATAGACGGCACGGGATATTTTTTAAGCCCGGGGCTCTGGGACATGCATGTGCACCTGAGCTACGACGATCGCCTTACTCCCGTCATGGCCAGTCTGTTTCTGGACTATGGCATCACCAGCGTGCGCGACACTGGCGGCAAGCTCGAACGCCTCCTGCCGGTCCTGGAGGCTTACTACACCTCCCCCGCATCGGCGCCCCGGGTGTTTTTTGCCGGCCCGTTACTCGATGGAACCCCCGTGGTTTACGGCGGAGAGGAGGGTTCTGGTATCGGACAAAGCATCGTCAGCGTCGAAGAAGCGCGGCTTCGCGTGCAAACACTGCACAAGGCCGGTGTGCACTTCATCAAGATCTACGAGATGGTCAGCCCCGATGTTTTCGACGCCTTTGTTCAGGAAGCAGAGAAGCTCGCCCTGCCCGTGGCTGCCCACGTACCTCTATCAATGCTTGCCTCCGAGGCGGCACCGCGGGTGCAGTCCCTGGAACACCTGCGCAACATCGAGCTGGACTGCGCAAAGAATGCCGAGGCACTCCTTGAGGAACGACGAACGATGCTCGCTGAGGGTCGTGAGCAGGACAGCGACGGCATGAGCCTCAGAGCAAGCATCCACGGTGCCCAGCGCAATGCAGCCATCGCGAATGAGGACGTCCGCCGCTGCAATCATGTGCTGGCGAGCCTGCGCAATACAATTCAGGTTCCCACGGCGCGGCTCAACGCTATGACGCAGTTTCCGCCCTTCAAGGCGCCCGATTGGCCCGAGGCCCTGGCTGCCCTGCCGGCGACCATTCGCACTGACTGGGTCAAGGCTGCTGATTACATGGATCCCCAAAGCTATAGAGTTGCCGGGGAATGGACCTTGAGCATGCTCCCCCGTCTCGTGGCCAACAACGTGACCATCGGTGCCGGGACAGATACGCCCATTGGATGGGCCATTCCCGGCTACAGTCTCCATCGTGAGCTTGAGATTCTGGTGAAAGGGGGTTTGGACAATCAAAGCGCTCTCGCGGCGGCAACACTGGTTCCCGCAGCGTTTTTTGGTCTGGAGGAGAAAATGGGAAAAATCGCCGTGGGCTATGCCGCAGACCTGTTGCTCCTGGAGGGGAATCCTCTCGAGGACATTCGCCACTCCCGAGGTATTCGTGCTGTAATATCCAAGGGAGAGATAGTCCGCGACTATCGCTAGGGCCAGGTGCCAGGACCGGGTGCCGGGACCAAGCGCCCGACACATCGAAAACCATTGCCACCTTAATCACGACTGACATCAGGAACACGCTATGAAAACAGTATTTGCCTCCGTCGCCGCTGCGACATTGCTTTCTATCTCCGCTGCCCAGGCACAGGATATGAACAAACTCATGGAAGCGGTAGACAAGGAAAAAGCTACGGAAGCCGTAGACATGGAAAAAGCGAAAGCCGCCGTAAGCACCGACGGCGTGGATTACAAAAAAGCGGCAGAAGCCGTAGATATGGAGAAGGCCGCTGAGGCGGTGGACATGGAAAAGGCCAAAGCGGCCATCATGGACCCCAAAAAATAAGGATCTCTGTTCTACCCTCAACTCCGAGGGCCTGGATGCTTAATAAACGGGCGCTTGAGCCGCGTTTTCATCAACGAGTCCATCAGCGACCCCGTAAGCGACTCCAGAAGAGCATCCATAAAAAATGGCTGGCGTCAAGCATTGTGTTGAAATCACGCGAAGCTTGAAACCATATACGGGGCAATAGGTTAGCTCTGTTTCATGCCGTTCGCAGAGGATGCGGCATTGTGGGCTGGGAGCCACATAAGAGCCTGGAGAAAGAGAGTCGAGTCGCGTTGCAGCGATGGAGATTGCCAATGGCTGGCAGGCTTGTTCAGTCATCTTAGCCGATTCCCTCGCAGCCTATCCAGAACGAAGAACGCGCAGCGTTGGGCTGCGCGTTCGAGGGATGGTCAGTCTGGTTCTAGTGCATCTTCAGCTTGGCTTCGGTGGCACGGCCTTGCTGCCGTTTCCTTTCCTGAATCCCCGATCCCCCGCCATGAACGCCTCCAGCATGTGCGGGATCAGCGCCGAGGCATCGACCGCCTCGCCATACGCCTGCGCATGCAGCGCGGCATAGCGGTCGAGATCGGCTTTCAAGCTGGCCGGGCAAGCGAAGGTCAGCTTGACGCTTTCGGTCTTGGGTAGCGGCCCCAGCCGCAGTTTCTTGGTCGTGCTCATCGAGAAGTCCCCTTGTTGAAGAACAGCGGCTGATAAGGCCGTAGCACCAGATCGCGGTTGAGGATGATGCGCACCGGCAAACCGGGGCGGCTGGTCAGCGTGGGTTGGATGTTGAGATTGCGCCGGGTCACTTCCTGGCCGACCTGGTTCACGGTGTCCTGCAGGCTGTCGCGCCCGGCGATGATGACGCGATCGCCGTCCTGGCGGTTCTCAGGTGCAGCCAGTTCGGCACCGACACCCAGCAGCGTGGTCAGCACGGCACCTGCAAAGATCCGATCCCAATGCCAGTCCACGTCGTCTTCCAGACCGGCGTAGCCCGCCGGGTCGGTGCCGATCAGGTTGTCGAGCGTGAGCGAAGACGTGTCCGGCAGGATGATGCGGTTCCACACCACCTGCACGCGACTCTGACCGTAGCTGACTTGGCTGTTGTACTTGCCCAGGATGCGCGAACCCTGTGGGATCAGCAGGAACTTGCCGGTGGCCGTGTCGTAGATCGGCTCCGTCACCGTGGCGATCACGTCGCCCGGCAAGTCCGACTTGATGCCCGTCACCAGCGCCCCAGCGACCACCGTTCCGGCCATGACCTGATACTGCGAAGCCGGCAGGGTCAGATTGCCGGAATTACGGGTTTCCGTGGAACCACCTTTTAGGAACGCCTCTTTCTGGTCTTGCCGGTTCTGCACGGCAGTCGGATCAGCAGGCTGGGCCGCCGTCGAGGCCGGGCCTGCGGCCATCGGATCGAAAGCGGAATTGGCGGCGAAGCCTGGTGCGGCAGCGACCTGCGACTGCGCTACGGGCGCGGCCTGCGGGGAACCTGTGCGGAAGAATACCGATGAAGCTGCCGCCGCTTCTGCCTCCTTGCGCAGCGCATCGTTGGGGTCGTAGCCCGACGCGGCATAGGTGGCGGCGACCGGCTGCTGCGAGTTCACGATGGCTGGCCCCAGATCACCCGGCAGCGGTGGCCCCAGCTCCGGCACGTCAGGCGGCAGCGCTGGCAGCTTGGAATAGTCCGTCGGCAGCGCATCCAGCCCTTCCGAGCGCGAGACGCGATCCACGTTGTACAGCTCCGTGGATTCGCCTGCACTGCGTTGCTGCGGTTGCAGCGACCAGATCAGTGCGCCCATGATGCCGATCGACAAGCAGCCGGCGAGGATGGCCAGCGTGCGCCGGTTCAGGCGCGTGACCGGGCGCGGTTGGGCGCGCAGCGCCACCGCCTCGGGTGCCACCTTGTCCGCCCGCTGCGTCGCAAGGTCGGGAATGTCGTCCTGGCTCATGCTCAGTTCCTCCCGGCGATGCCATCCGTGCGCTCGATGCGCACCACATCGCCCTTGTCGGCCCCCAGGCGCAGTTCTGCCGCACCGAACAGCCGATCCACGATGTAGTACGGCGAGCGAAAGCGGTAATTCACCAGTTGCCCATCGCCCTGCGCACCGATGACAAACAGCGGCGGCAACTCGCCCTGGGCGATTCCTGCCGGAAACTGGATATAGACCTTCTCGCCATCATCGAAGGCGCGCAGCGGCTTCCACGGCGGATTGCTGCCACTGATGGCATAGCGAAAGCGGATGTTCTCCAGCGACAAGCCTGCATCGACCGGCGCGGCAGCGCTAGCAGCATGTGCCTGGCGCTGCAAGGCCAGCATCCGATCCTTGGGGTAGTCCCAGGACACCGACGCCATCCATGCCTTGTCAGTCGAAGTCAGTTCCAGCAGGTACGTCCTGCGGCTGGTGGTGATGACCAGATTGGTCTTCAAGCTGGAACGGATAGGCTTGACCAGCACATTGACGCGCAGATCGGCACCGCTGCCGCTGGAGGTATCGCCCACGATCCAGCGCACGGTATCGCCCGCAGCGACCGTCACCAGTTCCTCGCCGGGCTGGAGCGCGATCACCGTCACGCGGCCCACAGACGCATAGACCTGGTACAGCGCGCCATCGGTGAACGGCCAGACCTGGATCGCATTGACGTAGCCCTCGCGGGTCGGTGCGATGCGTGCTTCTGCATTGGCGCGGGAGACGCGCACCTTCTCGTCAGCAGGCTCCGGCGTGGTCGGGGCCGAATCAATGCCCTGCAGCGGCTTCAACTGTGCGGGCAGCGCCAAGGGCTCGGGCACTGTCACGACTTCGATGGGCTTGGGCGGCTCGGGCAATGGCTGAGCCTGCACCGGCTCATCGAGCGAGATCGCCGGCGGCGGTTTGCCCTGCGTGGCGCAGCCCGCAAACAGAACAGTCGATGCCAGCAGAATCACCGGCAATGCGGTCTTACGGAAACGTGCATTCATGGTTTGGCTCCTTCAGAAGAATCCAGTTCACGGCTCCACGACAGGCCATTGACGTAGATGCCCAGCGGGTTGCGGCGCAGGCGTTCTTCGGTGCGCGGGGTCTGCTGCACGATGGACACCACCGCCGTCCATCGCTCCAGCCCGGCAGCCGCACCATTGACATAGCGGCGTTCCGTCCAGCGCACGTTGAACGACGCATCGCTGGCGCGAACCACACTGGTGATCTGCACCGTCACCGATTCCTTGCCGATGCGGGCAAACGGGTCATGGGTGCGCGCATAGTCGTTGAGTACCGCCGCGCCCCGGTCAGTGGTGTAGTCGTAGGCATCTAGCCAGTTCTGGCGCACAACGATGGGATCGATGGACAGCGAGCGCACCAGCGTCACGAAGCGTGCGATGTGGTGCGCCGTCTGCGCATCGGTGGGCCGGTACGGCGTGGCTGCTTCGCCCACGGTGCGTACCTGGCCGGACTGATCGACCCCGATGACATAGGGCGTAACGATGGACTGGGCCGATCGCCACACCAGGCCACCGGCCATCAGCAGCGCGAGTACCAGGCAGCCGAAGGCCATCAACCGCCAGTTCTTGGCCTGCACGCGGGCCGAGCCGATGCGCTCGTCCCACACTTGGGCAGCGGCTTGATACGGAGTGGCAGGCTGCGGCGTGTCGGCATAGCGCACCTGCGGTCGTTTGAATCGCATGGAGTTCTCCTTGAAAGTCAGCTATCGGAATCCCTCAGGCTCGGGCCTTGGCCCGAACCGCCACCGTCGCCACCGCGCAGCGTGTGCGCGGCCGTGGTGGTGGCCTGGGTGAGTCGTTGGCGGCGTTGCAGGCGCTTGGCCCAGCCGGGTTGCCCCTGCTTCTGCGCGTTGGCTGTGTTGCCAGCGGCATCGCCTGCGGCGGCTGGCCCTGCAGTGCCACCGCCTGAGCCGCCTTCTGCGCCAGAGCCTTGCCAGCCTGCTTTGAATGGCGCGACCGCCTTGGCCGCTGCTGCCTTGATGCCAGCACCGGCGCGTTGGCCTGCCGCCTGTGCACCGCCCTTGGCGACATTCCCCAAACCTGCCATCGCGCCCTTGGCCCCGCCGCCCGCAGCGGCAGAACCGGCCTGGAAAGCCGACTTCGCACTGCCAGCCGCCGAGGTGGCGGCCCGCGCGCCAGCCCCGGCGAGCTTGGCGGCAGCCGGTGCCATGCGTGCCCCGGCCATCACGGCACCACCCACGCCGGTGGCGGCGGCACCTACGGCCACCGCCGCACCTGCGGCACCCACAGCAGCGCCCGCCATCGTGCCGGCACCCAACTGCGGTGCGCCGGATACCAGGCCCGTGGCGATGCCCGGCCCGAAGATCCCCAACGCCAGCAGCGTCAGTGAGGCCAACATGACGACCACCGCATGGTCGATGGACGGCTCGGCCGGATGCACCTGGAACTCGGCGAAGAGGCCCGAGCCGATGCCGACGATGACCGCCAGCACCAGCACCTTGATGCCCGAAGACACCACGTTGCCCAACACTTTCTCGGCGAGGAAGCTGGTCTTGTTCCACAGCGCGAACGGCACCAGTACGAAGCCCGCGAGCGTGGTCAGCTTGAACTCG
Source organism: Congregibacter litoralis KT71 (assembly GCF_000153125.2). Lineage (NCBI taxonomy): Bacteria > Pseudomonadati > Pseudomonadota > Gammaproteobacteria > Cellvibrionales > Halieaceae > Congregibacter > Congregibacter litoralis. The sequence continues at coordinate 2,823,555 of NZ_CM002299.1, forward strand.
ATCAGCGTGATGAAAAGCTGGATCGCCAGCACGAAGAAACACAGGATCACCACGGCCCAGGCCAGGAACATGACCACGATGGGCGTCATGTTCACGAACACTTCGGGGAAGCCCGCCATGTCGCTGATCTGCTCAAGAATGGGGGCCGCCGCGTCGATGCCGGTCTTGGCCAAGCGTCCCGGTTGCAGGAATTCGCCCATGCTCATCGTCGAGCCGCTGGCCGTCAGGCCCAGGCCCGCGAACGAGCGGAAGACGATGCTGGCGAGCCAGTTGAAGTTGTTGATGATGTAGGCGAAGGCGCCGACGTAAAGCACCTTGCGCAGCAGTTTGGCGATCACATCATCGCCCTGGCCGGTGGCGTGGCTCATCGCCCAGTACAGCCCGGCGATGGTCATGTCGATGACGATCAGCGTGGCGGTGAGGAACGCGACTTCGCCCTGCAGCAGCCCAAAGCCCGAGTCGATGTAGCGCGAGAAGGTATCGAGGAAGCGGTCGATCACTGTCACGTCATTCATGGCACGTCCCCCTCGAAGGGCATGGCGTCCTGGTCACTGATGGGTATGTCGAAGCTCGGCGGGATCGGCGGCAGATCGGCCAGCGTGCGGAACTCGTCAGACCCGGTTTCACCGGCGAAGAAGCGCCGCCGGAAGGCCTCAGCCGCGGCCAGGCAGGCGTCTTCGCCTGCCGTCGTCCTGTCGGCCGCACACTGCGCACGCAAAGCCTTGAGTCTCACGGGATCGGCGGCCAAGGCAGCGGCCAGGTCTTCGGTCGGCTGCTGACTGCAAGCGACCAGCAGCACGGGAAGCAGCAAGGAAACGCATCGCATGGCCGTCTCCCGTCAGTTGCCGTAGAAATCCACGCGCTGCGGCGTGTAGGGCGTGCCATCACCCAGGAAACGGCGCGTCACTTCCCGGCCACGTTCGACAGCCGCCGCCTGGCGTGCCAGTTCCAGCGCGGCGGCGCGTTCCTGCGTGATCTGGAGCTGCTGTGCCTGGATGGACTGCTTGGCCTGCAAGGCCAGAAGCTGGTTGGTCGCCTGCATGGCTTGCAGCGCGCCGGTGGCGGACTGACTCTGGCTGACCAGGTCGGACAGCGCGCTTTCGTCTTGCGCCAGGTTCTGCGACACCTGCGCCTGCATCCGCATCGCGGTGTGCAGACTGTTCAGCGTGTTCTTCCAACGTTCCTGCGCGTCGTGCAGCATCTGGTCGCCGCTGACGGTCGCGGCATACTGCTCCGGGTACAGCCGGGCAAAGGTGGCATCCATGCTCTGCACGTCGTAGGCCAGGCCGCGAGCCTCGGCGATCAGCCGCTCGGTGGTCGCCAGCGTCGAACGCAAGCGATTGACGATGTTGAAGTCCAGATTCGCCAGATTGCGCGCCTGGTTCATCAGCATCTGTGCTTCGTTCTGGAGTTGGTTGATCTGGTTGTTGATCTGCTCCAACGTGCGCACGGCGGTCAGCGTGTTCTGCACGAAGTTGGACGGATCGAACACCGTCAGCGCGGACGCGGGCTGCACTGCCAGCAGCGATACCGACAGCACGGCGGCGAGCGAGACGGACAGCAAACGGGGTTGGGTCTTCATGGTGAAACCTCCGGTCGTTGAGAAGCGAGGAAAGAAGCAGCCGCCGGTGAGGACGGCAACAGGTCAGCGGCCCAATCGAGGCCGCGATGGCGCAGCCAGGCACCGGCAAATCCCGGTGTGCCTGCGTCCAGCAGCACGCGATCCATGTCGCGCTGGTCTTGCGGGGTGGATGCACCCGCGAAGGCCAACGTGGCTGGCCCCAGGTCGAGGTCGAACAGGCGGTTGCCCAGACGCGATTGGTAGTAGTAGTCGCGCTTGGGCTGTGCGGTCGCCACGATCTCGATTTGGCGGCTGTTGAGGCCGAAGCCCTCGTAGATCGTGCGAATTTGCGGCTCGGTGGCCTGCGGGTTGGGCAGAAAAATCCGACTGGCGCAGCTTTCGATCACCGCCGGGGCAATGCTTGAATCCTTGATGTCGGCCAGCGATTGCGTGGCGAAAATGACGCTGACGTTTTTCTTGCGCAGTGTCTTGAGCCATTGCCGGATGCGGGCGGCAAACACCGGGTCATCAAGGAACAGCCAGGCTTCATCAAGGATCAGCAGCGTGGGCGCCCCGTCGAAGCGTTCATCGAAGCGGGCGAACAGGTAGCCCAGCACGGCCAGTACCGCCGCCTTGCTATGCATGAGTTCTTCCATCTCGAAGCCCTGCACACTGCCGGAACCCAGCCTGTCGGCATCGGCGTCCAGCAGCTTGCCGTGGGCGCCGCCCAGCACATAGGGTGCGAGCGCCTGGCGCAGTGCGTTCGATTGCAACAGCACCGACAGGCCCGTCAGCGTGCGCTGCTCCACTGGCGCACCGGCCAGGCTGCACAGTGCCGACCAAATCGCTGCCTTCTCGTCCGGGCCGATGGCGACACCTTCATGCAGCAAGCGGCCTTCCACCCATTCGGCGGCCCAGGTGCGGTAGCCCTCCTGGTCGATGCGGGCCAATGGCTGGAAAGCAATCGTCCCGTCATTGCCCAGGTCGTAATGCTCGCCGCCCAGCCCCAGGATGGTGGCGCGCATCGAGCGCCCCATGTCGAAGGCGAAGATGCGCGAACCGGGATAACGGCGGAACTGCATCGCCAGCGTGGCCAGCAGCACCGACTTGCCCATGCCGGTCGGCCCCGCGACCAGCGTGTGGCCCACGTCGCCGATATGCGTCACCAGCCGGAACGGCGTCGCGCCATCGGTGCGGGTGACGATCAGCGGCGGGCCGTCCAGATGCGCGTTCCTCTCCGGCCCGGCCCACACAGCGGACAACGGCATCATGTGCGCTAGGTTCAGCGTCGAGACGATGGGCTGACGCACGTTCGCGTAGGCGTTACCGGGAATGGACGACAGCCAGGCATCCACCGCATTGAGGGTTTCGGGGATGGTGACGAAGCCCCGGCCCTGAATGACGCGCTCCACCATGCGCAGCTTCTCGTCGGCCACGGCAGCATCGGCATCCATGACGGTGACGGTGGCCGTCAGGTAGCCAAAGGCGACTTGATCGCTTCCCAACTCCTGCAAGGCGGCATCGGCATCGGCGGCCTTGTTGTTGGCGTCGGTATCGACCAGCGGGCTTTCTTGCTGAAAGATCGTTTCCCGCAGCAGCGCGACGACGTTCTTGCGTTTGGCGAACCACTGGCGGCGCAGGCGGCCCAGTTCTTTTTCCGCCTCGGCTTTGTCTAGGCACAGAAAGCGCGTGCTCCAACGGTAGCCAAAGCCCAGGCGGTTGAGGTCGTCCAGAATCCCCGGCCAGGTCGAGGTCGGAAAGCCCCGCACTGACACCACGCGCAGGTGCTGGTTGCCCAGCATGGGCGCGAGGCCACCGACCAGGGCGGAATCGGCCAGCAGCGCGTCGAGGTGGAAAGGCACTTCGGGCACGGCCAGTTGGTAGCGCCGCGTCGAAACCGTGGCGTGCAGGTAGGTCAGCGTCTGTGCATCATCGAGCCAGGCAATCTCCGGCATCACGCCGTCGAGCAGGTCGAGCACGCGATCCGTTTCCGCCACGAAGGCTTCCAGCCGACCCTGCCAGTCCACGCCATCGCCCGGCGCATTCTCATAGAGCATCTTGGCGGCACGGGCGCGGGATTCTTCTGGTGGCAGGTAGGCCAGCGTCAGGTGATAGGCGCTCTCGTAGTGGTGGCCGGATTCCTCGAAGGCTGCACGGCGTTCTTCCTCCACCAGCCAGGACAACGGCTCGGGGAAATCGGAACGTGGATAGCCCGCCGCTGCGCAGCGCTCGGCTTCGATGAACAAGGCCCAGCCCGACCCCAGGCGGCGCAGTGCGTTGTTCAAGCGTGCCGACGTGGCGATCAGCTCGCCTTGCGTGGCGCTGTTCAGATCCGGCCCGCGAAAATGTGCCGTGCGCTGGAACGAGCCATCCTTGTTCAAGACGACGCCCGGCCCGATCAGCCCGGCCCAGGGCAGCCAGTCGGCCAGCAGTGCGGGCCGCTGGCGGTATTCGGCAAGGTTCAGCATGTCGGCACTCCCCTATGCGTCCAGCAGCGGCTTGTGCTTGATGTGCCGGGCGAAGACCTGCATGAACTGCGGATCGACGCGCGCGCCCCAGACCGCCAGCGAATGGCCGGCGATCCAGAGCACCACGCCGGGAATCCACAGTTGCAGGCCCAGCCCGACGGCGGCGGCCAGCGTGCCGTTGGCAATCGCCACGGTGCGCGGCGCACCGCCCAGCAGGATCGGCTCGGTCAGCGAGCGATGCAGCGGCACTTCAAAGCCCGGAAGATCGGTGGCCGTGCTCATACGACGGCCCCGCCGGAGAAGCTGAAGAACGACAGGAAGAAGCTCGAAGCCGCGAAGGCGATGGACAGGCCGAAGACGATCTGGATCAGCTTGCGAAAGCCGCCACTGGTATCGCCGAAGGCCAACGCCAGGCCGGTGGCGATGATGATGATCACCGCGACGATGCGGGCTACCGGCCCCTGGATGGATTCGAGAATGGATTGCAGCGGGCCTTCCCACGGCATTGAGGAACCGGCGGCCTGCGCCGTGCCCGCCAGCAACAGCATCAACACCGCGAGCAGCAACCCTTGTCCTGCGGGTCGGGCCAGGCGATGCAAACGCGCCAGCATGGGCAGCGGGGAAAGCGGGTTTACAGAAAGACGGAAAGCATCAACGTGCGTCATGGCAGTTCTCCAGGTTGTTCAGGGATCGAGGAAGGCGTAGCGGCAGCGGCTGTAAGAGGAACCGGCGGCAGCTCGGGAAGCGTCGCTTCCAGCGAATCCGCCAGGCGGTAGCCCGCGCCGTCGAAACCGACGACGCGGGAAATGGTTTCGACGTGGCGCTTGCGGCCGCGGCCTGCGATGTGGATCACGACATTGACCGCCTCGGCGATCAGGGCGCGGGGCGGATTCACCGCCACTTCGAGGATCAGTTGCTCCAGGCGCAGCAGCGCGCCCAACGCGGAGCCGGCATGAATGGTGGCGATGCCGCCGGGGTGGCCGGTGCCCCAGACCTTCACCAGATCCAGCGCTTCGCCGCCGCGCACTTCGCCGACGATCACGCGGTCGGGCCGCAGGCGCATCGTGGCCCGCACCAGCTCGGTCATGGACACGACGCCGGCGCGGGTGCGCAGCGGCACATGGTCGCGGGCCGCGCATTGCAGTTCGATGGTGTCTTCGAGCACCAGCACGCGGTCGCCGGTGGCGGCGATCTCGGCCAGCAAGGCATTGGCCAGCGTGGTCTTGCCGGTGCTGGTGCCTCCGGCGATCAGGATGTTGTGCCGCTCGCGCACGGCATGACGCAGAAACTCGGCCTGCCCAGTGGTCAGGATGCCATCAGCCACATAGCGATCCAGACCGATGATGCTCACGGCACGCTTGCGCAGCGCAAAGGCCGGGCCGGGTGCGGCGGGCGGCAGGATGCCCTCGAAGCGTTCGCCGGTTTCAGGCAGTTCGGCGGTCAAGAGCGGTTGGCCGCGATGCACCTCCGCACCGACATGGGCGGCGACCAGGCGGATGATGCGTTCGCCATCGGCTTCGGGCAGTTCGACGCCGAGCGGCGCACGGCCAGACGACAGCCGATCCACCCACAATGTCCGGTCGGGGTTGAGCATCACTTCCACCACGTCCGGGTCTTCCAGCGCAGCGGCGATCACCGGCCCCATCGCCGTGCGCAGCATCTGGATGCGGCGATCCTGGGATGCTGCAGCGGATGAGCGCGGTTCGGGCGGGATTTGAGGAACGGCACTCATGACGCACGCTCCGCAGTGCGTTCATGGGCGGCGGCCATCGCGGCCGCGTCATCCATGCGCATCTCGAACTCACGATCCTGGGGATGCAGTTCTTCCACCACGTCCCGTACCAGGCTGCGGCCACGCAGCAGGTGGCGGCCTAACTGTTCGACGAACTGCTCGAAGCGCGCCTTGCCCTGCGCGCGAGCCGCATCCTGATGGGCCTCCGGCACCGGCGTGCTGACGGTCAGGTAGTAGCGGACGAATAGCGCCAGCGTCTCGATCTGGATGTTCTGGTCACGCTCCAGGCGCTCGGCCTGCCGCGACAGGCGATCCAGTCGTTTGGCGATGGCGGCCTCACGCTGGTCGCCGGCATCGGGTGACAGCCAGGACGCCAAGGCAGCGGCGACGATGCTGGACTTTGACACGCCTTTCTTCGCGGCCAGCTCGTCCAGACGCTTGGCGTGCTCGTGCTGGATGAACAGGTTCAATCGGTATTGGCTCATATGTCGATTCCGTCGTTGGGGTCGAGAGATGCCAGCCGCGCCGTGCGTTGCAGGGCGGGGTCGAACTGGCCGGGAAGCAGCGGGGGCATGTCGTCGTCATCGAGCAGCGCCAAGTCGCTGGGCGTGTAATCGGGTTCGGGGTCGTAGGCGACGGTTTCGGACAGCTCGGGCTGACGGCGGGGGCCGCCGTCGTCGGAGCCACCCAGGTCATCGGCAGATGCCGTGGCCTGTGCCGCAGGCACGGCCGGGATCGCCAAACCGCTCCAGTCATCGGGACGTGCAGGCGGCACATCGGCATAGCGGCCTGCCGTTAGCGCAGGCGGCGGCAGTACCCGCTGCTTGAAATTGGCATCAGCGTAGTAGCGCAACTTCTTGGCCTTGATCGGCGCGACGCTGGACACCATCACCACTGATTCGTCTGGCGCAAGCTGCATGACTTCGCCGGGCGTCAGTAGCGGCCGCGCCGTCTCTTGGCGGGACACCATCAGGTGGCCGAGCCACGGCGCAAGTCGATGGCCTGCGTAGTTCCGCTGCGCACGCAGTTCGGTAGCCGTGCCCAGCGTTTCGGAGATCCGTTTCGCCGTGCGTTCGTCATTCGTGGCGAAGGTCACGCGCACATGGCAGTTGTCCAGAATCGAATGGTTCTGCCCATACGCCTTGTCGATCTGGTTGAGCGACTGCGCGATCAGGAAACTGCGGATGCCGTAGCCGGCCATGAAGGCCAGCGCCGTCTCGAAGAAGTCCAGGCGCCCCAGAGCCGAGAACTCGTCGAGCATCAGCAACAGCTTGTGGCGGCGCTCAATGCCGTCGCTGCCATCGAGCGACTCGGTGAGCCGTCGCCCGATCTGGTTGAGGATCAACCGGATCAGCGGCTTGGTGCGGCTGATGTCCGAAGGCGGCACCACCAGATACAACGACACAGGGGATGCAGACGCGATCAGATCGGCGATGCGCCAGTCGCAGCGCGACGTGACTGCGGCCACGGTCGGATCACGGTACAGGCCGAGGAACGACATGGCGGTGCTCAACACGCCGGAACGCTCGTTGTCCGACTTGTTGAGCACTTCGCGGGCGGCGGACGCGACAACGGGATGCGGTACATCTCCAAGATGCCGCGTGGTCATCATCCGATGCAGCGTCAGCTCGAACGGGCAAGCCGGGTCACTGAGGAAGTTCGCCACGCCGCGCAGCGTCTTGTCCTCTCCCGCGTAGAGCACATGCAGGATCGCGCCGACCAGCAGCGCATGACTGGTCTTCTCCCAGTGGTTGCGCTTCTCCAGCGCCCCTTCGGGATCGACCAGGATATCGGCGATGTTCTGCACGTCGCGCACCTCGTGCGCGCCGCGCCTCACTTCCAGCAACGGGTTGTAGGCCGCCGAACTGGCATCGGTCGGGTTGAACAGCAGGCAGTGGCTAAATCGACTGCGCCAGCCAGCGGTGATCTGCCAGTTCTCGCCCTTGATGTCGTGGATGACGGCGGATGCCGGCCAGGACAGCAGCGTCGGCACCACCAGGCCCACACCCTTGCCCGAGCGCGTGGGCGCAAAGGTCAGGACGTGTTCCGGCCCTTCGTGCCGCAGGTAGTGGCCGTCATGCTGGCCGAGAAAGACGCCGGCGGGCTGCGTCAGCCCGGCCTTGCGAATGTCGGCGACATCGGCCCAGCGGGCCGAGCCATAGGTCGTCACTTTGCGCGCCTGGCGCGAGCGCCACACCGACATGGCGATGGCGACCACCACGGCCAGCAGGCCGCTGCTCGCCGCGATCATGCCGCCGGTGTCGAACACCTGCGGCGCGTAGGCGTCGAAGAAGAACCACCACTCGAACAGCTTCCACGGGTAATAGACCGGCGTGCCGTGGAAGTCGAACCAGGGCGCGCCCAGGCGTAGCTGGTAGCCCAAGGCGGCGGCGGTCCATTGCGTGGCACCCCACACACCGGCGATCACGATGCCGAAGACGGCGGCGATCTGCCCGAACAACACGCCCTGAGCTTGCATACCCTGGCCTCCGATTTCTCCTGCGCTGATTCCCCGTGGAAAACGCGGCACAAAGGCGTGCCGCAGGCGTCAGGATCGGTGCCGGTTCAGTGCCGGTCAAAGACCGTTATCGGCAGCAAGGTGATGCAAAAAGCATGGTGTCATGCAGAGGCGAAACCAGTAAAAACGCCGCAGGCGTGAGCGCGCGGCGGCGTGTCGAGAAAGAAAAATCAAGATTCGCGGCAGAAAGCCAACAATCAGAACTTCGGCGGCGTGTAGGGCGTGTTTCCATAGCCAAAGAAGCGCTTGTTCGTCGCCTCGGCCACCCGGTTGCACAGCACGTCTCCCATCGTCGGGCGTTCGGTCTTGCACTGGCGGCGCAGCTCCCTCAGGCGCGCAGGATCTGCGACCAGCTCTTCCACGGTCGGTACATTGGTTGCCTGTTTCGGTGTTTCGGACTGGCCGCAAGCGGACAGCGCGGCGACCAACAGGAATGGGGCGATCTGCTTCATGGTCATGACTCGACTTCCTCTTGGGAATCGGGTTCAAGGGGGGGCGTGGCTCTGATGCCGTCCGGCGATTCGATGGCCTGCACACGCTCGATAAAGCGTGACAGCACGTCCGAGGATCCACCTTCCCGGTGCAGCACATAAGTGGTCAGCATGGGTGAGCGACCCGCCAGCGGCCGAGCCACAATCCCAGGCTCACGGCTGCCTGCGATATGCGGCGCTCCGGCTAGGCCCAGCGCAAAGCCCGCCGACACTAACGCCATCATCAAATCGCACGAAGCCACACGTTCGGCAATCAGCGGCTCCATATCTATCCGGCGCAGTACGCGCTCGACTTGGCGAGCATGGCCTTCGCATACGTGCGGATCGCACAACACCAGCGGATAGCGCAGCACTTCTTCCAGCGGGATGCGCTTGTGCTTCAAAAGCGGATGACGTGCAGGAACCGCCACCATCAGCGCATCGCTCCAAACGGCTTCGGCAGTGATGCCTTCTCCAACTTCATCGGACTGGGCAAAGCCCACGTCGTAAAGGTCGTCATGCAGTCCCTTGATCTGCTGCGACAAGGGTACCTCGAACAGGCGAATCTCGACTTCGGGTTCTTCCTGCCGACACAGCGCCAGCAAGGACGGCAGGCGCGAGGGCGTGATGCCGTCGGACAGTGCGATACGCAACTGACCGTGGAAGCCGTTGGTGGCTGCATTCACGCTATCGCGCGCCTGCTGCAAGGCGGTGAAGATGCGCGGCACATGCTCCAGAAACAGCTTGCCCGCCCGTGTCAGCCGCGTGCTGCGGCTGGTACGAATGAACAACTGTTCGCCCAGGCTCTCCTCCAGCTCCTTGATAGTGCGCGACAGCGGTGACTGCTCGATGTGCAGCCTCTCCGCCGCGCGGGCGAAATGTAGTTCTTCGGCGACAGCGAGAAAGCAGCGTAAGTGTCGAATCTCCATTTCGCCTCCTGTTGTCAGTACAAAGGCCGTTTGAGAGTCGCAGCGTTGTAGCCGCTCATCTCACCGAGTTCATCCAGTTCAGGCCTGTCGCCGCTTTTGTGGCGCTGCGCGACTGCCTCGCCCTGCGGTCCGGGCAAGGCGTGTGACCAGCCGCCGGCCAGCGTCTTGTAGACCGCCACCAACGCCGTCGCCCTGCGGGTGGCGCTTTGTGCCAGCAAGTCTTCGGACTCCAAGCGTGAACGTTCGGCCTCCAGCACATCCAAAACATGGATGGCGCCGCCCTCAAATTGCAGGCGAGCCGTCTTGGCTGCCCGGCGGCTGGCCTCGGTCGCCTGTACCAGCATGGCGTTCTCGGTCTGCGCGCGCGATAGGCGTACCAGCGCGTTCTCGGTTTCTTCCATGGCGCGCAGCACCGTGCGCTCGTATACCGCCAAGTTTTCGGCAGTGGCTGAATTGGCCGCCGCGATGCGCGACCGCACCCGGCCCACGTCTAGGAAGGAACCACCCACACCGAGCGAGATCATTCGCGTTTCACTATCACGCTCGAACAACGAACCAAAGCCCAACGCCTGCGTGCCGATCAGCCCTCCCAACGTAAAGCGAGGGAACAGGTCTGCCATGGCTACGCCGATACGCGCAGTGGCCGCAGCCAGCCTACGTTCTGCCGCAGCCACATCGGGACGGCGACGCAGTAGATCGCCCGGTGCACCGGCGTTGATCTGGGCGGGCAGCTCAGGCAAGGCTGCGGGGTGATCCAGCACTTCGGCCATCGCCGCAGGCGTGCGGCCAGTGAGCACGGCAATGCGGTGGGCGGCCACAGCAGCCTCAGCTTCAAGCGGCGGAATGCGCGAGCGTGTCAGCGCCAATTGCGTGCGGGCGCGGTCGGCATCGAACGACGTGCCCCGGCCGTTCTCGAACAAGACCTCGATCAGCCGCAGCGTATCGGCTTGGTTGATTTCGTTGTCCCGCGCGACCTGTAATTGCACTTGCAAGCCGCGCAAGCGGAAATAGGCGTCGGTCAACTCGGCCACCATAGCCACTTGTACGCCCGCCAGGTCGGCTGCGCTGGCCTCGGTCTCGGCGCGCTGCGATTCCACGCTGCGCCGCACTCGGCCAAAGAAGTCCAATTCCCAGATCACGGATAGGCCAGCCGAATGCAGATCGTTATCCCGGTCGGAGCGGGACGCATCCGGTGCTTGTGCAGCACTGGCGCGCTGGGTACTGATTTCACCGGACGCGCCCAGCGTCGGATAGTAGTCTTGGCGACGTTCGCGCGACAGTGCGCTGGCTTGCTCGTAGCGCGACAGTGCTATGCGGATGTCGTGATTGGCGTGAAGAGCATTCTCCACCAAAGAGTGCAGCACCGGGTCATCCAGTTCCCGCCAGAATTGCGCATCGGCCTCCGGTACAAGCTGGGACACGGCAACGGGGTCTTGGCGGGCATACGTCACTGCCTGGGGCGCGGCAGGTGCCTTGTAATTCGGCCCTACTGCGCAAGCTGCCAGCGTCAACGCCACCAAAGGGAGCAGTACCAGATGTGGCATCCGACGTAGGCATGGTCGGATGCGGGATGGCGTTTGAAGCATGACGGAATCAGTCCTTGTGGAGTCAGTCATGGGTGGCCTCCATGGCGACATTTGCCTGGCGACGTGGCTTGCGCGTCGCGAGCCTGCGTAAGGCGACGTAGAAAACAGGAGTCAGGAATAAACCGAACAAGGTCACGCCGAGCATGCCGGCGAACACAGTCACTCCCATAACCTGGCGAATCTCCGCGCCTGCGCCGGAACCGACCATCAGCGGCACCACGCCAGCGATGAAAGCGATGGAAGTCATGATGATCGGCCGCAGACGAAGGCGTGATGCCTCCAGCGCGGCATCGAGGATGCTGTGACCCTTGCGCTCAAGTTCGCGGGCGAACTCCACGATCAGAATGGCATTCTTGGAGGCCAGACCAATCAGCACTATCAAGCCAATCTGCACGAAGATGTTGCTGTCACCACCCGCGAGCCACACGCCCGTCATGGCCGACAACAGGCTCATGGGCACGATCAGGATGACGGCCAGCGGCAACGTCCAGCTTTCGTACAGTGCCGCCAGCACCAGGAAGACCAACAGTACCGCCAGCGGGAACACCACCAGCGCGGTATTGCTTTGCGTGACCTGCTGGTAGCTGAGGTCGGTCCACTCCAGTTGCATGCCTGGCGGCAGCACCTTGTCTGCAATGGATTGCACTTGCTGCAATGCCTGCGATGACGACACCAGACGCGGATCTGACTCACCAATCAGGTCGGCAGATGGATAGCCGTTGAAGCGGATGACGGGATCGGGGCCGAATGTCTTGCGCACGTCCACCATGCTGCCGATGGGCACCATGTCGCCATTGGCGTTGCGGGTGCGCAGTTTGACCACGTCCTCGACAGAACTGCGGAACGGTGCGTCCGCCTGAGCCATCACCCGGAAGGTGCGGCCAAAGCGCGTGAAGTCGTTGACATACGCCGAACCCAGGTACACTTGCAGCGTATCGAAAAGATCGGTCACGGCCACGCCCTGTGCCTTCGCCTTGGTGCGGTCCACTACGGCGTCAAGCTGCGGCACATTGGCCTGATAGGAACTGATCGGATATTGGAATCCCGGTTCTTGCGAGATGGCCGTCGCCAGCTCGGTGGTCGCCGTCTGCAATGCGGCATAGCCCTCACGGTTGCGATCCTGCACGTAAAGAGAGAACCCGGAACCCGCGCCCAGCCCCATGACAGGGGGCGGCATGATGGCAAAGGCCAGACCGTCCTGCTCCTGAGCGAAGCGCTCGTTCAACTGTTCCGCAATCTCGGTTGCAGTGTGCTTGCGCTCATTGATGGGCTTGAGTACGAAATACACTAGGCCGCTATTGGACGTGTTGGTCGACTGCAAGCCGTTCATGCCCGGGAACTGCACGGCGTTGTAGACGCCATCGGTCTTGAGCGCGATGTCGCTCACACGGCGGACCAGCGCTTCCGTGCGCTCCAGGGATGCACCCTCGGGTAGCTGGATGACACCGATGAGATACAGCTTGTCCTGCATGGGGATGAATCCGCCAGGGACGGCCTTGAACACAGCTCCCGTCGCCACCAGTAGCGCGATGTAGACGAGAAACACCGCACCACGCCGCCCGAGGATGCGCGACACGCTGTTTCCATAGCCATCCGCGCTGCGCAGGAAGAAACGGTTGAACGGCCGGAATATCCAGCCCAGACTGCGATCCAGCACCCGCGTGGGCAGGTCTGGCGCGGCACCATGCGGGCGAAGCAGGCGCGCGGCCAGCGCAGGCGACAGCGTCAGCGAGTTGATGGCCGAAATTACCGTGGAGATCGCAATGGTGACGGCGAACTGTTTGTAGAACTGCCCTGTCACGCCGGACAGGAATGCCATAGGCACGAATACCGAGCACAGCACCAGCGAGATGGCGACGATGGGGCCACTGACTTCGCGCATGGCCTGATGGGCCGCAGCCAGCGGCGCCAGCCCTTCGGCGATGTTGCGCTCGACGTTTTCCACCACCACGATCGCGTCGTCCACCACGATCCCGATGGCAAGCACGAGTCCAAAAAGCGTGAGCGTATTGATGGAAAAGCCCAGCATCAGCAGCACGGCGAAGGTGCCTACCACCGACACCGGCACGGCTAGCAGTGGGATGATGGAGGCACGCCAAGTCTGAAGGAACAAGATCACCACCAGCACCACCAGTCCGATGGCTTCCAGCAGAGTGTTGACGACCGCCTTGATCGACTGACGCACGAAGACAGTTGAGTCATACTCCACCGACCATTCCACTCCCTCGGGAAAGCGCTTGGCCAACTCGTCCATCTTCGCGCGGACTTGATCCGAGATTTCGATGGCATTGGCGCCCGGGGCTTCAAGGACAGAGATCGCGACAGCAGGCTTGTTGTTGAGCAACGACATCAGCGAGTAGCTGGATGCGTCCATTTCCACGCGCGCCACATCTCGCAGCCGGGTGACCTGACCCTGCGATCCGGTCTTGACGATGACGTCGCCGAACTCTTCTTCCGTCACCAGCCGGCCCTGCGCATTGATGGACAGGAGGAAGTCGCTTCCCGAGGGGTTGGGCGGCGCACCTAGTTGACCGGCCGAGACCTGGACGTTCTGTTCGCGCACGGCTTCGACCACATCGCCGGCGGTCATACCCAGCGCCGCAATTTTGTCGGGGTCCAGCCATAAGCGCATGGCGTAGTCGCCAGAGCCGTAGATCTTGGCATCGCCCACCCCCTGGATGCGTGCCAACTCGTCGCGTACATGGAGCACGGCATAGTTGCGCAGGTACAGCGCGTCATAGCGATCGCCCGGCGAGCGCAACTGCACGACCAGCGTTTCGTTGTGGGACTGTTTGACGGTCACCACACCTTGCTGGCGCACCGCTTCGGGAAGACGCGGCTCTGCCTGGGCGACACGGTTCTGTACCTTGACCTGGGCGTCGTCGGGATCGGTGCCAGGACGGAAGGTGACGGTCAGCACCAACACGCCATCACTACCGGCCACGGACTTCATGTAGAGCATGTTTTCCACGCCGGTGATGGATGCCTCCAGTGGTGCGGCTACCGTGTCGGCGATTTCGCGCGGATTTGCGCCAGGATACGTGGCGCGAACCTGTACGCTGGGTGGCACGACTTCCGGGTACTCGCTGACGGGCAAGAGCGGGATCGCGATCAACCCAACCACGAAAATGATGATGGACAGCACGGCCGCAAAAATCGGCCTGTCCACGAAAAAGCGGGCAAAGTTCATGATGGCTGGCTCTCCGCGCTCATTCGCTCGCCTGGGCGATTTGTCGGCCTGCAGGCGCCATTTCAATGTCCTGGGCCGTCACTGGCATGCCGACAGAAACCTTCTGGATGCCGTTGACGATCACGCGGTCGCCGGGATTTAGACCTTCCTCGACGATGCGCAGGCCTTCGGCCTTGCGTCCCAGCGTGATGTCGCGGCGCTGGGCGGTGTTGTTCTCATCGATCACATACACGTACTTGCGGCTCTGGTCGGTCAGGATGGCCTTGTCGTCGATCAGCATGGCCTCGAAACTGCCGCTACCCGGCAGGCGCACTCGGGCATAGAGGCCCGGCGTAAGCAGGCCGTCGGGATTGACCAGGGTGGCGCGTGCGCGGATGGTGCCGGTGGCCGCATCGACACGGTTGTCCACGAAGTCCACGTTTCCGGCGTGTGGATAGCCGTTCTCGCCGACCAGGCCCACCTGCACCGGGATACTTTCGCTGCGCTGGTCGGGGCGCTCTCCGTTGCGAGCCATGTGGGCGTAGCGCAGATAGGTACGCTCGTCGCTATCAAAATGCACGTGCACCGGGTTCAGCGAGACTACGGTGGTCAGGATGCTGGCCTGGCCGTCAGCACTCACCAAGTTGCCTGCCGTGACCAGTGCACGTCCGGCGCGGCCTGTGATGGGCGAACGTACCTGGGTGAACGACAGATCCAACTTGGCGGTCTCGACTGCGGCTTGGGCGAACTGCACGTTGGCTTGGGCCTGATCGGCGGCGGCGTGGCGCTGCTCCAACTCCTCGGTGGAGGCTGCTTGCAACGAAGCCAGCTTTTGAGCACGGGCCGCTTCGCTACGTGCCAGTGCGGCCTGCGTGCGGGCGCGGGCCAAGTCTGCTTCCGCGCGAGCCAGAGCAGCACGGTAACTGCGAGCGTCAATCTCGAACAGCACGTCGCCACGTTTGACGATCTGGCCCTCTTCGTAATTGACCCTGTCGATGTAGCCACTCACACGTGGCCGCAGCGCAACGCTTTCCACCGCCTCGACGCGGCCATTGAACTCATCCCATAGGACGATCTTGCGCACCGACACAGGTGCCACGCTGACCGTGGGTGGAGGGGCGGCGACCGCGTCGGCGGCGTCGCTATTGCAGCCAGCTAGGGACAGCGCCAGCAAGCTCGCCGCAGCTAACGGCAAGGCGCGGCGCCAGGAAGGCAGGACCGCAAGGTAAGGCAATGTGCTCATTGTTTTCAGTCTCCAAGGGATGGCGAAACCCGGTTGATAAAATTTGACATACGTGACGTATGCCATTTATCATCCACTCATACGCAACGTATGTCAATCATTTACATACACTTCGTATGTGAAAAATCGGAGGACGACCTAATGGCACAAAAGCGTGCAGAGATGATTGAGGAAACGCGGGCCAAGCTCATCAGTGCCGCCCGCGCTGCGTTCGCAACCGTGGGGTATGCGGACAGTTCAATGGATGAGCTGACGGCCCAAGCCGGACTGACGCGCGGAGCGCTCTATCACCACTTCGGTGGAAAGAAAGGGCTGCTGGAGGCGGTCATCGCCCAGATTGATGCAGAGATATCTGGCCGACTGGCCGTCATCGTCGAGGAGGCGGAGTCCACCTGGGACGGCTTCGTTCAGGAGTGCATTGGCTACATCAAGATGGCCGTCGAGCCCGAAGTCCAGCGGATCGTCCTGCTGGACGGGCCAGCGGTTCTGGGCGATCCCTCCCAGTGGCCCTGCCAGAACGTGTGCATCGTGAATACGCGCCGCAGCCTCCAGAAGTTGATCGAGGAGGCAGTCATACGCCCCGTCGATCCCCTGGCGACGGCCCACCTGATAAGCGGGGCGCTGCTGGGCGCATCGCTGTGGATCGCCAGCGCAGACGACCCACGCGCCGCTTCCGAAAAAGCCGTGCAGGGATTTCTTGTACTGGTGGCGGGCTTGCGGCGGGACACCTCTCCCGCGCAGCCGTAACAGCCCAAAGGTGCCGACCGGCAGGCCGGACTCTTTGACCCTGACCATTCACCTATTTGGATTTTGACCATGAACCCTTTCAAAAATCGGGTATCCGGAATTTCTGGTTGATAAAATGCCAAAGATGTAAAGAAGAAAATCTTTCTCAGCGGATTATCTGATTGATCCTCTTCAGCCTACTCTACTGCCAATTTTCTGTTTCCACCTTCGCCTGAGTCTTCATAGCGATGCTGACTAGGGAGGACAGCGAGAGCTGGGCAAGCGTCAAAGCGGTTCTGGTTCATGCGCAATCCGAACACCTGCACAACATTCCTCTTGTAAGAAACCGATCAAATTCTCTAGGTGCCCATACTCGGATATACAGACAATCGTGCGGCTATGTTTCTCCTGCCGGATCAGCCCTACCTTGGCCATGCGCGCAAGGTGATGTGATAGCGTCGAAGCAGGAATACCCAGCCCCTTCTGGATATCTCCGACCGAAGCCCCATCATGGCCAGCTTTGACCAGAAAGCGGAACACGGACAGTCGGTGACTATTCCCTAGCTCAGCTAAGCTGGCTGCAACCTTTTCGTGATCCATAGCACGCCCCAATAATTCGATGTTTCTAGAATTATAGTTGACAGGTCGGATAAACGCAAGTAGGCTGCGTGCATCATTTCGATAAAACTAGAAATATAGGAGTAATATTGAATGTCACCTCAACTCCAAGACGCTCTAGGCATGTTCGCCTTTCTCGCTATCGAGCTATCGGTTTTATTCATTGGCATTAGCTTGCTGGTCGGAGTTCTTCAACGTCACATCCCACCATCCAAGGTGGAAGCGTTACTGACTTCCAGTGGGAAGCGAGGCTATTTTCTTGCTGCTGGTTTAGGAGCTATAACGCCCTTCTGTAGTTGCTCGACTATCCCCATGTTGAAAGGGTTGATTCGGGCACGGGCCGGTTTTGGGCCGATGATGGTGTTTCTTTTCTCATCTCCGTTGCTGAATCCTATCGTCGTCGGCCTGCTGGTTGCCACGTTTGGATGGACACTTACTGCTATCTATGTGCTCGCCGCTTTGGTGGTCGCGGTAGGTGCCGGATGGCTGCTTCACACGCTTGGCTTCGAGCGTTATGTGCGCCGGACGGCGACACAAGAGAGCAGTGGATGTAGTTCATCAGCAAGCCCGTGCAGTGCTACATCGACCGCATCGAGTTGCGGCACCAACAGCTGCGACACCACTCCGAAGACGGCTTCTTGCGGGGCTGATAGGAAGACAACAGTCTCTACGTCTAGCGAATGCTGTGACAGTCAACCCACTGTCACGGTTAAGAAAGAAGGGAAGTACAGTGGTGTGTGGCGGGAAGCTTGGTCGGACTTTATCGATGTGTTGCCTTACCTGCTCATCGGTATTGCGATTGGCAGCGTGATCTATGGTTTCATGCCCACTGACTTATTGGAGCAGTATGCAGGCCCAGATAATCCCTTTGCCATTCCAGTTGCCGCTGTCATCGGCGTGCCGTTGTATATTCGCGCTGAAGCCGTCATACCTCTGGCAGCGGCTCTGATGGCCAAAGGCGTGGGTGCCGGGACGGTGCTAGCGTTGATCATCGGCAGTGCCGGAGCCAGCCTGACTGAGCTCATTCTGTTGCGCTCTTTGTTCACGCTGAAGCTTTTAGCGGCGTTTTTAGCAGTCATTTTTGCTATGGCGATGATTGCCGGTTACGCCACCTACCTGTTTTTCTGATCAAGGCGGGAGATGATTAATTCGTTAAGCCTTCCTGGGTACCAGTTGGTGGATTCTGATGAGCAGAATGAAGACATACATTTTCGGCTTGAAGCACCTACACCAGTAGCCTGCGAGGGGTGCGGCGTGCAGGGTGAGTTCGTACGGTTCGGCAAGCGTGACGTTCCCTATCGTGATCTGCCCATCCACGGCAAGCGGGTCACTCTCTGGGTGGTCCGCCGCCGATACACCTGCCGGGCCTGCAAGACAACATTCAGGCCCCAGCTACCAGAGATGGTGGACGGATTCCGTATGACACTGCGGCTGCATGAGTACGTGGAGAAGGAATCCTTCAACCACCCCTACACCTTTGTGGCGGCACAGACCGGCCTGGACGAGAAGACGGTGCGCGACATCTTCAACGCCCGCGCCGAGTTCCTGGGGCGCTGGCACCGCTTCGAGACGCCCCGCATCCTGGGCATTGACGAGCTATACCTGAACAAGCGCTACCGCTGCATTCTGACCAACATTGAGGAGCGAACCCTGCTCGACCTGCTGGCCACCCGCCGCCAGGACGTGGTGACCAACTACCTGATGAAGCTGAAAGACCGGCAGAAGGTCGAGATCGTCAGCATGGACATGTGGAACCCCTACCGGGCAGCGGTCAAGGCTGTGCTGCCCCAGGCCCGTATCGTGGTCGATAAGTTCCATGTGGTGCGCATGGCCAACGATGCCCTAGAGAGAGTGCGCAAGGGCCTCAGAAAGGAGCTGAAACCGTCCCAGAGCCGGACTCTCAAGGGAGACCGGAAAATCCTGCTGAAACGCGCTCACGAAGTCTCAGACCGGGAGCGCCTCATCATGGAGACCTGGACAGGCGCGTTCCCGCAACTGCTGGCCGCCTACGAGCACAAGGAGCGCTTCTACGGCATCTGGGACGCCACCCCACGGCTCCAGGCAGAAGCCGCCCTGGACGAGTGGATAGCCACCATCCCGAAGGGCCAAAAGGAAGTCTGGAGCGATCTGGTCAGGGCAGTGGGAAACTGGCGCGAAGAGACCATGACCTACTTCGAGACGGACATGCCCGTCACCAACGCTTACACGGAGTCCATCAACCGACTGGCCAAGGACAAGAACCGTGAAGGGCGCGGTTACTCCTTCGAGGTGATGCGGGCACGAATGCTCTACACCACGAAGCACAAGAAGAAGGCACCGACTGCGAAGGTCTCTCCTTTCTACAAGAAAACCATCGGTTACGGACTGCCGGACTTCGCAGAGGAACTCAACTACGGAGTCGATCTATCAACCATCTGATAATGGTATCAGGTTGGTGGGGTAAAGGTGCCCCATCAACCATTAAATCCGTATACCCCAAAAATCATCGTGGATACTCGACCATGTATCAGGAAGGAAGCCTGACGCTGGGTCTTTTCTTCGCCATCGAGTCCTACCCTGGCGCCATTCCTGAGATGGACATGGCACAGCAGATTCGCACGGCACAATTGGCTGAAGCTCATAACTTTGCAGCCCTTTACTTCAGGGATGTATTTCTCAATGTCCCGTCTTTTGGCGACGTGGGTCACATCCATGACCTGTGGCCATTCATGGGCTACGTCACGGCACAGACGTCGCGCATCGCGCTCGCAACTGGCAGCGTCATCACCACTCTGCGTCATCCCTTGCTTGTGGCCAAAGCAGCAGCCTCGATCGACCGCTTGTCAAATCAGCGCCTGGTGCTAGGTATCGCCACGGGTGATCGGCCAACAGAGTTCCCGGCCTTCGGTCAGACAATGGATGCGCGAGCCACGTTGTTCCAAGAAGCATTGACTGTGTTGCGTCAAGCCTGGCGTGAGGACTTCCCGGAAATCTCCACGCCCCGAGTGAACTTGTCGGGTGCAGATACGCTGCCGAAACCGGCGTTGAGAGACATTCCCGTGATGGTGACTGGTCATTCACGCCAGTCGGTCGAATGGATTGCCGAGCATGGGGATGGCTGGCTTTACTATCCCCAAAATATCGCGCAGCAAGCCATGACAATCAAGAATTGGCGGTCGCTGACACCAAGATTCAAACCCTTCACGCAATCCTTCTATATTGACCTGTCGGAGAATCCCGATGAACCCCCATCGCCCATCTTCCTCGGGTTTCGGGCTGGTCACCGATTCTTTACTGACTACTTCAGCCGCTTGCGCGATATTGGGGTTAATCATATTGGCCTCAACCTGAAATACGCGACACGTCCGGCGCATGAGATTGTTCAGGAACTTGGCGAGCATGTCGTACCGCACTTTCCGGCGCACGCTACTGCCCATTTGGAGGAGGCGCAGGATGCTGCACGGTCATAAAATTTTTGCCTGGGATCTCGCTTTTACTTCTTCGGCTGGTACCTATGCCTTCGATGTCCAATGCGAAATGCTGGCTGACATCGGTTATGACGGCCTGACCTATGCCGTCTGGTCAGGGAGCCGATGGGAAACCGCAAAGCGTCTATCCACCGTGAAAGATCGTTTCGGTTTGGAGGTCTTTAGCGTGTATGTGGTGATCGACCTGGATCAGGGCCCACAGCATCCCATCAACGCAGGACTCTTGCGGATGCTTGAGGAGATGGAAGGCGTGAAGGCTGTCAATCTTGGAATCAGGACGGCAGGCCACGGTTCAAATCATCGAAAGGCACCGGACGACAAGGTATTGCAGGACTTCCTTGGTCGGGCACTTGAGATTTGCGCACGGCGCGGAATTGACATCCTGCTGTATTTTCATCTGGGCTTCTGGATGGATCATTACTCCATTGCGGCACAGATCTGCTCGGTCGTGAACCATCCGAATCTCGGCATCGTGTTTCCAAGCTATCACTGGTATGGCTACGAAACCAATGCAGGCAGCCCGACGGAGGGCTATCAGGCCGTAGACCCGACGCCAGCGTTAATGGCGTCAACACCCTTCATGCGGGAATTGACTCTCAGCGGCGCAACCCGCAGCCCACTTGGCTGGAGTCGTATTGCCACTTTCGAGGCGCTCGATGCAGGAGAACTCGACAACTTCGCACTTCTTGGACTTGCCAAGTCGTTCGGTTATACCGGCCCCGTCGGCTATGATGGCACATTGGTCGGGGGGAATCCATACAGCACGCTCAAACGCTCCTATGACGCGATGGACGAGATGTTGGGTTTGCTGACAAAGCACCCTGGTTGGGCTAAGCGTGAAACACACCCGTAACCCATGATTGAGCACATCTACATGTCCCAACACCCTTTGATTGCTGCCCAATTGAGGCAGGCGATGCGCGGCGTGGCCTCCACGGTGACGCTAATCACGTCGATCGCTCCCGATGGCCACGGACACGTAATGATCGCCAGTTCATTCGCATCAGTCTCACTGGAGCCGCCCACGGTTCTAGTGTGCATTGGTCAGCAAACCCGTATCCATGGGCCGCTGCTGGCTTCTCGACGGTTCTGCATCAATGTACTCCGCGCAGAACAGGAGGTACTTGCGGTGCACTGCCGTAGCGCCACGGGGACCGACCGTTTCGATCATGAAGCCTGGCGATTTGATGAAGTCAATGGGTTGCCCTATCTGCAAGGGGCGCAGGCTTCGCTGTTCTGTGAGCTGATTGAACACCATGCAGTCGGCACCCACTCGGTAATGCTGGCCAGTGTCGAGCGTGTGCTCACATCTGCATATGCCGATCCACTCGTCTATCTGGATGGCCGCTTCCGGGCCATAGATCCAACCCGTTGAAGATATGCAGCGAAGAATTTCACAACTGCCTCGGCATATCTCTAGACAGCCTGCCGGGTTATGTGGCTGAGACTCTTCGAGCATTAGCCAATGCCCATTCCCCGCTGCCGTCCGATTTCCCACGCCACGCCGCCACCGCGCACCGTCGCGGCAAGTCGCTGCCCCAGTCGCTGTTCAATCACCGGCTTCCACGGCACCAGACTGAACCCCATGCCGTCGTCTAGCATCGCGTAGCGCCCGCTGGCGAGCATGAGGCTGCGCCGGTAGATGCCAGCCACGCGCTGCCCGTCGGTGACGGGCCGATGCGCTAGGCCGATTTCGGCGGCAATATCCTTGGCGGCCTTTGCCAGTTCCCGATTCCGCAGCGTCCCCAGCAGGTTCCGGGCGAGGATCACCCGCTGCCCACGCCGCTGGGCCAGCCCCTGTTCTTCAAGGAAGTCGGCGCGCTGCTGCAAGGCTTCCTTCGTCTCGCCGCCAAAGCCCAGATCGCCCAGCCCCTTACCGCCACCGATCAACTGCTGGTCCAGCCAGGTCGCGCCGATCACGCGGGCCTGCCGCTCGATGGGCAAGTGCGATTTCAGCTCCACCGCCACGCCGCCCAGGCGCTGTGCGTCGTTCTGGCGGCCACGTTCGGCCAGGTCGTCCGGCACCTTCCATAGTCCATCAGCCACACGTTCCACGATGCCGGCCCGGCGCAGGGCTTCCAGTCGGCGGACATGGGCCGCGACGACCTCCTGCGGGTCGCGGCCGGGCTTGGCTCGGCCTTGCTCGATCGCCAGGTGATGATCGGCGCGGTACAGGCCATCGCTCGCCAGCGCGGCGATGTTCTTGTCGGCCGCCCGCACCTCGGTGGAACCGCGTACCTCCACCACGGCTCCGGTGGGATAGTTCGCCAGCTCGACGCGGGCGTTCAAAGCGACGTAGTGGGCCTTGCCGTCCACGCCGTCGATGACCAGATAGCCGCGGTCGTGCAGCTCGTCGGCCAGCCCCTTGCCGGCCACGCGGCCGACGATGGTGCGGCCGTCGTCGCCGGGCTCAAACACCGCCAGCTCGCGCGGCTGGCCGCTCATGGCGCGCTGCATGGTGCGGATGATGTCACCACGCTCGCCCAAGGCGCGCAAGGTCTTCTCCGCGTCGGCATGCACGGCCCAGGTGCCGGGCTGCGTCTCGTCAGCCAGGCCCAGGCGCTGCAAGCGTTGGAGTCGGCCGATCAGCAGCAGCCGCTGGCGTTGCAGGCGGGGCTCATTGAAGCGCTCGATCTGCACCCGGCCATCCTCGCCGGCCTCACGCTGCAATGTGCGGTCGAGGCTCGTCCACCGCTCCTGTTCCACCTCGCGCTGCAAGGTCTGCTGAATCTCCAGTTCGGTGCGCGGCCCCAGCCATTCCGTCGCCAGTTCGGCGGCGCGATGGCGGAAGCCGTGGGCGATGTAGTCGCCCGCGATGATGAGGTCTTTGCCGGTGTCGTCGCGCCCGCGCACGATCAGGTGGGTGTGCGGGTTGTCGGTGTTCCAGTGATCGACTGCCACCCAATCCAGCCGCGTCCCCAGGTCGGCTTCCATCCGGTTCACCAGATGCCGGGTGTAGGTGCGCAACTCCTCAAGCTCGGCACCGTCTTCCGGTGAGACGATGAAGCGGAAATGGTGCCGGTCGTCGTCGGCCCGCTCCTTGAAGGCATCGAGGTCGGCATCGTCAATCTGCGGCCCGTAGGCCCGGCCCGGTTCGCCATCGCGGCCGGCGCCGTCGCGCTCGATGTAGCGCAGGTGCTTGGCGAGCGACTGCGGGCTGGCGTTGCGTTGATTGACCAGTAGGGTCTTGATGGTCACGCGCCGCGACATGGACGTCAGCTTCGCCCCGGCGAAGCGCGCCGCCGTATGGCCGCGCCCCAGGCGCGAGCCGGGCCGCTGGCCGGCGCGTGCGCCGCTGCCGCCGGCTGCGGAATGGCGCATCGAGGACTTGCCGCCGCTGGCCTTGCCCGCCTGCTTGAGTACCTTGGAAACGAAGCTCTGGCCCTGGCCTTTGCCCCGGTTCTTCGGGGCGCTCGGACGCACCCGGAAATCGTCGTCGCGGCGGGCGGTCATGGCTGCGCTCCCTGCAAGCTCTGGCGTGTCCTGTCGTGCGAAGCACGGGGACATGCCTGCATTGGCGCGGGCCTCGCGCCCCAAGCGGCACGGTGGCGAAGCCGCTCCGTGCCGCGCCACCCCCATGTGCAGACAGGCTTTCTACGCGGCCTGGTGCCGCGTCCTTTTGTCTTGCCTTCCGCCTTTGCCCTTCGCTGTCGCTCCGGGCAGCGGCGGCCCGGCGGCGCTATGCTGCTAGCAGCCAGCGCGCCGGCGAACAGAGCCACGACCACAGGTCGGGCATGTTCGAGGCAAGACGTCTGCACGTTGGAAGGCAGCACGGATGCGCGCGCACTGCACGCGCGATAACACGGCGACGCGCCATCAAGGAAGAGCTTCGATGTCACGCTGAACCACAGTAAATCGGCGGCCATCATGGACGTTTCTCCAGCCAGGCAGGGCTCGCAACACCGATCACGGCAGACACGCTGACCGGACCAAAATAGCGACTGTCAAACGACGCTGGGTTGGTCACGCTCAACAGGAACAGTTCGCCAGGTTGAAGCTGCCGGCAGTGCGGCCAGGCTTGTAGCTCCCGGCCAAGCCGGTCGGTGTGCAACAAAGTCGCCACCAGTACACCGTCGATGCGTATCTGATCGGCCGAAATGCATACATGTTGCGGTGCGACTGCACCCACACGTTTCAGCAATGGAATGTGGTCTGGCAGGTAACCACGCCGCGCGGCGAGCTCAGCCGTTTCTGGCGGTAATGTGGTCAGGACGATGCTGCCGACTTCCAGCCGATGTGACAGCGAATCGGACGAGTGTTGCAGCGGATCGAGGCGATACCAACCCACGGGCACGCTGTCCGACGGGTTGTAGATCAGGCGCGGCAACGGCTGCACGAAGGACGCCCAGGCCAATGCAGCTAAACCGCAGACGGAAAGAACTATCAGCAAGATGCGCACGCTCAAGGGCGAGCGAGAACGCAATGCGGGGCCAGTATTAGACACGACGGTCATTGCAGCGCCCTCCCGGCCAGCCAGGCGGCATGCCGCTCGGCGGTGTACTCGGGCAACGGTAAACGCGCAGCAAGCCTATTGGCGAGCGTACGCCAATACGCGGGCGGCACCGTTGCCGGTGCAATATCTTGTGCCTCGATAGCGTCGATGCGTTCCAGCATAGTGCGCACCCTGTGGTCGCCTTGCGTGTGCAGCAGAAGACGCGCGCCGGGCTTCACACCAGGGATACGCTGCATGGCATCTCGCGGCAGACCAGACTGCATCACCATGAGTTGCCAACGCACAGTGCCGTAGTCATTAGCCTGCCAGCGGATGCGGCAGAATATGGCGTTTGGCAGGAACCCCGCCACGCGCCGCCAGCGATCGAATCGAATGATGCGTACGGGTTCACCGAAGCGCAGGTAAAGCTTGAAGCGGGATTCGAGATAGGCCAGCGAGACGCGCGTCAGCGGTGCGCTGTCGGCCTGACCGGGGAGCGTGGCGAGCGGCGGTGGCGATGCAGCCGGGGTGGCAGAAAACTGTGTGTTCATGATGGGTTCTCCGGGAACTCGCGTTCCAGCAAGGCACGCAGCAACTCGGCCACGGTCACGCCCTGCGTGAAGGCTGAGACCTTGATGCGCGCCCGCATGGCAGGCGTGATGTCGAGGGTCAATCGGGCGGTGTAGAGATCGCCCTTGTTGAGTGCGTCGGCGTCGCCTTGGCGAATCCATGCCTCCGCCTGTGGATTGGCAGGAGGACGCGCACCGATGCCGA
Source organism: Congregibacter litoralis KT71 (assembly GCF_000153125.2). NCBI lineage: Bacteria > Pseudomonadati > Pseudomonadota > Gammaproteobacteria > Cellvibrionales > Halieaceae > Congregibacter > Congregibacter litoralis. The sequence continues at coordinate 2,849,248 of NZ_CM002299.1, forward strand.
CGCGTTTGCTGTGCGCCTTGCTCATAACGGCCACCGCAGCAGTTCATCCACCAGCGCCATGATTTCACATGCGGCGATGCTGTCTGGCGCCGTTTCGCGTGCCAATCGGCCAGCGGCCACGCTGTCGGCGAAAACGATACGCTGGCGCACTTCAGCGCGCAGTACGGGCAACGGCTGTTCGGCCAGTGCCTGTCGTGCTTCACGCCCGATCACCGTGGTGCTGACGCGCCGATTGATGATGAAGGCCGCAGTGAGCTGCGGGCGGAACATTTGTGCCTCGCGGATCAGCGCCATCATCTCGGCAGAAGCCCATAGGTCGTAGGGGCTCGGTTGCACCGGGATCAGCACCCGCTCGGCCGCCAGCAGTGCGGAGCGCGCCAAGGCGGCAATCCTGGGCGGGCCATCGATAATGACGTGATCGGCCCTTCTGGCGAGTTCTGGCGCTTCTTGATGCAAGGTCTCACGGGCGAGACCCACGGCACTGAATAGCCTGGGCAAACCTTGCTGGCTTCGGCGCTGTGTCCAGTCCAGTGATGATCCTTGCGGATCGGCATCCAGCAGAATGACGTTCTGACCGCGCAGCGCTAGTTCGCCGGCGATGTGGGTAGCGAGCGTAGTCTTGCCTACGCCGCCTTTCTGATTGAGCAAAGCAACGATCATGGCGCGGCCCTCCGTACAGGAAAGTAATACCTTGAACAGCCTGAAAAACGCTTTTGTCGTTGCTGGTTGACGGTTATCCACCGATTCAATAGCTGTTTATTATTATTGGTTAGATAAGTTTTTAAGTTAGATATAAAGTTAAGGGCCGAAAAAGTATTTATAAACCAGTTTGTTAGACTAAATTCTCGCGGCTGATAGCACGATACCGGTGCGCCTGATAGCACGAGTCTTAGCGCGTCCGATAGCACGAGCCCGTTCACAGCTTGTTCTGCTGCCATCCCCAGACTTATCCCCGTGCCGTTTGCGGCACGGGCCGGAAGGCGAGAATCTCCGGTTCGCCGGGCCAGCGTTCGATGGACAGCTCGTAACCAGGCAGTGACTGCTTCGCTACCAGGGCGCGCAGATCGCGGGCAAAATCGCGCGGCTGCGCCAAGCTGCCGGACTTGCGATACAGGTAAGGAACATCGAACTGCCAACCGTTTGCCTGCCGACCACCATGCTTGCGTACCAGTCGGTACAGCCAGCGCTCTATACCGCCGGTGAGCCGAAAGTATGTCGGGTCGATGGTCAATACCAGTGCAGCATCGAGTACGCCCGCATAGAACCAGTCCGGCAAGATCAGCTCGATGCCTAGCGGCTTGCCGTTGGCATCGGCCAGTTCTTTCCACTCGTTGATCCAGGAAAACCGGTGCAGGCGCCGCCCGGTGGTCTCGCGGATGGAGGTGGCCACCGTGGTCGATTGCAGCCGGTCGAATGCGGCTTTGAGGCGCTGGTAGTCGCGCAGCGACGTACCGCGCCCGATAAAGCGCAGGATCTCGTAGGGCGTGGCCTGCATTCGACGTGACGGCTGGATGCCCGCATCGCGGGCTTCGACAATCTGGCTGGCGGCCCAGATCAAAATATCGGCATCCCAGATAGTGGCGATGCCGTGTTCCTGCGTGCCCTCGACACGAATGGTGATCTTGCCGCTGCGAAAGTCGATCGGCGCTGTGCGCCGCGACTTTGCCAGCGAGAAGAACGGATAGGCCATCAAGTCCTGGGCGTCGCGCGGTGCCATATCCTCGGCTGGCAGTGCGCGGAACAGGTCGAGCTGCTCTCGCTGCTGCCGGAGTGGCAGCGATGGACTGGACATAGAGACGGCCACCGGCGAGCCGTTGATCAGCGGCCATCACGGTAGTCACCCGCGTGGCGTTCGGCGTATTCGGGGTCGGAGGTGGCCTCGTAGCTGCGCGCATCGGCCCACGCATCAAGATCGGCCACAGCGTACATGACACGGCGGCCAAACTTACGGAACTTCGGCCCGCCACCGATCACGCGCTGCTTTTCCAGCGTACGCGGCGACAGACGTAGATATTCGGCGGCTTCGTCGTTGGTTAGGTAGCGTTGTGGCTGCGCGGGCGCAGCGGCAGTAACGGCGGCGGGTCGTAAAGGAGCGGGTCGCATGGGATGTACCTCCATCGGTTGAAAACGACCGGCCACACAGCGTGACCGGATGGAGGCAGTCTCAAGAAACATGGGACTCTTGTTCAGGGACGTTTTGCGGTAACCGCAGCGCGTCCCTGCTCAACCGGAGGAAGTTGCACCAAGCGGCGATAGCCGCCGCGCATCAGCGCATTACCCCGGCGAACCAGTCGACGCACGCGGGCGCGCAAAGCGCTGTCGGCATGCCAGTCATCGGCGACGGCATCGGCCCCGAAGAGCCCTTCGGCTACTTCACGCAATGACGCGCCGGCCAAGGTCGCGTCGAGTGCCTGCAAGGTGTGTAGTTCCAACAGAGGCGCCAGAGATGGCCGAGGTCCTGTCAGCGCGACAGGAGGGATGCCGGTGACGGTTGCCAACTTACCCAGCGAGGCCGACAACACCTGGCAGCGTGCGCGGGACGTGCCGGATGCTCGAATGGCATAGGCGTAAGCCATGCCATCGGCCAGGTCGGGCGCCAAAGCGAAGTGCAGACAGGCACCCGGCCAGCGGGCCACCAGTATCAATCGCCGCCCATCATGGATCAGGTGCTTGTGGCCCGGAAGGCGCCAAAGCGTGAAGACTTCCGTATCGAGCGGTGGGTCGACATCTGGATAGAGTTGGAGTACTGCATCGTGATCGGGAAACCAAGCTGGATGCGCTTCGCGCGCATCCACCGCCGGGTTTTCCAGCAGGCGTAAGCCCCAGCGCAGCGCCGCGTCCGACCGGCGCCGACGGCGTAGCCAGTCTTGGCGATAGTCAGGATGACGGCGCAGGTATTCCCACGCCAGCGCGGGGCCATCTAAGTGCAGAGCATAGAGATAGGCCGCCGCTGGATACCAATACTCAGAGCTGCGATCAGCCATGGCGCAACCTCCCTCGGCTTGAGGTACGTCGCCACGGCGGATACTCGTGCTATGGAGCGATCATCAGAATGTCATGGGTCCAACGATAAACTGTTAGTGTCAAGACCGATTGGCTCCGAGCTATTGCAAGTTTCGTCCGAATGCGACGGCGGCCTGCCCCAAAATGGCGTGCCGCATCGGCCAGCCTGCCAAAAGCCGCACCAGACATCATGACCGTTTCGATCAGGTGCGCACCATTTCTATGCAAGGCCGGCCATTGAGACCCAACCGGTCTGAGGCCAGACCCAAAAAGACACAATGCGCTGGCGTTGTCTCTGATTGTTCAGTCGATGATCGAGCCGTTCTCCTCAGCCAGCCGCAGGTATTCCGACAGCCGCCGCACCGGCTGGAGGTAGTGATCGCGCATCACGGGCTGCCGGTGCGGCCCGACGATGGACGCCAGATCAGACAACTTCACCGTTCCCAACTCAGGCATCCCGATCCCTAGGTCGATCAGGCCATGGGCTGTGTCCCCGTCAGCAGGATCGAGCGAGGCCAGCAGCCAGGTAGCGTGAGCGTCCGGGGTGAACAGCCGCACGACTGGCATCGGGTCCAGGGAGTCGCCGTTGGTGATCAATTGCGCACGCTCCGCGTCGGTGATGAGCAGAGTCATGGCCGCACGCCTTCCTCAAAGGAGCAGAACCACCAAACCGCTTCACCATTTGTACGTGAAAACTCAAAAGCGCAACCCCACGAATCAGCCGAAGCGTAGAAGCGTGAAGGCGCATTGGCGTAGGTCTGGAAAGGCACAAATACGACTCCTCGAATTTGGCGAGATCCGCAAAACCGGATTTCTGTAAAAGCGCGGAACTGGGAATCAATACAAAATGAACACTATAGATTGTAGCCCTATAGGATGCAATAGGTTGTCATCTTGGTTTTTGAGAGGAAACCATAGGTGGCGGCAGAGTACTCATTGGCGAGGGCGTTGAAAGCAGTCAGGAAAGCGCGTGGCTTGAGCCAGGAAGCGTTTTCCGACGTGTCGAGCCGTACCTATATGAGCACCTTGGAACGCGATCTGAAAAGCCCGACCCTCAGCAAGCTGGCCGAACTGTGCGAGGTGATGGAGGTGCATCCGCTTACGTTGTTGACGTTGGCATATACTGGTGATAGCGAAGACCAAGCCGATCAACTCCTTGCACAAGTACGGCAGGAATTGGAAGAGATTACTGAAAACAATCTTTAGGTAACTGAGGTTGACTATTTGCTGTCGCAAAGTGCGTAAACACTTCAGACTGGTGTGACTGCGCGTACAAATCATCGATCACTAACATCACGTAGGCCGACGAAAAATAATCATACTGGAGGAAGAAGTGATCTCTATCAGCGACATTTACGATAAGGACGTCAATTTTTTGTTTGGCTCAGGGGCTTCATTTGGACTTCTTCCCACGCTGCAACTCCAGTTATCTAATGAGAATGGTGAAAAATTCACGCTAGAGGAACTGGCGACGAAATTCGAGCAAGAACGTGACCGACGTTTCGTTCCGTTGTTCATGCACTATTATTCCACCTGCATCAGGCCCGCAGAACAACTCACGCTCGAAACAGCAACGGCTACCGACTCCGGTAACCAGGTCATTGAGAACTATCGTACTTTTCTCACTACGATTTTAGAGATGGTCAAGCGGCGAAAGGCATTGGATCGCTGTTGCAACGTCTTCACAACGAATTACGATGGATGCTTTCCGCTTGTGGCCGACCAATTGCTCAAAGAGGGGCACACGGACTTTATCTTGAACGATGGTTCGCGTGGATTTACTAAGCGGATATTACAGGCTCGAAATTTCGGTTCTTACCTTTGCCAAACTGGTGTCTTCGGCCGTTATCAAACCAGCATCCCACAGATCAACCTGATCCATCTCCACGGGTCGGTGTACTGGAGCAAAACAGACGGGGCCATCTTGGTCGATTACGATATTTTGTCCAAAGAATCCTTGTTGAGCGAGGATTTGACAACTGCGTTGCAGCAGTTTTCTGACGTTCTCGATAGCTCCACCGCCACGCTAGAAGATTTGCAAGAGCCAGATTTTGATGACGATGCCCTGTCTGTATTTTGGGCGAAGTATGAACAGATGCCCATCGTCAACCCGACTAAGTGGAAATTCCATGAAACCGTGTATGAGGAGCACTATTACCAGATGCTCCGATTGCTCAGTTATGAACTTGAGAAGCCAAATGCAGTACTTATTACCTTCGGTTTTTCCTTCGCTGACGAGCACATCCTCAATCTTGTGATGCGCTCTTTGTCAAATCCGGGACTACAAGTATTTGTATGCTGCTTTAATACTGCTGAATACCAAGTGATGTGTGAGAAATTCAAGGGCTACCGCAACGTCCAGTGTCTTGGCATCGATGGGGAAACCATAGATTTCTCAACGTTTAATAAGAAGATTCTGGCATGGCCAGAGGCATCCATCAAAACGGCACAGCCTGCGGCTGAGGCAGGATCTGATGTAATCGATGATGGAGCCGAAGCAAGCGTATGAGTATCCGCGTGGGTGATGTCATCGCTGTTCATGGCACTAAGGTGATTCTTAAGATCGACGAACAGTCCAGTAAAGAGACGCTATTTCACGGTGGTAAAAAATACAAAGGTGTATCTATCCGCGAATATCTTTCTATCCAGCGTGGTTTTCGGGACATCATATGCATGGTTGAAGGTGAATACCTTGACGAAAGCCGAATTGAGACACGGAACGGTAAGCCGTCTTATGTGCGGAAGGTTGAGGTTAGGCCTATCGGATTCTTTGACCATACAGGCTTCTCCCAAGGGATAAAGTACTTACCGATGATTCAGGACCCTGCATTCCTGATGCCAGAGGAGCGAATCCGATCCATTTTCGACCGAAAGTCTGATGGCGAATTCAAAATCGGGCACATGCTTAAAGAGGAGATCGCAATCGGGCTTCCATGGAAACGCCTCTTTAACAGTCATATTGGCATATTTGGAAATACTGGAAGCGGTAAATCCAATACGTTAGCGAAGCTCTACTCCGTACTATTTGATGAAAAACTTCAGCTAATTGCTGGGAAGAGCCGTTTCATTATTCTCGACTTCAACGGAGAATATGGGGGCGAGCAGCTAGCCCCAGCGGAACACAAAACTGTCTATCAGCTCTCTACACTGATAAATCCTGATCCTGAAGACCTCAATGCCCGCTTCCCATTGGCACCGCAAGAGTTCTGGGATATTGAGACACTATCATTACTTTTCCAAGCGACCACCAACACGCAGCGACCATTCCTAAATCGGGTCATTTCCGGGAAACTTAAGTACGGAGGCAACCGTGCTGCATTGGCGAACTACGCAAAAATGAAGTTCCGCCAGTCATTCTGCGCAGGCGAAGTTAAACCCGCAACGCTAGATCTTATGCGGACGGTTGCTCGGCGCATGAACAACCAAGCCGTTCAGGATCTCTTGGCGGAGGTTACGTGGTACCGCAATGGTCGTTTCCATTGTAGGGCGTTCATTGACCCCGATGGAAATCAATACGCGGCACACATCGCACCGACCGTAGACACACTAGATATTCAAGGTCTCGACGAATTTGATGAGCTCGTTCTTCGTGTCAACCTGCAATTGATGTCTGACTTGAATGCAGGTTATGTCCAGTTCGAGCATATTCAGCCACTACTCAAGCGCGTTGAGTCGTCGTTATCCAGTATACGCAAAGTCATTGTGATTGGAGATGCTCCACAACCCGAAAGGTTACTAACGGTCGTTTCTCTACGCCGCTGCAACAACGAAGTCAAAAAAGTCTTACCGTTGCTATTTGCCAAGCACTACTACAACGCACACAAGGCAGCTGTAGATACTCCTCCCGACCGAACGATTCATGTCATTGTCGATGAGGCTCACAACATCCTATCTGACCAATCCACTCGAGAAAGCGAAAGTTGGAAGGATTATCGACTAGAGCAGTTCGAGGAAATCATCAAAGAGGGGCGCAAGTTTGGAATGTTTGTCACGATCGCTAGTCAGCGCCCCGCCGACATCTCCCCGACCATTATTTCCCAACTGCACAACTTCTTCATCCATCGGTTAGTGAATGACCGAGACCTATACCTGATCGACAATACGATTTCAACGCTGGATTCCCTGTCACGAAGCCTCATTCCAGGGCTTTCTCAAGGTTGCTGTGTGGTAACAGGTACGGCCTTCGATTTACCAATGGTTATACAAGTAGACCGTTTGCCCAGTAATAAGCAACCTAGCAGTGAGGACGTAGACCTTGAAAAGCTCTGGAACACACCTGCTAATGGCAATGAGGATGCCTGTAGCTAGTTCGATGGTAATAGCTAGTCCCTTCAAGGATAAGCGGATAGCAAACCTGGAGCAGCGCGATCCGCAGAGCGGAGACGCAAGGAGGCATTTCGCTTATTATCTATTTGTATGGATTGACTGCCATCATCCAATAGGGAACATTCGTCCACCGATCACAACAACGATCCGCTCATGTTCAACGAAGTCGTTCCCCTGTTGGCTTTTGCCAGTAAAACTGTGAGAATCTGGTTTCATGCCTACCAGGTACAACCTGTAGATAAGAGTTTCACAAGATTGCAAAAGGTTTGTAGTGAGTGAAGAGCAGCCAAATCCTATCATCCTGAATGCAGAAGAACTTAGAGCAAGCATGCTCTTAAACATCTTTGCAGGGAACCCCCTCTACGGTCTAGACGAAGAATATGCTTTCTTCTACGATGAAACCAATAACATCCGCAAGTTCTGGATCAGGGATGACGGTTTCAACGAGCAGCCGAAGAACTTTGTCTTAGGTGGAATTGCCCACAAAAAATCCGAACCGTTAACCGGGCTTGATGAGTTGGTCAAATCGCTGCACATCCAAAAGTCCGCCAAGGAAATCAAGTTCAATCAGCTTGCTACGGGTAGCTATCTCGGCGTGCTGAACTCCAGGAAAATAAGGACGCTTTTGGAGTGGCTGAGTGCCAATGGGGTGTTCATCCACTACACAAACTTCAATATTCTCTATTGGTCACTGGTTGACATTGTGGATTCGCTCTGGGATGAGCCCGAGCTGCGCCAGTACATGCCGTATGTCATGCACATCAAGGGCGAACTCTTCAACCTTGCCAATGCGGATTTAGATCGGTTGGTGCCAATTTTAAAAAAATATCGATTTCCAAATGTTCAGCGAAATGCAAGTTTTTCGTTCATGACGGAATTTTCTGACCTTCTTGAATCAGTCTCCAAGAAGCCACAATCTGACATCAGCGAACTGGTTATATACATGGTTCGCAAAGCGGCAAACCTTCCAGAGTTACCCTTCATTGTGGACAACGAAGATGACGTGCTCATTGATAGCTTCGACAGTCTATTCCTGCGACCCTTGTACATTTACCCAACAAGCTCTCATACCTTTGACAACGAAACCGAGGTTCAGGAGGCGCTGGGGAACACTCAGATTGGATACAAGGGAAGGTTCGTAGAATATTCCTTCGTGGACTCCCGAGATTGCATAGAGATTCAATTGTCGGATGGCATCTGTGGATTGCTGGGTAGCCACTTCAATTTCTTGGAGGAGCATTCTGTTGAGGAGCTGATTGAGATTAAGAAAAACCTCAACCCTGTCCAACGCCAGACTCTCTCCTTGCTCCGCAAACTTATAGACATCTCCGACACTCAAAGCAATGGATTCATGTACCGAATCTCTCCGATGGATAGTGACTATAAGAATGACTACTTCTTGCATGACCGTACTTTGCCCGACCATCTGGTTTAACGTTGCCAGAGAGGCCAGATCTGCGCGCCTGCCTACCGTGCGACGATCAACTCTGACGCTTAGTTGTACTCTTTCTTAGTGCGCGATGGTCTGCAAGGGGTCACAACCGAACACTAATCTTCTGCATAAGTCGAAGCAAAAAGGGGGCCGAAGCCCCCAGGATCAGATCAGGCCACGCTCTGCAAACGACGTAGTGTCACTACCGGCGACAATGACATGATCCAGCGTGCGCACGTCCACCAGTGCCAGCGCCTCTTTGAGCCGCTTAGTGATGGCCTCATCGGCGCGGCTCGGCTCGGGATTTCCGCTGGGATGATTGTGCGAGAAGATCACCGCCGCCGCATTGAGCCTCAGGGCTTCCTTGACCACCTCGCGTGGATACACCGAAGCACTGTCGATGGTGCCCCTGAACATCTCGGTGTATTCGATCAAGCGATGCTGCGAGTCGAGGAACAGTACTGCGAAGACTTCGTGCTCGAAACCAGCCAGCTTGGCACACAGGTACTCTTTGACGAGTGCCGGTGAGGTGAAGGACATACCCCGCTGTATTTTCTGGTCGATGACCTGACGCGCGGCGCCAAGAATCTGATCTACCGACGCCGGCAGGTAGCGCCCTTGCGCGTCACGGACCAGCAGAGAGGAATCGAACGAGGAAAAGGACAGTTGTGTCATGATCGTGCTCCGGTTGCTCGGGCGGAATTGCCCGGAACCGGCGTCAGCACGGCGCAGCGCAAGCTGTCACAGGGTCATGAACGGCCATGGCCGCAAGCGTGCGAGCACGCGCAGCCCTTGACGGCGAGAACGCCGTGGTACGGTGAAGGGAACAGCAAGACCGCCCATACCCTACCCACTACACACTCTCGCCCTTGGCAAGCGGAGCGCGCAGACCCTCATGGGCCGGAGGTTTCAGGGATCAAAGCCGGATGGCCGCGATTCGGTACGAAGCGTGGGGCGTAGCCCGCGAGCCCGACGGCGTCACGCCGGGACACAAGAAATATCGTTAGCGGAAAGTCAAAATGATACTGATCTTCAACCGCAATCAATTCTCTTGATCTTCAGGATATGGAGCTTGGGGAATCGGCACCCAGCCATCACGAGTGATGCCAGCGCCGATGCGTATGTTCTGGCCTTCAGTTGCAGTCCAATGCCCACCCCGATGCAGTACAGCTCGAATCACCGATTTCCTCGGATGATCCTCGTCTGCTTTGGCGGAACTGCATATAGCATTCCAGTGGTGTTTGTCAGGCATTGCGTTCAGGCGTGGACCAAGAAGTTGATCCATAATCTCCGTCGAAACGTTGTGTCGTCCGCCATGATGAGGCACCTGAAAGTATCGAATACCTGGCAATGCGAGTCCAGCAACAGGCGCGTGGTCGATTACCTCTTGCAGCGCTTCACGCCCAGCATCGCCAGTAAGCAGGACGCTGTGGCCGTTTAGGATGGCCGTCTGCACCACACTCATTTCGTTTTCACGACTTGTCGGCTCTGGTGGAAAATACTCTTCCCCCCACAGGGACTTCATATAGGTGGTCGCGGCCTTCACAACCCGGAATATGCTGCTCAGCACGCTATCTGAAGCACTTTCCTCAACAGCTTCCGGTGTCTTTGCGGAATCCACAATCAGGTCGAAGTAGCGAGACAGTGTGGGCGCCATCACCACGAAGGGACCGATGCTCTGCCCCTGAAGAGGAGAATGGATTGGAATTCCCTTCTCCAGCGCAATGTCCTCAAGAATTGCCGTGGCATCATAGATGGATCGCAACTTTCGTCTCAGTGCTTCAGCTGATTCATAGTTCTCGAATCGAACAATCAACTGGTCCGCGTATATCCACGGCCTGTTGATCCAAAGATTTCTGACCGTGCATTGCTCTAGGACTTTTCGCAGCCCATTGGCATGATCGCGGTCTGGATGCGTGAGGATCACATGGTCGATGACAGTTGTTCCGTAATAGGTTTTCAGGTGCTCGACAATCTGATCTCCCGTATCCAGATATCCACCGTCAACGACGTGCACACCCTCAGTGCCATTCACCGAATAACGCAGCGTGATCGCATCCCCGCTTTTCGCGGTTTCGACGCCAAGAAAATCAATCTCGAAGTAGTCAGCCATACGTTCCTCCCGTTTTATGCCAACAAAGTGCCGGCAACTTTGTTCCTACCAGCGATCCACCGCACACCTGAGTCCTGTCGGAGTCCATATCAACGATACGGCGGGAAGACCACCAGCATCCTCGGCGATGCTGCGCAATGTATTTCGGTCGATGCCCGAATGTGCACCGCCTTTCGGGTGACTGTGCCACGTTCCGATGAAGGCTAGATATCCCAAAGAGGCCTCGTTCGCAGCGCGCAAACTCTGAACAAGCCCATTGGTTCCGAGGATGAAACGGGCGGCCTCTCGAACGCTGTCCGGCGGTGTCTCAACAAGGCCGGCAATGATGATGGTTCGATCTTCAAACGAGATGCGACCGACCAAGGCGCCGCCTGTTTCTAGAGCGCCCCAGCGCAGCGCATCAGCATGAATCGCTTGCTCGACCGGGTACAGAATCCTAATGCTCCAGCCACCGTCGTCTGCCACATCAAGCACAGTGGTCGAACCAAGGCTTGTGCGGGACCATGCCATGCCGAGGCCTTCCGCATCCGAGAACCCGGCGCAAAGCGTCGCTTCCTCCGGAAGCCCATCAACGAGCCAGCGTTCCAGTTGCAGCCCAGCCAGTGACGCAGACCGCGAAACAACGGCATCAGACATTGGCATCGTCAGTGAACGGCAGTTGTCACCCACAAAAATGCGCGTCGGCTCAGACGTATCACCAGCAATCGACGCACGCAATTCCGGCGTAAATCGGCAGCACTCGAACAAGAATGCAGTGAGGTCGTCAACCCGACCGGCGCGGCCAGATCCTTCGAGCAGAACCGCGACACAGCGACCCTGACCATACATCGCGACCCGTACCAGTCGGGCAGGGGATTGATCCAATGCTGCCGATTGTGTTCCAGCGGCCAGCACCTGAAGCGAAGCCGTTGTGTCCACGATGAGCGACGCATCCTGCGGGACCGTTGTGGCGAACTGTTCAGGATCGACCAGTAGGGTCACTGCGTCAGCGTCGAACGCGCGCGATTGAAGATGCGACAGCTCCTCAAAGGCCGTCTTCATCAGCGTCGACTTCCGAGGTGGAACCAGCATCGGTCCCCGCTCAATGAGCGCATGCCGCGCCGCATTGTGAGGCGACATAGACTCGTTATCGACGAAAGTCATCGAACCGAAGCCCGCTCGCCCCAGTTGCATCGCGATTTTCGATCCCAAACTTCCGCAGCCGAGCATGACCAGCGGCTGCGATGTGGCTGCTGCTGGAATGCCGGACGCCCTTGCCAGCAGCTCGGGAGACAACGCATGCGCGTGAAAGGCTGAATGAACCGTGGCGTTTCGCTCCAGGAGTGATCGCGCGTTGAGTTCATAGCGCACAATGTAGGGCAATACTTCGACGCTTCTCCCTGGTGAGCCCACAAGCGACACTGGCCTTTGCACAGTCAGAATAACAATCGCGTACAAGCCATACACCCAGCCACGCGAGTCCTGCTGCATATCCAGGATCGAACGTCCGTAGTAGCCATCCAGGCTTTGGGCCAAAGCGTCACGATCTATGCCCAGTTCCACTGCTCTATCGAGCAGCGTCGCGAGATCGACAACCGTCTCCGGTTGATAGCGCCCGACCACATACGGGTGATTGCCGGTCATTGGCGCCCGCGCGATGAAGGCTGCGGCATGGCCATTCCCCCACTTCCCCAACTTGTCGTTGTGAACATCCTGCGAGAAAACAGTATCGAATTGCGCGGTCAGTTCGGTATTGATGATGGCGTACATACCGCCATCGATCGTCACATAGCGTGCGGGAACTACCAGAATCGTGCCGTCAACGGGAGCGTTGGCCGCGACCTTCTCGGCACTGAATATGACGGTGGAAGGACAACTGTCTCGGCGCGTCGGCTCCCACCCATGCTCCAAATCCAGCAATGTTCCGGCTGCGGCCTTGTGCAGCCAATCGATCAACTGGTCGACAATGGCGTCCAGACCAAACCGATGCAGTAACTCGTCCAACGACCCCTCGAACAGGCACGGCGAGACCAACTCGCCTTCCTGATGGGGGTTGATGTGCGGCAAGTTGAGCGGGAAGTCTGCACGCAAGAAGGGCTTGGGGGCGAATAGGGGCCAGTCATTATCGAATACCAGAACGCATGTCTCGACGGCACGTACGCCAGTTTGGGAGACGCCGTTACGCCGAGACCTGCTTGGCAGTTGAACGGCAACATCGACCTCTATCTGTGTCGATACACCGCTTGCCTTTGGCTCGCCAACGCGGATCAAGCCACGATGACGTTGAAGTTGATGCAGTGCGTCTGCGATGGCGTCTGTCATGATGACCCGTGCGGCATGGGAGTGCGCGCGGAGGTGATCACGGCGGCAGCCTTTGATCCTGCTTCCTTCTTCGATGGAGGCTGCACCCCCTGAGCGGTGACGGTGAAAACGAGAGGCTCCACGGATTTTTCGCTCGGGTACTCGCCGGTGCAGTAGAACTCGCCTTTTACCTCGTCCACGATTGCCACGTACTCACGCTTTGCGCGGATGCAGGGCGGATCGCTGTCGTCATCTTTAATCGGTTTGCTACTGGTGACGATGACAGCGCCGTCACGGGTCTGCGAAAGCGCACTGCGGGCATCGGTATCGAGCTTGGCCTTTTCGCGGAGGGTAGACCAACTGTCTTCGGACAGTGAACGCCAAGAGCAGTGATGTGGTGCCTGCATGATGTCGTACTCAAGCGCATCGGCTTCGGCCTTGTGGCGCTGCCACTGGCGGTTCCAGATAAATACCTCAGCATCGCCACCAGTAAGGAACTTCGCGCCATCTGGCGTCTGTGCATCAGCGGCCAATGTGATGTTCAGGATCACACTGGACTGGTTCTTGACCAGGCACTCTTCGTCGTCGTCCTGGGCATCCAGAGGCGCCAGAAGGAACGCGGAGAAGAATGCGGAACTCTTTCCATTGATCGTCGAGAAGCGCGTGTCCACCTTCCGTAAAATCGAGGTGAGATCATCAGTTTTTCCGTCGATGTCCTCGCCCATGATCTGAATGCGATCACCGTTTGCAACGGCGAAGTTCTGGTCGCGGTTCAGTTGTACACGTCGACGTGCCTCCGTGTTGAATGCTTTAGCGTCGTCACTCAAGGTGTGCGTCTTGCTGGCGCGTCGAAACACAATCGGGGACGACCACATCTCGCGGATCACGATCTTCTTGTCCTTGTCGTCCTTCTTGTCATCCGGGTACTTGTCCAACGATCCTAGGTAGAAATGCCGCGCCAAACCACGGCAATGATCCTGGTCCGGGTGGCTCAACAGGAAGGCATCGACATACGGCCTGCCGTTCTCATCCTTCTTCAGCCGTTCGCGCAAGTCCTTGGCAACATCGCGCACGTCCTTATCGGGGTCGTCGGCGTCTTGTCGGATGTTGATGTCGATCAGCAGCGTCGTCGCGTCGAGATCGCCGAATTTGATGAGGGTCATGTCCCCGTTGTCGACGGGGAAAAACGTGATGGTTGTAGGCATACAGGTCTCCGGGTGGACGGCCGAAAAGTAATCGAGTATAATTATTATACGGATATTTTTTATACCCGTCTACTTTATAGGCGTAACGATGCGAGAAACCCCTATCACTACTGTCGAACCAACTGAGCCCAAGGGACTAAGCTGGGGGTTGGAGAGTAGGCTTCAATTTATTGATTTCCGTCTGCGCTGGGAGCGGCGCATTAACCGCATGGACCTCACCGAGCACTTCGGCATATCGGTTCCCCAAGCATCACTGGATATTGCCAAGTACACTGAGTTGGCACCGAGCAACCTGACTTACGACCGCAGTTCCAAGACTTACACGGCATCACCGAGTTTTTGCCCGCTTTACCAACGAAGTTCGGGCCAACGCTATCTAGCGGAGTTGCTGGCGACGAAAATGGGAGTTGTCGAGCCGGCGGCCAGCTTCATCGGCTCCGCGCCGGAGACAGATTGGGCTCCTTCCCCCTGGCGCACGATCAATGAGCAGACCGTCGAAGCAGTAGTCCGGGCAATCCGGCAGCAGGAAGCGATTCGGGTGAGCTACCAGTCCATGACGTCCTTGGACGAATCGATTCGCCTGCTGTCCCCTCACGCGCTTGGCAACGACGGTTTTCGCTGGCACGTGCGCGCGTTTTGCCACAAACGCCAGCGCTTTAGTGATTTTGTCCTAGCTCGAATCTTGCGCATCGACGGTTTCGAGGCAAGCCAAGTGGACTTCAGCCAGGATGCGCATTGGCATACTGTACTGACGCTTGTCCTTGCGCCGCACCCCGATTTGCCGACAGCCAAGAGGCGAGTCTTGGAATTGGATTACGGCATGGAAGATGGCGAGGTCAAACTTCCGTGCCGCCAAGCATTTCTGTACTACACATTGAGGCGTTTGGGCTTGCACACCAAGGAAGCTCCTGACCCTCTCACGCAACAGATCACGCTGAAAAACCGAAATGAAATTCAACCCTACATTGATGGATTGACAACGCAGGCCTGACTCTTCATGACAACAATTTTCGAACTGGTCAAAGACCCCTATGAGCGTAAAGCGCGCGTTACCCCAGGACTTCTTGTGGCCTTGCCATTGTTAGTCCCCTTACTGTGCGTCTATGGAGCTAAGCATCCTGTGCTTACAGGTGTGGTTGGCCTGCTCGGCGGCTGCGGTGCTATTTATGCCCTTGCAAGTGTTGCTCGTGGGCGCGGGAAAAAACTTGAAGAGATGCTGGTTGCAAAATGGGGCGGCATGCCAACAACCATCGCGTTACGTCATCGTGATAGGTTTCTTGATAGTGTCAGCAAACAACGTTACCACACTGCAATTACGGAGAAGCTCGGTATTGCTATGCCGACAGCAGAAGAAGAATCAGCAAACCCTGACAAGGCGGATGATATCTATATTGGTGCAACCAGGCGGCTTCGTGAGCTGACGCGCTCTAATAAAAAGCTCTTGCTAAAAGAGAACATTGCCTATGGATTTCACCGCAATATGCTGGCGATGAAACCGGTTGGCATCGTATCGTGCCTTTTGGGTATCGCCTACGGATTAGTGATTGCAAAAGTTCTGCAGGTAATACCGCCCCATTTTGTCCCGGCACATCTTGCAGAGCCGGGGCTTGCCGCAGGCTTGACGTTGCTTACTTCTATGGCGTTACTTGCTGGCTGGCTATTGTATTTCGATAAGAGCGCAGTTAGGCGAATGGGGTTCGTTTATGCAGAACGCCTGTTTGAGTGCTTGCCGATTTTGCCTTCTTCAGCACCATTGGAATGGGTCTCAACACCAACTAGAGACTGAGGTTCGAGTCAATCTCCAGACAAGCCATTTGGCTCGACTCGAGCTTTAGCTTGCAGAATTATTTGGTTCGGTACGGGACGTTTCCTCGTAGCGGGCCGCAGCGTGATTATGTCTGAGATCCGAAACTACGGCGATCAATCTATTGACCGGCTCGGCCAATCGCTTCGGTAGTACACGGTGCTCGGAAAAGATTTTTTCATTGGCGATCCATCGCTTCGCAACCCAGACATCGTCTTCGGGGTGATTATTGTCAACACCGTTGCAATACTTATAGCCAACAAGGGCATCGGTATGCGATAGCAGGATACGCGCCATGGTCATGTGGAAACGGTGCGCCTGAAGATCTGCTGGCCCCTTGGGGCGAGGAAGGGTCAAGCGGAGACATTTCTGATCATTAAAGTCCTTCCAATCAGGACCGACGACCTGCCCGGCACGCTCCAGCATCTTGCGGGCCTGGTCGTTCTTACCGTTGACTATCGCCACAGCAACCGTCCCTTTCGGATACTCCAGCTTTTCGGCCAGGAGATTCATCCAGCTCACCAGCTTGTTCAGCGTTTTATCGTCGGCAAACACGAGGAACTGATGGCGCTGATCGTCGTCGAGAAACGCCGGCAATTGCGCATAGAGTGGGTATAGCAAGTCATGGATATAGATGTAGGTCTGTCGTCGCCCTTGTTCATGGTTACGGGTGGTTGCCGTCAACACTTTCTGTGCCCATTTCGGAGTAAGTTCGGGCAGGGTCATTTCGGTGATATCGATGGAGATGAGTGGGAAGCCGAGAGACTTTCCGATCAGCGCCTTCCGACCGTCAAAGGCGTGGCCAAGTTCGATTTCAACACCGCCAAGCACCATCGGTTCAGCCTGGACCGGCGGTCCAAGCACAGCCACATCGAGCCGGAACTTGCTGCCGAAAGGCGTCTCTAGAGGATGCTCAGTTGCCACTCGGTCGGCGCCAAGCAGCAAGTTCCCCTCCAGCGGATAATCCGATGAATCCAAATCGCTGAACGACCAGGGCATTGCAAGCCCAGCACGCAAGCGCCTTGAGAGCTCGTCCGCGACAAGTTCTTTCGCCCGCCGGTGTTCAGGGCTTTCCTGAATAGCACTCCATCGGTTAGCTTCTTCATCGTCGAAGTGAGCTTTAGGCTTAAAGGTGTGCTGAGTAGGCAGTACTCGAAAATGGGATCGTCGGCGCAATTTGCCATTTTCAAAGGAAGGACTGACCCACGTCACCATTTGCCGCGATCCATCGGAAGAGACCAATGGCCAAAGCTTGCGCGCATGTTCCCGGCTACGGACGTCACGTGCCGCAATCGTGGTCTGGAAAAGCCCTTTCCGGGAAAAAACAACAATCGCCTCGTCCATTGGCTCCCCCTTTACGCAGGCACAGCAGCAAGCCTCGTGACGCCATCCAGCTTGCGGTGAATCAGTGACACCAGCGTCAGGATGTCCAGGGCGTCTTGTTCGGACATCGGCCAATTCGTCTTCGCAGCATGGGCAAGCGGATTGCGTACCGCTCCAAACAGACCGACCAGCAGGTTTGCAAAACCTTTCTGTTCGCTCTTTTCGGACTCCGAGGTAAGTGTCTTTAAGGCAAGAACGGGTTGTTGGCCCGCAAAAGCCTTATTCACAAGGTCAGCACCATCGCCGCTCAGGCCTGAGAGCTGGCGAATCCGCTCGGCGACGCCCTTGGTTGCTTCAAAGACTGCGTGAAAATAGTTCTCTTCCATTAGCTCCGCACGACAGTAGTTCAGGACTTCTGCATGCACAGTCCGACTTTCCAGCGCCGCCTTGAGGCGCCCGGCTCGGGCTCGGGCCTCATCCAGCGTATTGGCCTTATCGGCATATCCAACTTTGCCGTCTTCACGCACGTAGAAACCCGAAAAGGCCAAGACAACATTGAGTTCATCTCGGCGCCACGCGAATGCTCCAGGATTACTGGCATAGCTCACCGGATTCATCGCGCGATTGATGAACATGATGAGATGGTTACCAACCTTATGCTGGTTCTGCGCGCCAGCCAACGCATTGAACAGCCGTTTCCACTTGGTCATGTCTGGGGATGAGTCGGCTACTTGGACCTCTTGTAACAACCGCCCGATCTGCGTGCCAGTCAGACCTTGTGCGGTGTCGGCAAGGACGCGGCAGGCAGCTTCCAGGTGCTGGGAGCTGAACGGGGCAATTTGTGAAGCCACTATCTGTACCTCCGTCGCACATTCATCAGATAATGGCCTGCAAACCCTTGTCGGCGATGACGTTAAGTAGCTTGAGCGCCGGGCCTGCTGGGTGCGTTTCACCCTGTTCCCACTTGCGTACCGTCGAAGCCGTAGTGTGCAGGTGATGGGCGAACACTGGCTGACTGAAATGCAACGCTTCACGCAGACGCTTGATGTCGTCCGCGCTGAACTCGCGCACCGGCGGTGGGCAGATCGCGTCGAATTCACGCATCGTCACTTTGCTGATCGCGCCAGCGTCTTGCAATGCAGCCAGATCACCGCGCAAGGATTCAATGATTTTACTTGTCACAACATACCTCCAATAGAACACCAGCCTGCAATGCCTTCACCAATTCCTTAGCCGACAGCTCTAGAAATACCTTGCCGGCATATTGCAGCGCTTTTTTCTCTTCCCGCGTGATGTTCGACTTGTCGCTTTTCGGGAACCCGTGCAGGAATACATAACGGCGGCCAACACGGGCCGATAACAAGGTGCGGTAGCCACCGCTCTTACCCGCACCAGGGCGAGCTACCCGCTTCTTATAAAGGTGGCCGCCCAAGTCGGCATCAATTAGCCCGTTCTCCATTTCCTGGACCGCCTTGCACAGGGCCGTATCGGACAGTTTCTCGCCCGCTTGCCACCGCGCAAAATCCTTTCGCTTCAAGACATTCATACACATCCACCCCAATAACTATACCCGTAACGGGCATGATTGTCTATCCCTCGCAGGAGCCCCCAATGGTCGCCCACGATCAATAGTCGCACCGCTATTGCGACTATTGAGCGGCAAACCTGTACACCGACCCTGCTCATACTGAGGCTCCCTTGACACGCGGAGCCCCTATAATTGTCTTACGCCGGTTCGCTACGAGTTCGGCCGCCTCACGAACCGGATCATCCTCGGTATGGATGTAGCGCATAAACATGGTCACAGTCTTGTGCGCTGTCAGTACCATACCGACTTTGACTGGAATACCCGAGTTGGCGATGTCTGTGGCCGAGCGATGTCGGATGCCATGCGTGCCGACGTGAGTGACGCCAGCCGCCTTGAGTGTACGGGTCCAGCCGCCGTAATACTCCCCATAGGTCAAGTGGGTGAGCGGGTTACGCGGCGATGGCAGCACATAACGTCCGCCTTCCTGTCGAGGTGCCGTGGAAAGCAGTCGATAGGCTTCCTCGCTCATGGGTTTTGACATACCACCGGTCTTGCTGTCGGGCCAGACCACCCGGCGGTTCTCCAGGTCAATCCATTCCCATTCAAGCAGCACTATTTCAGAACGCCGGGCAGCGAACTCGAATTGCAGACGAATTGCCAGCGGGATGACATAAGGCACTAAGCGTTCAGCCTCAACTTGGTCGAGGTGCTTGAATAGCTTGGCCATCTCTCCGTCAGTAATGAGCCGGGTTGTCTTGCCACCGGTGTACAGCGGAATGTGTCGGCACGGGTTCGAGCCATCCGGGCGGTACCCCCAAATCTCAGCAAGGTTGAACATCTTACGCAGGACGGACAGAGCTTTATTGGCCTCGCCTGGCTTATAATCGAGCTTCTTCATCATTGTCGCCACGTCGGCACGTTTCACATCCTTTACCTTGAAACGACCCAGGATTGGGATGATGTTGCGGTCAATATTGCCTTGGTAGCCCCTCTGAGTACTGGGTTTGTTGCGGTGCCTGGAGTAGTCCTCCATGAACTTCACGCACAGTTCCTTGACGGTGGGCGCTTTGCGCGCTTCCGCCTTGGCAGCTCCTGGATCGCCACCCCGGCGAACATCAGCCAACCAACTCTGCGCCAATGAGCGAGCCTGATCGACCGTCAGTTCTCCATACAGACCCAATGCGGGCTTGCGCCGCTCACCGGCGTTTGTCCGGTACTGGAGCATGAAGACTTTGCGACCGGCAGGCGTGATCTTGCAGAGGAAGCCGGGGACGAGGGTATCACGCAGCTCAACGGGCTGCGTCTGAGGTTTTGCCGCATCGACTGCGGACTTGGTGAGCTTGATCTTAGCCATAGCTGACTCCTTGGAAAGACCCGTTTCCAGGAGCCTGTTAGGAGCCAAGCGGATGGAAGCCGGGTCAAGTTTCGGAAAGCACCGGCATATGATGAATTAGCCTAAGTTATTGATAAACCTGCTGTAGCGAGCTTAGGCGTAGTCCAGCGAAGTACGGTGCTGGAGTCATGGTGAAATAAAAAAAGGGCGATCCATTGATCGCCCTTTTTTCTAAACTTACAAAACAGCCCCGAAAGGCAGCCCCTGACGGGGCTTTTTTACATCTAACGCTTATTCAAAGCTGTACTTGAGCGTTGCACCGTAGGTGCGCGGCTGGTTGGGATAGCCACTGATGCTGCCTGCCTGCGCCACGGATGGGAACGCGGAAAGCAGATACTCATCGCCATTCAGGTTACGACCCCAGAAATTCAGCTCCACGCCGTTGCTGAAGGTCATACCAAAGCTGGCGTTGAACATATTGATTTCCCGGGAAGCGACATCAGCGGAGATATTGTCCACCGCCTGCACTTCTTCCTCGTACACGTGCTCGATGCGCGCGTAGGACATGGCGTTGCCAATATTGAAGTTGTAGGTGGCTGAGGTATTGGTCGACAGCTCGGGAATACCCGAGGGCTGCTCTCCGGAGAGATCAATAGGACCGTCGGGACCCGTCGCGCCTTGGAAGTCATCGTAAAGAGGATCCAGCCACGTGGCCGCAAAGGAGAGACGCAGGCCATCAATGGGTGCCCAGTTCACATCGAGTTCTAAACCGTCGGTGGACTGCTCACCGGCATTCGCCAGTACAAAGCCCGTGCCCGTAAAGACGTTACCCTGGAAACCTTCGATGGTCTGGTCGAAGATCGCCATGTTCACGCTGACGGTATCGAATTCAGCTTTCAGGCCGATTTCGTAGACGGTGGACTCCTCGGGTCCGGCGTAACGGGTACCCGAAGTCAGGTTAGGTACTAACAACCCCGCCGCGCCCAGCGCCGCAATATCTTCCGGGAAAGGCCGGGAGTCGCGGGAAAGGTTCCAGGACGATGCCTTGAAACCGGTGCTCACACCCGCATAGACGTTGATGTTTTGCGTCAGGTCATAGGCAAGACGCACGGTGTAAGTGATGTCATCGTCGTCTGTCTCGCCATCTTCCACGGCGTTGGGGAAGCTCAGGAAAGGCGGCAGGAACTGCAGAGGCTGGAGAGCTTCAAGGCCGAAAGCACCCAGGGGCAGCGAAGAAAACACGTCCGTAGAGACGATGTTCACGGATGCTTCTTTCCGGGACTCGGTATAGTTTGCACCCAGAGTCAGGGTCATCGCATCGGTGATGTCGTAATCAATCTGCGCAAAGAGCGAGAGCGTGTCGTCATCGAGGGTCGCTACTTCACTGGGGAAACCCGCTCCCTCTGCAAAGAAGGTCCCGGCGGGTATACCCAGGATGGGTCCCAGGGCTGCCTCTACCCCAGAAACACCACCACCGGTAAGTCCATCGGCGTAGGCACGGAACTGATCGCCATAACCGAAGGCACCGTCAGACTCGAGCTCTTCCGTGAAATAGAAGGCGCCCACCATCCATTGCAGGGGACCGTCCGTCGCTGAGGTCAGACGCAATTCCTGGGTAAAGGTATCAATCTCCAGATCTCGCTGGTTTGCCGCATCCGGGGTGACCAGACGGGCACTGGTGTAATCCACATCCCCCAGATCAAATTGCTCGAGCTTTCGCATGGCGGTGATCGATGTCAGGGTAAAGCTATCAAAGTCGTAATCGATCTGCATGGACACGCCCTGAGTATCAATACGGTTCTGCGGATCAAAGTCGTAGAAACCTTCGTAAGCAAAAGGCTCTTCAGGGACGAGGTTACCGCCCAGGGCCTGCACCAGAGCGCCCGTGGGGCCGTTCACCAGGTTTGCGACGCCGCAACACACCTCATCAAGGCTGTCGGCGTCGGCAATAAAGCGAACCTCCATGCGGTCTGTGGGATTCCACAGCAGCTGGCCGCGCATATTCCAGCGATTGATTTCGTTCTGCTTGGTGTCCAACTCGAGGTTGTCGTAATAACCGTCACGCTGGTTCATGCCACCCGAAACGCTGAAGGCCAGATTGTCGGAGATCGGACCGGTCAGATAACCCTTCACAATTTTCTGGTTGTAGTTCCCGACGGTGACGCCGACTTCACCGCTGTGGCCAAGGAGGTCTGGCTTGGCGGTGACCACGTTGATAACCCCGGCAGATGCGTTCTTACCAAACAGGGTGCTCTGGGGGCCGCGAAGCACCTCGACTCGCTCCAGCTTGGGCAGGTCGTTCAGGGCGCTACCCACACGGGAGCGGTACACACCATCGATGAACACACCGACGGAGGGCTCGATGCCCGGGTTGTTGGCGCCATTCCCAAAACCACGAATGATGAAGTTGGTCTGGGCACTCCCCTGGAGCTGGGTAACACGGAGGCTGGGCACCAGGGTTTGCAGGTCCTTCACATCCAGTACCTGGGACTGCTCAATGGCCTCTGCGGTCACAACGGATACGGCGATGGGAATCTCTTGCAGTGTCTGCTGACGCTTGGCAGCGGTCACGATCACTTCCTCGAGCATTCCCGCACCCTGCCCCATGGCGGGCAAAGACACGGATGCGGCAAAGCCGGCGGCAGCAAGTGCGGCGGGAATTGCTTTGAGAGATTTTAGAGCGGGCATGGGGGTCACCTTTTTTGAGTTATGTTGACAATGTCAATTCTCATACGGCTGACACACAGGGTCAACGCCCTCAGCGTGGATCATTCACATTTATGGCTGTTGACAGGGAGCGGTGAAGCAAGGTCGGGTAAGATGGCTACCCTGGGGCCAACGAACAAAGGAAAAAACAGTCCATGGCGAAGCGCGTTTATTTGTTTTCTGAGGGCAGTAAAGACGACCGGGACCTCCTCGGTGGCAAGGGTGCAAACCTCTGTGAGATGACGGCATTGAAATTGCCCGTGCCCTTTGGCTTTGTGATTACAACACCCACCTGCCGCGAGTACTTTGAAAACGGCAACAAGCTGCCGACGCTTCTCGAACAGGAGTATCGCGTCGCCCTGGATCTGGTAGAAAAGCAAATGGGCACGCGTTTCGGTGATCCGGAAAACCCTCTGCTGTTTTCCGTGCGTTCCGGAGCCCCCATCTCCATGCCCGGCATGATGAACACTATTCTCAACCTCGGTATCAACGACGAGATTGCCGAGGGCCTGTCGCGTAAGACTGACAACCCCCGTTTCGCCTACGACTGTTATCGCCGCTTTATTCAGATGTTCGCCGACGTAGTGCTCGGGGCAGACACTCACGCCATGGAACAGGTCATCGAGGACTATAAACAGGCCAAGGCCTACGAGACAGACGTCGCCATGGAGGCTGAGGATTGGCAGGCGGTGATCGCCACTTTTAAAACCATGGTCAAGTTTCCGGAGGATCCTTTCGAACAGCTGCGCCTGGCGGTGGAAGCGGTGTTCCAGTCCTGGCATACCCCCAGGGCCAATGTGTATCGGGAGATGAATAATATTCCTGATTCCCTGGGCACCGCTGTCACCGTGCAATCCATGGTCTTTGGCAACTTCGGCGATGACTCGGGCTCCGGCGTTGCCTTCACGCGCAACCCCTCGACGGGGGAGCGTCATTTCTTTGGCGAAGTCCTGTTTAACGCCGCAGGCGAAGACGTTGTTGCAGGCATCCGCACCCCCCTCTCCGTGGATGCCATGGAAGAACGCATGCCCGACGCCTACAAGGAATTGCTCGAATCCCAGGCCCTGCTCGAGTCCCACTATCGTGACATGCAGGACATCGAGTTCACGGTGCAGGAAGGACGCTTTTATCTCCTGCAGACCCGAAGCGGCAAACGCACGGGGCGGGCCTCCGTAAGAATCGCCGTGGACATGGTGCGCGAGGGCATGATCAACGAAAAGGAAGCCCTCCTGCGCGTTTCGCCGGAACACGTGCAGTCGTTCCTGCACCCCATGGTGGACCCCGATGCTGAGCGAACCGTGGTTGCAAGCGGCCTCCCAGCCAGCCCCGGCGGCGCGACGGGCGTGGCGGTATTCTCCGCGGACGAAGCTGTGAGCGTAGAAGCCGACGGCAAGAAGGTGATCCTCATACGACGGGAAACCACCCCCGAAGACATTCACGGTATGCGCGTCGCTGAGGGGATTCTCACGGAACTCGGCGGCATGACCTCTCACGCGGCGGTGGTGGCCCGGGGCATGGGTGTCTGTGCGATCACCGGCTGCGGTGAGCTGCGGGTCTCCGTGCAGGACGGAACAGCTACGGCATCCGACGGTACGGTTATCAAGCGCGGCGATACCGTGACCCTTGATGGCGCCACGGGTGACGTCATGCTCGGCGACATCCCCAAAGTGGAGGCCAGCACCTCCGACGACTTTCAAACCCTGCTGTCCTGGGCAGATAAACATCGCCGCCTGAAGGTTCGGGCCAACGCTGAAACGCCCGAGGACGCAGCTAAAGCACGAGAGCTCGGGGCCGAGGGCATCGGCCTATGCCGCACGGAGCACATGTTCTTTGCCAGCGATCGCATCGATCACATGCGCGCCATGATTCTGTCGACGGACCGCAAGGAGCGAAAACGCCATCTCGCAACACTCCAGGAGTTTCAGCACGCGGATATGCTCGAGCTTTACCGCGTGATGGATGGACTCCCGGTCACCATCCGCCTGCTGGATCCGCCCCTCCATGAGTTTCTGCCCCACGATGAAGCCGATGCGGAAGCCCTGGCGGAAAGGCTGAACAAGGATCCTGCGGAGATACACCAGGCCCGCAACGACCTCGCGGAGGTCAATCCCATGCTGGGCTTTCGCGGCTGCCGTCTCTCCGTGGTTTATCCGGAGATCACCCGCATGCAGGTCCGCGCCATCATCGGTGCTGCGCTGCAGGCCCGGGAAGAGGGGCTGAATCCCCTGCCTGAAATCATGATTCCTCTGGTGGTTAACGTGCGGGAGATCCGCCTGATCAGTGAGGTCATTGATCGGGGCATTGCCAAGGTCACCAAGGAGAAGTCTGTATCCCTGCGCTACAAGATCGGCACCATGATGGAAACCCCCAGAGCCTGCCTGGGCGCCGATCGCCTGGCTTCCGCGGTGGAATTTATGAGTTTTGGCACCAACGATCTCACGCAAATGACCTACGGATTCTCCCGGGATGATGCGGGGCGCTTTATTCCTCAATACCTTGACGCCAAGATCATTGAGGATGACCCCTTTGTGTCCCTGGATCAGCGAGCCGTGGGCCGACTCATGCGCATGGCGGTGCAGGAATCACGGCAGGCGAAAAAAGGTATCAAGTACGGCATCTGCGGCGAACACGGGGGCGACCCCCGCTCAATCCGCTTCTGCCATGATCTGGGCCTCGACTACGTCAGCTGCAGCCCCTACCGCGTGCCCGTAGCGCGTGTTGCTGCAGCACAGGCACGGGTTCTGGCAGACATCGATAACTGATGGCTCCGCCGGGGTAGCCTGTGAACCCTGTCTGTAAGCTCAGGAACAATCATCATTACAAGACTGCCGATCTCAGATTTTTTAAGGATTGGCTAAGGAAACCACGCTATGAAATTTGATAACCGCGTCACGCAAATGACCGGCGCCAAGCTCCCCATCGTCCAGGCGCCCATGGGCTGGATCGCCCGCTCACAACTGGCGTCGGCAGTGTGCAATGCCGGCGGACTGGGCATCATTGAAACTTCCTCGGGGGAGCTGGATGTCATCCGCGAAGAAATTCTGCGCATGCGTGAACTTACGGACCAGCCCTTTGGAGTCAATATCGCCCAGGCCTTTGTCCGGGATCCGGATATCGCGCAATTCATCATCGATCAGGGCGTGCGCTTTGTGACCACCTCCGCGGGCTCACCCGAGCGCTACACGGAGTTGCTGAAGTCTGCGGGGCTGACGGTCTTCCATGTCGTTCCCAACCTCAAAGCAGCGGTCAAGGCCGTGGAGTACGGCGTTGATGGTCTTATCGTAGAAGGTGGCGAGGGGGGTGGCTTCAAGAATCCCCAGGACGTCGCCAGCATGGTGCTCCTGCCCCTTGTCCGTTCCAGAGTCGATGTACCTATCATTGCCGCCGGGGGTTTTGTGGACGGCGGCTCCATGGCCGCAGCCTTCGCCCTGGGTGCCGAGGGCGTGCAGCTGGGCACACGCATGGTGTCGGCGCTGGAATCTCCCGTGCATGACAACTGGAAACAGGCGATCGTCAGCGCAAAAGAGACCGACACCGTCTTTCTCAACCGTTTTCAATCACCGGGACTGCGCGCTCTGAGAACCGAACGCACCAGCGCCCTGGAAAAACAGCCCGATGTGAACGCCATGGCGGAATTCGGCAATCCCCGGGACCTGTATTTTGGTGGCGACATGGAATCCGCGATCCCCCTCACGGGCCAGGTCTGTGGGCGTATTGATGAGGTCCGGCCCGTCGCCGACATTCTCGCTGAGATTTGCGCAGAGTTTGAGGAAACCCTGAACCGCCTGGACTCCACCTACCCTCGCTAAAAAAACCAACTAAATTAGTCGGATATAAGCCATCCGGCTGCCTGAGGCGACCGTATATCCCTACAAGTTGAACCTGCAAGACATGTGTTAAACATGATTAATCGGAATATAGGGACTGTAGAGAGAGTTATACGTTTCGCACTGGCAGTCATTGTCGTGGGCTGGATTTTGAGCTCGGAGCGCTTTGGCCTTGCTCAGGGAGGTGCGGTGCTTATCGCCTTTGCCCTGCTATGGAACAGTATTTTTGGCCGCTGTTATCTCTGGGGCTGGCTCGGGCTCTCCAGCTGCGGTCCCAACGATGACTGCTCCGCCGGTGGTGGCGATTCCACCGCCTGAGATAAGGCAATGGTGACGAACGCTTAGCAGGCGTCGATCGTCTCGTTTTTTGAATACTCATAACCCCATGGACCCCACAAGCTCTCAATGGCAATATTTTCCAGAGTAAGTACATGGACGTGAACCCCAGCAAAGATACGCTGTTTTACGACGGGCAGTGCCCCCTGTGTGCGGGCGAAATAGCCCAGCTGCGCAAAACCCGCGGCGATGCCCTGCAGATCGTGGATATCCACGACCTTGCCGACGGCGAAGGGCCTCTCCGGGGTTCCCGGGAAGCCTTACAAGAAGACGATTCAGGAAAAGCTTATCAGGATCCACAACCCCCACACCCGTTGAGTCAAAACGCCGCGCCCGACAAGGATCAACTCTTGCGTGTGCTCCATCTCCGTCGTGCCGACGGGGTATGGCTGCAAAGCGCCGACGCCAATGTCGCAGCCTGGGAAGGGACGCGCCACGGTCGGATCCTGAGCGTCCTGCGATGGCCGGTGATCCGACACGTCGTCGATGTGGTCTACACCCTGTGGGCCCGCTGGCGCTATCGACGACTCTATGGCAAGCAATTTGACGAGAGCAAGCATGCACCTCAATAGCAGTGACATAAACGCCCTTGAACGCCGGCGCCGGGCGGCCCTAATCAACTCGATCACGGGATACAAGCCGGCGAACCTCGTGGGCACGGTGAACGCTGAGGGCGTCAGTAACCTCGCGATCATGAGTTCTCTGGTGCACATCGGCTCGAATCCGCCGCTCCTGGCCCTGATTTTCCGGCCGGACAATACGGAACGGCACACCTTG
Source organism: Congregibacter litoralis KT71 (assembly GCF_000153125.2). NCBI lineage: Bacteria > Pseudomonadati > Pseudomonadota > Gammaproteobacteria > Cellvibrionales > Halieaceae > Congregibacter > Congregibacter litoralis. Next base: position 2,877,241 of record NZ_CM002299.1, read on the forward strand.
GACAATATTCGCGAAACGGGTCAGTACACGGTTAACCATGTCCACGGCGACATCATCGACGCTGCCCATCAGACTGCCGCACGTTACCCCGGCGAAGTGTCGGAATTTGCCGCTACAGGGCTGAATGAACTCTGGCTGGAAGGCTTCTCGGCGCCCTTTTTGTCGCAGTCCGTCGTCCGTATGGGGATGGAAATCCGGGAAGAAATTCCCCTGGCAATCAATGGCACCCATATGGTCATTGGCGAAATCCTGACGCTGGACGTCCCCGGCGACGCGATTAACGACGACGGCGCCCTGGATCCATCCCTCGCAGACTCCGTTGCTATTGCGGGCCTGGACAGTTACTACCGCAGCACCCTGGTGCAACGCATGGCCTACGCCAAGCCTGAGGAGAAACCGCGGCGCCTCTAAGGCGAGGACTTGCCAGCGCTGCATAGCCTCAACAGCTCTACCCGGCACAGGCTTTTGAACCATTGTGCGCTCCCGTTGCCCTAGTGATAGGGGTCACAGAAAAAGGCTCTCAGGGAACGCGAGCCACGCGGCAAAGACCCGGCACAAAAAGCGCCCCCCGTTGACGATAAGAGAATTGCTGAGAGAGTGGTTGAGAGAGTGCGAGAGGGTGGTTGAGAAAGCGACTGAGAAAGCGGATAAGAAAGCGGATAAGAAAGTCGCTTAGAATGTCGCCTAGAATGCCCGGAGCAAACAGCCAAGCCAATTTGATTCAAGGGAGCCCGTATGCAAGCCGACCGTGATGACCGTATCAGCACCAACGAAGGATCAGGCCGCCACAGCACCCAGACACTCGTCACCGCCATTGCAGTCATCATTCTCGCGGGGGGCGCTTATCTGCTTATGCCCGGCGACAGCGAAGAAGAGGCCGCGGAACCCGCAGCCACCCCGGCGATGAATGAGCAGCCGACCCTACGCCCGGTGACAGCTCCCCGGCCTACACCGGAGGAAAGCATCCTGGCTGCGCCCGATATTCCCCAGGCTGAAACTGAAGAAGTGGCGAGTGCGGAGCCGGAGGAAACGCCTCTTGCCCAGAACGCGGAAACGCCGCCTCCTCCACCGACACCGGAAGAGCTCGATGCGCAGTTACGGGAAGACGTGCGCGCTGCAGGACTGTCCGCTCCCGCGCCTCTGGGCACCGCCTACGCTGCGCCCTACCTCCTGGATCGCGGTGTCAGCAGCTTGGATCAGCTCGCCCGGGGACTGGTCCCCACACGTACCAGCAACATGGCACGACCCTCGGGCGCTTTTAAAACAACCCAGGAAGGTGCCGACTACGCTGTCGACACAGAGGGGTATCGCCGCTACGACAAACTGGTAGCTGCGATCACCGCGCTACCCGTCGACACGCTGGCGTCTCTTTTTCACGATCAGCGGGAGCTCATTCAGGATGCCTACGCGGCCCTTGGCTACCCGGCCGACGCGTTGGACAACACGCTCATTGCTGCGCTGGATAACATTATTGCAGCCCCCACCCGGGAGCAACCTCCGGCTCTGGTAAGCAAGGGCGCTCTTTGGGCCTACGCCGATCCTCAACTTGAAAATGCCAGCGATCTTCACAAGCAGCTTCTGCGAACGGGACCGGCCAACACCGAAGCCCTGCAACAGTGGGCGGCGCGTCTCCGGGACGCACTCCTCAACTACTGACGGATACACGATGATTCGGACACAGCTCCAGCGCGCCGCCCTGCCGGGCGGAGCGTCCCGGCACTTTTTCTGGCCATTAGCCTTGCTGATCCTCAGCGGACTCTTCGCCTCCCAGCTCCGCGCCCAGGATCTGGAGGCCGCAGACACTCTGGAAGGCCTTCAAACGGCACTCAGTGAGGACCTCGCCATCAATGACGAGCGCCGTGCGGCGTTGTCAGAAAAGCTGCAGGCTGCTGCCCAGGATCGCGCCAAACTCGAGCAATTTAAGGCTGCCCGCAGCGAGCTGGAAGACAAGCTGCAAAACAGCGACCGTCTGATTGCCGACTACAAGGAGCGCATGCGCGACATTCAGAATGCCCCTGCGAGCATTCAGCGACGCCTGGGGGAGAACCCCTCACTGGCAAACATAGAAACGGAAATCAGCATCGTCCAAAGCCAGAGGGATGCCTGGGCCCAGGAGCGCAGTGAAGCGCTGGATGCCCTTTCCAACGTCGCAAAGACCGAGACAGCAGCGCGAGATCGAGTGGCGGAGATCAGCCGCCGGCGCGCGGACGATCCACCCCGGATTGCCAGTGAGGCGGACGAATCAGACATTGCAGATCGTATCGATAATCTGGCTGCGTCTATTCACCACCGGTCCCTGGACGCCGAGCAATCCCTTTTGGAGCTGCGTCTGCGCAGCGGGCCGACGCTTAACAGCATTCGCACGGCGCGCATCGCATGGCTGGATGCGGCGATTGCCGAAGCGGACACCCTCCTCGCTCAACTCCTGGAGGCCGCTACGAAAAAGCGCCAGGGCGCAGCGACCCAGCGTGCCACGGAAGCGCGCCGGTTCCTGTCGCAACTGAGCGGCGCACGGCCGGAACTCCAGGCCATGGCCAGAGAAAACCTCAACCTGGTGAGCAGCTTCGAGTCCCTCACAACGCAGATTGAGGAGACCCGTCAGCGCGTCGCGGCGACGCGGAAGGGCATTGAGGAGATTAAGCAGGACGGAAATCTCACGGAGCGGCGCCTTAACGTTGCGGGCCTGGAATCAAAACTCGGAGAAGTGATGCTGACGCGGCTGGCCAGCCTTCCCGATCCGCGGGTAATTCTCAGTCGGAACTCCGATCGTAACGAGCAAATTGCCTCCGTATCCATACAGGCCATCGACACAGAGCAGGCGTTGCGGGAACTGGGCGATCGCAGTGGTTTTCTCGTGGCGACTTTCGGCGACATGGCATCCTGGGGCGCTGCGGAGAAACGCAATGCGGAACGTCTTTATCTCCAGCGCCGGGAGCTGCTTCAGGAAAACATGCAGGCGGGAAACACGCTCCTCAGCCTTCTGGTTGACGCCAACCAGACCAACGAAGAGCTGGCGACCCTCGTCGGCAATTACGAAACCCTGCTCACCGCCAATTTGCTCTGGGTGCGCAACTACGCCTATGCAGACCCCAAACGAGTCCCCCAACAGCTTCACACCCTGGTGAGATCCCGCCCTCTGCTCCGCTTAAAGGAGCAGTGGCAGAAAATCGTCAGCGACCCCCTGTTCCTGGTTCTACTGGTGTTTTGTCTGAGCGCCCTGCAGCATCGCAGAATCACTAACAGCCTGGACAATACACTCGGTAAACCCATCAGGCCGCGAGACGAGAGCGCCTCTCTGATCTTCAAAACGCTGGCGCTGACCCTTTTGGCGGCCCTGGCCCTACCCAGTTTGCTGCTTCTTGCGGGCCGCGGGTTTTACATTGCGGCGTCGGGTGACCCCGTCATGATGGGCATGGGACGTGCCCTGGCTTCCGCGGGAATGATTCTTTTTGTCCTCGACAGTCTCCGGCGTATGGCCGATCGCCTGGGTCTGGGCCGCCGCCTGCTAAAATGGAACAACACCCGGGTCGATGCCGCTACCCGTGATCTTCCATGGTTTGTGGTGGCCGTCACCTCCTCCGTCGCCGTCACCATTCTGGGCAGAGCCGCCTCTCCTACAGACAGCGGCGGCTCCCTGGCAGCAGCTGGCAGCCTGGCAACGGCAAGCTTCATATTCATCGTGCTCCTGCGCATGCTGCGATCGGGAGAATTCCATTACGACCGTATTCTCCGCTACAGCCTGCAAATCGGCGCCCTGATAGCAGCATCGATTGTCTTTATGCACCTCAGCGGTCAACTCTTTGCCGCGCACCTTTATTTAAGAGCACTGTCGGGCTCTGTCGCAGCCGTCACCGGCACGCTGCTTGTGGCCAACATTCTCCAGCGCTTACTGATCATTTTCCGCACGGGACTGGAGCGCAAAGCCCGGGAAGAACTTCGTAATCGGGCGGAGAATGAGGACAGCGACGAGGGGGAAGAGCCCGAAAACAGCGACATGGAGGCGGTGTCCTCCCTCTCCGAGGCCTACTCAAAACTGCTGGTGGTAACCCGCCTCCTCACCCTGGGGGCGCTTTTGTGGTGGATCTGGGCGCCGGCACTTCCCGCGCTCTCCATCTTTGACTCCATCACCCTTTGGACGACCACCGACGCCACCCTGCCCGACGGTGAGCTCCGGGCCATCACGCTGTCTGTGCTTCTATTGGCGCTGATCATTATTGCCGTGACATCGCTGATCACCCGTCATCTGCCGCCCCTGGTCAATGTCGTGCTGGCGGAGTGGACCAATGTGACCCCCGGCAGTCGCTACGCAGCGGGCATGCTCATGCAGTACCTGGTTTTGGGCGTGGGTCTCTCCACCGCCCTGGTTATGCTGGGTTTCCAGTGGGAAAAGGTTCAATGGCTGGTTGCCGCGCTTGGCGTCGGTATTGGCTTTGGTTTGCAGGAAATTGTCGCCAACTTCATCTCCGGTCTTATCGTGCTGTTCGAACGTCCCATACGCGTGGGCGACATCATTCATGCGGGCGGTGCTGATGGCGTTGTCACGCGCATCAACGCCCGCGCGACGGTGATCGAAACCTTTGAAGGGAAAGAACTGATGATTCCCAACAAGGAGTTGATTACCAGCGTGGTCACCAACTGGTCCCTGAGTAATTCCAAGCTTCGGCTGGTAATCCCCATCGGCGTTGCCTATGGATCGGACGTTGACGCCGCGATGGCAAAACTCCGTGAAGTAGCTCTCGCTCACCCGGAAATCATTGATGAACCCGAGCCCTACGTCAGCTTTGAGGACTTTGGCGACAACGCGCTGGTGCTCTGGCTCCGCTGCTACGCGCTGCGGGATTACCCACGGGTATCAACGGAGCTGCGACAAATCATTTATCGGGAGTTCAACGCGGCGGGCATCAGCATCTCCTTCCCTCAGCGCGACGTTCATCTGGATGCCTCGGAGCCCCTGCCTATTCGTATCCTGTCATCAGAGCAGGGACCGGCGACGGACGCCTAAGCAAGATCCGGTACCAGGCCCGCCGCTTCCTCGCCAAAACCGCGATAGCCGAGGAAACGCAAACGGCGGGCTTTCTCCGCCAGATCCGCTGGTGGTTCGCAGCCAAATTTGCGCTCCAACACGTCTTTGGCAACACCACGCCAGGTGAGACCCTCTTCAGTGGGCACAAAGGCTATCGCGTGATCAATATACGATGAACGCACGCCCCGCTGACGGAGTTCCGATTCAATACGAAGGGGACCGACACCGCGGAGCATGCGTTCCCGGGTAAAACTCTGGGCAAAACGCTCATCACTTTGCAGATTTTCATCAGCCAGCTTTTGCAGGGCGGCATCCAGCTCTTCCCTGTCGAATCGACGGGCGAGCTTTCGCTGTAATTCGCTGAGGGAATGCTCCCGGCGCGCCAGGAGATTCATCGCGGCGTTGCGGGGACTTTGGGGAGCTTGGGATGAGCGCGTCATAGCGGGGAAAGATTACTGGCTAGTGCGTCGCAAAAAAAGGGTGCTGGAGCAGTGGTAAGGGGAAGTGGTACCCCAGCACCCGGAGAGTGAAGCCGGTATCGAGGACACCGGCGGAGATTACTGGCAGATCCGCTTCTCCGGCGCAGCCATTGGCCTTTGCCCGTGCGTACGTGTGCCTATGACTTTCAGATAGATCGCCTGGGAAGGCTTTCGCCCCCCCAAACCAGACAAAATGCAATCAGTCGGCGGCCTTGCTTTCAGCGGCCTCAGCGGCTGCTTCGTCCTTGGCCGCAGCATCCCCCTCTTTCTTTGCGTCGAGGTCGAGTAACTGTGACCGGATCAAGCCTTCAATCTCGCTGCCCAGAGCGGGGTTGTCTTCAAGGAACTTCGCCGCATTCGCCTTACCCTGACCGATCTTGTCGCCCTTGTAGGCGTACCAGGCACCGGACTTGTCGATAAGGTTCAGCTTCACACCCCAGTCGATGACCTCAGCGGTGCGGTAGATACCGCGGCCATACATGATCTGGAATTCCGCCTGTTTAAACGGTGGCGCCACCTTATTTTTAACGACCTTGACGCGGGTTTCATTACCCACCACCTCGTCACCTTCCTTGACCGCACCGATACGACGGATGTCCAGGCGCACGGAAGAGTAAAACTTGAGCGCGTTACCGCCTGTGGTCGTTTCGGGCGAACCGAACATCACACCAATCTTCATGCGGATCTGGTTAATAAAGATCACCAGGCAGTTCGTCTGCTTGATGGTCGCGGTGAGTTTGCGCATCGCCTGACTCAGGAGACGCGCCTGCAATTTCTTACTTGTCACAAAAACTATCAGATAGAACGCAATAAATACTTTTCCTTTAAAATCAATATCATATAATAGATAAACCCTCTATAAACACCCAATTTATTATCAGAGACTATCAGATGAATAAGGTTTCCAAATTCCAACGGCGTATAGATCGCAGTGTAATCCCCCCATAAATCCGGAACGGTTATTCGTAGAAAATTCTTCTAATATGAAACGAAGGAGTTTTCTATGCGCAAATCGAGATACAGCGATAGCCAGATAGTGGCGATCTTGAAGCAGAATGAGAACGGCGTAGCCGTTCCAGAGCTTTGCCGCGAGCACGGTATGAGTTCTGCGCAGTTTTACAAATGGCGTTCCAAATACGGTGGCATGGACGCGTCCATGATGAAGCGCCTCAAGGAGTTAGAGGACGAGAATCGACGCCTTAAAAAGATGTATGCCGAAGAGCGGCTCAAGGCTGAGATTCGCCAGGAGGCACTCGAGGGAAAGCTGTAACGCCATCTCAGCGTCGTGAGATGGCGATCGCCGCGAGAGATCGGTACGGCGTCAGTGTTCGGTTTGTCTGCCAATGCTTGGACATCAGCGTGGCGACCTATTACTACCGTCCCAAACTGTCTATTGAAAATCAGCGCATCGCGGATTGGTTGTTAAGGCTGACAATGACAAATAAGCGATGGGGTTTTGGGTTGTGTTACCTGTACCTTCGCAACGTGAAGGGGTTTGGCTGGAACCACAAAAGGGTCTATCGCATTTATCATGAGCTCGAATTGAACCTCAGGATAAAGCCAAAACGACGGATCAAGCGCGACAAGCCTGACGCATTATCTGTGCCGGTTGCGCCCAACCAAGTGTGGTCGATCGATTTTATGAGCGATGCGCTGAGTGACGGAAGGCTGCTTCGCACATTCAACGTGTTGGATGACTACAACAGGGAGGGTTTGGGGATCGAGGTCGACCAATCGCTCCCCAGTAGTCGAGTCATTCGTAGTTTGAGCCAGATAATCGAATGGCGCGGGAAGCCGAGCGCGATTCGCCTAGACAATGGGCCGGAATACATCGCGCAAGCGTTGATTGATTGGGCGAACAAACGTCAGATTACCTTGATGTATATTCAGCCTGGAAAGCCAACCCAGAATGCCTACATCGAGCGGTTCAACCGTACGGTCCGTCATGAATGGTTGGATATGCACCTGTTTGAATCGATTGAGCAAGCACAGGCGCTGGCTACTGAGTGGCTTTGGAGGTACAACAATGAGCGGCCCAACTCGGCGATAGGAGGCGTGCCTCCACGACAGCTGCTGCAAGCGGCTTAAACTCTACGAACAACTGTTTCGGGGAATGGGGGGATTACAGACACGCACGGCGTGAATCACGTGAACTTTGCGTTGCTCGACCTCTTTGACTATACCTTCGCGCCGCGCTACGCCCAGGTCGGGCGGGTCATTGAGGGTATGTTCACGGTCAACGTCAGTGATGACGATAAGCCCTTGTTGTCTCTAAAAAAGTCGATCCGCGAGGACGCCATTGTGCAGGAATGGGAGACGATCCAACGCATCGTCATCTCGCTTCAGCGGAAAACCACGTCACAAGCAGCACTGATCCGGAAACTATCCACGTACAGCAATACACACCCGCTCGTGCAGGCTCTGACGGAGTATGACCGCTTGATCAAGGCCCGCTATCTACTGAACTACATCGACGATTCGGCCTTGCGCAACTATGTACAACGGGCGCTGAACCGGGGAGAAACCTATCATCAGCTGCGAAGAGCGGTCGCCTCGGTCAACGGGAATCGCTTCCGCGGCTCCTCGGACCAGGAAATCGACATCTGGAATGAGTGCGCCCGGCTGCTGACGAACGCGATTATCTACTTCAACTCACTCATACTGAGCAAATTATTAGTGTACTACCGGAGCACCGGGGAGCAGGAAAGCTTGGAACTGGTGAAAAGAGTGTCTCCTGTGGCCTGGCTGAATGTAAATCTCAATGGCACTTACAGCTTCACGTTTGAGCAAAACGTGATCAATATGGCGGAGATTCTCAGCCCGCTGACCGGTAAAGTGAGGGAACTCGAAAAGTAGCCCCCCTTTGAAAGCCTTGCCAGGCGCGCGCTTCAGGGCGAAGTGAAAATTGCGGCGGGGATGTCTCTAGTACCCCATATAGTGGCAGACCATCGGCTAAAATCTGGGTCTATCGGCCTCGTATCCCGTAGATTCGGACATTGGCAGAGCCCAGAGCTGGCAACGTCACTTGGACACGCAGTCTCCCGGTCTCATTGGGCATTGTCGATGTATTGCGTGGGCGCATCAGCAATTTTTCTGCGATCTCTTCGCGAGAATAAAACTCTACACTGTCAATTGAGCTGAAGGCGCGCTACAAATCGGCGAAAAGGAAGAAAGTTTTGGCTGACTAGAAACTTAGAGCCATTATCAGAATTTTAAATGACTTAAGGCACCTGAACGGGAATCTGCACCGGCTCATGTACAGAAGCCTAAACGGTACAAACCGGCACCCAATCTTGGCGCCACCTTTTCCGACTGATAGTGGATGCTTGTCAGCACGCGCCCCCTCATAAACGTGGAGTTGGTGCTTTGACGGGAAGTCGTCAGAAGAAAAAACTCTCACATCACTGAAGTAAGGTGCCATGCGTTCAATGTAGTCCAGACCTGGCTCGTGCATCAGCCGGGTGCTAGGGTCTCTTTGGGCTAAATCTTTGGTTTGCTCGTGAATAATTGGTATGGGTAGGATAGCGATACCGTCCGGTCTCAATATGCGACGAATTTCTTTGATCGCCCGAACGTCGTCGTCTGGATATTCAAGAACATGCGACGCGAACACCAAATCGAAACTCTCGTCTTCAAACGGTATGTCCTGGATGTCGAATCGGTGATCAACATCCCTACGGTTTAAGTCGGCTGACACATAGTTTCCGAATGTCTGATCGAGCTGTTTTCGGAGGGCATTCTCAGGTGCAACGTGAAGAACCGATTGATGGTCGCAGACACGATTGCTGAGAAGGAGTTGAAGCACCAGCGCCTGCAGTCTGACCCGCTCCGCCTCGCCACACTTTGGACACTTTGCGTGCAACCGCTGATGCTTTTTTAGAAAGGGCCCGCTAAATCCGCACACTGGGCATTCAAAAAACTGTTGCTTTCGATGCCATATGCGATAGAGGGGGGCTCGAAGCCCTTTCAATCGATACTCCAACGTCTTCAAGGAAGCGCCTGCTCAATCTGGGGTAAAAGAGGCACCAGCGCTACGCCGTCCATCCATAACGGTGTGGACCAAACTGACCTAATCGTTCACTCAGCTTCTGCTGGTACTTGTTTCCAACGTCGATTAGACCAAAGATATGTATGCGGCTGCTCGCGGATACTACGTTCGGCATGTGCTACAAACTCTCTCACAATCTGATCTTCTTCGTTGAGGGCACGCGTAACGCCCATTTCTATAAACTCGATCTGGTACTGGGTTGCACCAACTGTCGAGCATTGGGCAAAAACGACAGGAGTGTTTAATGCTCCCGATATCTTCTGCGCGCCTCGGTAGAAAGCTGCTGGTCGGTGCATAAATGTCGTCCAGTAGCCTTGTTGCGTGTTTCCGGCTTGGTCAGCGATTAGTCCTACTAAGCGCGGTTCCCTCCTTCTTTGGAGTAGGTTGCGACCAACGTCTTTCATAGCAATAGGGCTGGCGCCAAAGCGCGAGCGGGTTCGAAGCAGATACTTGTCCCAAAAGGCGCTGTGCAGAGGCTTGTATACCGGGTCAATCCTCACCGGCAGATGAATTGAGCTGGCAAGTGACACCCACTCCCAGTTTCCCTGATGAATAAGTAACACCACAGCTTGTTTACTAAAATCATCAGTAACTTTAGCGAGAAGCTCCGGATTCTTGATCAATACACGCTGTCGCAAGTAGCCGCTGGGCAGAAATCGAGCGACGGCCACCTGAACGGCAATGTTCGCTAAGAATCGATAAAACTTCTTCGATAACTCGCGCCGCTCAGCATCATTAAGGTTTGGGAACGCGTGGCTCAGATTTTCGGAAACGAGATGAGTTCGGTATCTGCACAGACCATAAACAATCAGAAACGTTGACCAACCCGCTGCTCGCAGCACGGTGTCAAGTACGCGCCACAAAGTCGGTTGAAGCGAAGCTTTTGGGGACGTCATCGCCACGCGTGTCTTTTGGAATAACGTAGATGTTTCTCGCCCCTCAGATAGCCAATCGACCTATACACCACACCTTGCTTCACCCCCTCAGCTTGTTCGGTGCCCCACCCAAAAGAGGCAGATTTTGCTCGATAAGAAAAGTGGAATCTAAACATCACAATTGAACTAAAGCCCTGATGGTTGGCTTGGTGTTTAACGCACATTTGATTCGACTAAACCCGTGTTGATTCAGTATTTTTTTGAGGTTCTGCTTGTTGAAATAGAAAAGATGTTCAGGAGGCCTGATAGAGTCCCACTCTATGATGGGTGTACGTCGCATTGGCCAGCGTAGACTTGGATGACCTAAATCTGGAGTCGTCAGTAGTAAAAGACTGTCTTTATGCATGAGCGACCTCACTTCTGTGAGGAAGCCTTCGAGTGACGGTAGGTGCTCTATTACTTCGCTGCAGTAGATGAAGTCGTAAGTTTCACCGCGCGCAAACTCTTCTACGCCGGCGCATTCAAAATTTGCATCAGGAAAGTTCTTTTGGGCCTCTGCAATGGCCGCCGCATCGATATCTATTCCGGTGGCACTAAATCCTAGAGTGTGGGCGGCTGCTACCGCAAAGCCTGCGTTACACCCTACGTCGAGAAATGAACCACCGATGCGACTACCCGCCATTCTTCGAATCCGTCGCCTTGCTCTACGAATCTTCGAGTTTAGCTTCGCCGTGTACTGATGGGTCTTATGATACCGGTAGTAGAATTTAGCCAGTTCATCCGTCGAGGGTGTTGGATGCACAAATACAAGTTCGCAGTCGCTGCACTTTTTGAGATCAAAGCCGTTTTTACGGCCAAAGTCTAACCACGTTTGTGAATCGCAAACTGCACAAGAACTTGTTTTCACCGAACAACGCTTCCTAAATTAATCACGTGATCTATGAGTATCGTGGCCCCAAAAAGGCCGCCACCAGAGACGCTCCAATACCACTCGCCTAACGTTTTGTTGCAGTCTCTGCAATCGATACATCAATGTGCGCTGCTTACTAGTTCGACTCACTATCCGCTCGGCTTCCATCGTAGAGCGGATAGAGGCGCCTTGCCAAACCACAAACGGGTCTACACCCGCCAATTCCAAGTTTGAGCGACCTCTGTACGCAATCCAATCATCGGCCATCAAGGAAACGGGTGTATTCAATTCCGCTAACACCGCCGCCGCCGCCCTGTTTAAAGCATAACCAGCACCGTCCCAGGCGCGAGTGACTTGTACCCTTTGAACTCTATTGGTTAATGGCACACCAGACTTTCTCAGGAAACCTCGCAGGGGAGTAAGCAGAAGCAAGCGAGGATGAGTATCGGTCAACCATGGATCTGCGGCCGCAAGAACGGCAGCCGCATCGGTATCGAGCTTTGCATCATCCTCAAGGACTAGCGTCCAAGGATCGGAAGAGTCTAGCAAGTCGTGGTACGCGGCTCGATGACTCAATGAGCAACCAATCTCACCTCGGGTCATCCGCCGCCCGCTTCGATTTAGGATTTCTTGGACACTAGTGTTCCTTAGTAAATCGTCGTCGGGAAGTAGTTTTCCATCGACAGCCTCTACTAGTGAAACTCTAAAGCCCCCCGCCGCCTCAAGATCGCCCAAAATACGAGTGCGACGCGTGGCCTCGCTTCTCAAGTTTATGACCCGCGCTGGGACTCGTTCGCAGTGATGGGTCCTTTGAAGTTTGGCTGGCTCTACAATGCTCACAAATGGGCCGAGTCAACGCGAATATCGCGCGAAGCCATGCTTGTAGCGGTCGAGGCAAACAGAATACCTAGCGGCAACGCAAAGCTGCCCCAAACGCCGTAGCCCAGTCTCATATCGACCAAACCTCTGATCGCTGTGAAGATAAGCGCCGCACCTGCGAAAGTACGCCAAAACTTCCAGGCTTGATTTTCGATGCTAGAAACAGGAGAGCAGGCTTTACGCGCGACCAATAAGCCAGCAGCGAGTAAGAATGCTGAACCGACGAAGCCGAATGAAAACAGCGATTCGAGATAAATCGAATGAGGCATCGTGTAGTGCGGCGCAGTGCCGAACTGAAGCACCAAATCCTTGTAGGTATTCAAACCAAAGCCCGTAAAAGGGGATTCCCACAACTGCAGAAGAAGTTCTGCGTAAATGCGGCGGCGCTCCAGCAGCGAAGGTGGAAGGGAAAAATGCGTAATTAAATCAAGGGCTGGAAAAAAGCTCAAAACTGTCAGGGACACTAAGACTAGCACCAGTGCGGCGTACCACACATTACGTAACGCACTCCGATGGCTTCCAGAGAAACACCAGCTGCCCGAAAGGAGCAAGGCCAGTAGAGTTCCTTTGGCTTGCAGTGCTATTAATGTCGCAAACAAGCAAACGCATACGAAACCAATCCAGTAACTAGCACTCGTAACGCCCACCAACACCAACACCAGCAGGCCAAGGCAAATCATGGCAATGAAATTCGCAAACAAATGAGTTTCATGGAAGAGCAACTCCAGCACTGGGTTTTCCAACAACCAGGGGGCTCCTTGGATCATGGCTGCTGCGACAGCCACTCCAATGCCCAGAAGTGCCGATATGCTGAAGAAACCGAGCAGCACTGACGTGACCTCATATCGTCTAAAGCAACGATAAAAGCATGCCCCAACAAAAAAAAGCAGCACGCCACGAATCAGATCGTATATACCTTTCGCGGATCGACTAACGTCCTCGGAAAATACTGTTCCAACGATCAAAGCTATCATCAAGCAACTCAAGCCCCCCTTTAACGCTGCGACATCTTTAAAGAGTGAATTCGCGCCGAACGAGAAAACACTAAGAACAGCGAGCACTCCAAGAGAACTCGCTTGCAGCTCTGAGCTACTTAGTAGGGTGCACATCAAGTAAGCGACCATTATCGAAGCAATTGCCGCTTTGTTTTCCTTAGATCGAACAATGACACCAAGATTTAGAATCGAAGACACTTTTCCCTCAGTGTGTGGCGACCAACAGGCTCAAAACAAATTTTCTCAACAGGCAAGCCGGTACTCCAATTGATCCAATGTTTGGTCAATTACTGTAGAAAGATCGAATGACATCGCTGGAATGGGCGGACAATAAGTCTCGTCGCTTAATTGAATCAGTCGACATAACCCAAGCCGCGCAAAGCGGTCCATTGCCGCGCGATAGCGTTCATTTGCGCGGTGGGTGGGTAGTGCTACTACCGTGGTGGGTCTGCTGCTTGCGATACTCTCAGTCATCATCGACATACTATCGGCAGTTGTGAAAACCTGAGTACCAGCTCCGATCAGTGCAAGCAATTCTTTCTTTGGCTCAGAGTCCCACCAAACTGCGTAGGCTATGTGCTCGGGCTTCAGATGTTCTTTCAGCACAGACTCTCCCTTTCCCCCGGTGCGCCGCGACGTTGTTAGCAGCCATCGAATCCCATACTTTTCCGCCATTGAATTGGCCCACGTGGCCAGCAGGCGCCACTCTTGTTCGCCATAGTCAAATCCGGCGCCAGTACCTCCTATGATTAATGTCCACAACGTGCCATCGAGCTTACGACGCTTGAGTAAGGAGCTGCCTGCATCAAGTACGGCCTTAGGATCTACTAGATTCGGGCTCATCGTCATCACAAGATTGTTTTTGTAGCCAGTAGGCTCTAAGGTCATGTGTACGTTTATTCGACGCGGGTTTAGTCGACGTAGTGAGCCCAGGTAAATATTCGGACACCCCAGCATAGAAGCCACTAGTATGTTGGCGAAAGAGGAGTTGCCGCCGGTAGATATTACGAGATCGGCTTCGTCGGGAAGCTCGGGCGTCTCATAAAACAACTTGAGTATTCGTCTAGCGGCCCGACTGTCCTCTGGTAATAGTTTTGGAAGCAGCAAGCGCGACAGCGCTTTTTCCCGAAGCTGCACGTTCGCCACGGATACATCCAGGTTCCAGCGACGCTCTAGCCATTTACACAGTCCAATAGATTGGTTTTCATGACCAACGACCCCGTCGGTAACAACAACCACTTTGATAGGAGTTTCGGACATTCAAGCCGCCGCCATAATGTCTCTGTAAGCCGCACAAGTTTCAGCAGCCATATTTTCCACCGTAAGATGTTTACTCGCCCAAGTAAAAACTGGCTCATAGTCTGTGTTTAACCGTTCTAGGTCCGACAGGCAGCGCTCTATACCCTGTTGCAGCGAGCAATCTTTATGTTCTACGACAAAGGCACCTGGTAGAACTTCCTCGGCACCCGCGACACGGGTGGATAAAACCGGGAGTTTCGAAACCAGTGCCTCAGCCAGGGTGTAACTGAAGCCCTCACGCTCCGACGAACAAATGAGAAGATCGGCGCCCGACATCAGGCTACGCGCATTATCAATATAGCCAAGCAATCTCACCACGCGTTGAAGGTTTCGCTTCCGAATTTCAGACTCTAGATGACGCTTTTCAGGCCCATCACCCACTATCAGCAAGTGACCGAAGTATGGCTTCCATGCGCGAATCAGACGGTCAAATCTCTTTACTGAGACAAGCCTGCCAACAGCTAGGGAAACAGGAAGATCGTCATCAATCCCTAACTGCGCGCGAAGCGACGCCGGCTCGACCTGCTCAGCTTTCCCTCGAACTAGACCGTTGAACACCACGTACTTCTTGTCGTGATTGATTGCCCGCAGCACGCCTTGGCTTACCCCTATCAGCGCGTCCATGGACTCAAAAGCTCTGGTTTTCCTTTTCACACTATGCACAGTTGCGACTGTTTTCCCAGGAGCCCATGAACTCAAGCGGCTAACAATGGCTGCCGCTTTACTTGCATGCGCATGGACGATGTCAGCTTGGATGGCTTGCAAAGCCCGCGCTGCCTCAAAAAGTGCAAGCGGATTGTTCCTTGAGCGTGACAGATCGACGGGAACCACATTTACATCCGCAGAGAATCGCTTCTCGTACTTCGCATGAGCCGCGACAGATACGTTAATTCCCAACTGCACAAGATGATTAGCTAACTGAACAACATGGTTCTCTAACCCTCCTTCTTCGTCGCCTGCAAGCACATGGACTACATGCATTTGAGTATCGCGTGCTCTGCTACAGCAGATTACGTAGCAGCCCTACGCTTGCGATTAGGCAGGAAGAGAAGGTTTCGCTTCACATCAATCTCTGCGCCACAATTCCCGTGGTACTCAAGCACATCGTCATTTAGGACTAGTGGTTGGTAATCGCGCTCACACATAAAGTCGATGAGTTCTTCGGGGGTGTGTTCTCCAATCCCGTGCGCTTCAGCGATTACCACGGGCCTATGTTCGTCCAATGTGGATTGAGCGCCCCTCAGTGTGCTCAGCTCAGCCCCCTCGACATCCAGTTTGATGAACCCCAAGTTCTCGAATTTGAGTGAGTCAAGACAAATCATTTCCACCTCAAACGACCGTGACTCGGAGGCGGCTGGTGTATCGAACAATGATCCACGGGTGTGGTGTACTTTGCCGCCACTTTGCGGAACGAAGAAGACCTCAGATCCCAAACGGTCGGACAGTGCTAGCCGATATACCCTGACATTCGACGGGACCGCGTGGCTGAGGTAGTCAAACATGACTGGATTAGGCTCGAAAGCGTGCACCGAACTGCAATGCTGTGCTAAGCACCAGCTCCAGACACCCTTGTTCGCGCCGCCATCAATGGCCGTGGAACCTGCCGGTACAAGGTGTGGGATGACGTTAAGTTCAGGCTCTGTTCGCCTTGCATAGCGCGTAGCTTGATAACGCATATATAGCTTTTTCGGCAAAAGACGTCTTTTAAACCGCTGGAGTGCTTCGTATTTTGGATGGGGAAGCCGATCGCCCTCTTCCCGACATTCGACAGACTCAAAAGCCTTTGGGGGCGCGAATAAGTTTGTATTCTGAGTCTGTGCAGATGTATGTGCAGGAAGCGGTTGAGCCATGATTGAGTGAGACTTTAGTTGACTAGACCTTTCTTTAGAGGGAGGCTGTGGAAAAAATCTGTCGCGCTTCGTCTGTTTTTTTTTCAATATCGCAACAGAAAATGGCCTCGCACTCCCTCTGACTTCTTAACCATGGACGAAAAACACGAAATCCCAGCCTCGCTGCAGTTAGGTCGAGATAGAAAACTCGTTAAGGACATCCTTGAGGGTGACGAAAAAGCACTCCGGGTGTTTTTCGACACCTATTTGCCTCGACTCTATCGATATGCGCGACATCGCTTAGCAAACCCCTCAGATATCGATGATGTTGTGCAGGCCGCGTTGTCACAGGCAGTTCGTCGACTTGAGACCTGGCGTGGCGAATCCACCCTCCTAACTTGGCTCATAACAATCTGCAGACATGAGATTTCTAAAGAACTCAAAGAAGTCGCATTAAGTCGAGATCTAATGCAGCCGTTTCTGAGTGACGAGCTCCTTCGGTCAACGGTGGAAATGATCGAACTCGAAGAGGACGAAGCTACAGAGCAAATGGCCGCACGAGCCGAGGTTGCTCAGTTGATTCGATTCACGCTCGATCAACTGCCCGAAAATTACGCAGTCGCCCTGGAAATGAAATACATATTTGGGGGAAGCTCTATGGAGATTGCGCGCAAGTTATCTCTGAGTGACTCAGCAACCCAATCACTTTTAGCGCGCGCACGGCGTGCATTTAAAGAACTCTATAGCGAATCGCTTCTTTCTGCGACGCAAGGCGGGTAATGGCAATGCCACAAACTGACCACAATGATGAAGACTTGAGCAAGTTGCTGCGCTTTGGAGGTGCCCGCGAAGAGTTACCGGAGCATCTGAAGCTTAAATGGGAGCAGCATACGCGCGAAGAGCTCGCCAAGGTTCAATTAGATCGGCGTCAACGAAAATCCCATTACTTCCGCAAACTGTCAGCTATAGCAGCCACGGTGGTGGCAGTTGCCATCGGGTCTACGTACCTGCTGCAAAGTACGGATACCACAGAAGTATATGCAGTCCTTCTCCACGCCGAAGGCGAGTGTGCCGTCGAGTACGCTAAAAGTGACACTAAAAACACTGTCGAACCTGTTTTAGCCAACAACTCTGATGCCGTTACCGGTGAAGACTCGTTCATTACATTTACATATAGGGATCATGAAGTTCGAATCAACGAAAATACTAACGTCAAGATCATGACAGATGAATTGGTACTGCTTGAAGGAGAGATCTACATTTCCGATGACCTGGACAGCTCTTTCCAGTCGAATTCGCAATCAATTTTTCTCCGCACGCCTCATGGAAGCATCCGAGACATAGGCACTCAGTTCCTAGTTCGGGCCTCTGCAGAGCGAACGGAAGCGACCGTCAGAAACGGAAAAATTCGCGTGGATGACGGCGAATCCGAAGTGGAAATCTCAGCGCGATCGCGCGAAGCGCGACAGGCGACCCTAGGTGCATCTTCTACGATAGAGATCATTTCAGCCGATGCGCGTGGGTCCCAATGGGATTGGATTTATAACGCGAGAGAAGGATTCGCTATCGACGGACGAAGCGCACTGGAACTCCTGGAATGGGCGGCCAAAGAAATGGGTGCAAGTCTAGAGTTTCTATCCGCCGCCGCCGAACGCCGAGCTGAGTTCAGCATACTGCGCGGAAACGTCATAGTGACTAACCCTCAAAATACAATCGACGTGGTGCTGGAGAGCAGCGAGCTTCGAGCAAAGCTGAGCGAGAACGGAGTCCTGACCGTGTGGCGCGCTGAGCGCGACATCCAAAGTGGTCTGACTGTGACATCTAGCTAGCATCGGGAGCACAACAACCCCACCGCTCAATCACCAGCAATTCGATGTGAGCAGCAAAGTGGTGTCCCAATCCCCAAACTAGTATGACAATCTTTCTCGTTAAAGCGTTACGCTGTGCGCTGCCGCTTTTTTACGAACCCTTAGACTGCCCTTCCCAAGACTTACTCCATTTCCGCAGTAGCTCCAGTGTTGAACTGGCGATGATATAGCTGAGCGTAGTACCCGTCAGCGGAAAGCAGCTCCCGATGCGTACCGGTTTCAATAATCTGCCCGTCGTCCATAACAACAACTCGATCAGCGTTTTCGATAGTCGATAAGCGGTGTGCGATTATGAGTGTGGTGCGGTAATCACTTAGCGTTTGAAGCGACGCCTGAACGAGCTGCTCGGACTGTGAGTCGAGTGCTGATGTCGCCTCATCTAGAATAAGGATAGGCGCTTCTTTCAAGAATGCGCGTGCAATGGCTAGTCTTTGTCTCTGGCCGCCCGACAAATCGGCACCATCCTCATCAAGAGAAGTATCCAAGCCATCAGGTAATCGGCGTATGAATTCAAGTGCATTTGCTTGCGCTGCTGCTTGCTCGACCGCCTCGCGACTAGAACTACGAAGTTCTCCGTAGGCTATGTTGTTTTCGATAGAGGTTTCGAACAACACTGTTTGCTGATTCACCACGGCAACATGTCGTCGAAGCGAATCAAGCTGAATCTCTTCTTCTGGTACACGATCGATGAACAAAGTTCCTACAGGCGCCGGAATAAAACCAGCAACCAAGTTAACAAGCGTAGATTTGCCGGCACCTGAGCGGCCCACGAGGGCTACAGTTTCACCAGCATTGATCTTAAGATTAATTTGCTTGAGAACGGGCTTACCGTCTTTTTGATAACTAAAGGATAAATTACGAAATTCTACGTCACCTCGTAATCCAGATAATCGTTCGAGTCCGTTATTCGTTTCAAGATTCTCATCGAGGATTTCAAAGACACTCTCCGCAGCCGCTAAACCGCGCTGAATGCCGGCGTTAACGCTGGTCAACTGACGCAGCGGCTTAGCTACCAAACTGGCCGCCGTTACATATGATAGGAACTGGCCTTCGTCCATGCCCGCACGTAAGGTGGGGTCCAGCCCAAGCCAAAACAGTACTGCCAACGACACAAACGTCAGGAGCTGAATAATGGGTAGGCTAATTTCATTCGCTCTTGCTAGCTTCAGATCCTGAGTCAATGAGTATGAATTGTGGCGACTAAAGCGCTCCCGCTCGTAGTCCTCACCACCAAAGCTACGCATCACTAACAACCCACGCGTAACCTCAGATACCACTTGAGTCAGACCTCCAACGGAAGTTTGTATGCGCTGACTATATTTTTTAAACCGCTTCGAGGTAAAAGTGATAATTAGCCCAATCAGCGGCGCCACTGCTAAAAATAGCAGAGACAGCTTCCAGTTAACATAAAACAAGTAGCCAAGCAGCGCCGCCACAGTTAAACCTTCCCGAATTAATGTTTTGATCGCGTTTGACGTCGCCGATGTCACCTGCTCTACGTTGAATGTGATAACAGCAATGATTTCACTCGAGTTGTGATTAGCGAAGAAGCTGACCGGCAGTCTCGTGAGGTGCATAAACAAATCTTGCCGAAGCTGGTAAACGACGTTTCGCGCAACAAAGGTAATGTAGTAGCCACCCAAATAAGAACCTATTTCTCTGAATGCGACAATAGTCACCAGCGCGATAGGTAGAAACAACCTAATTCCCTCGGCAGTATCTAACCCAAGACTCAACTCCCAATCGGATAGCTGGCGCTGGCTCGCCGGCATCGTATCGAAGGCGTTAGGCAAATATTGCATTAAGCTCGCAAACGCCGACTGCGTAAGCGCATACAAAACAAAGCCAACAATGCTGATTGCGAATGCGGGCCATAGCGTCCAAACGTAAGCCAACAGCCGCCTGTAGGTCGATGGCCGCGGTTGTGTACCCGGAACGCCATCAGTGTCGAACGGCTGAATCAATTGGAGGATTCCTTCTTTAGAAATAAGAAGTGATGTACTAGAGCGTCTGCCTTCTTTCCGAAAGTGTACGGAATTCGGTGATCAGGCTCTACATGGTAACTAGCGTTGACGCCCGGGTAAGCGAATTCCCGTAGTTCGAGCCATGTTGGACGTGGACTTCCCATCTGTCGTATCGACAAGGAAAGCCACACATGAAGCACCTCACAGAACAACAAATTGGCTTGATTCTAAAGCAGCATAACCTAAGTCAAACCATGGTCTATCTGGTTCGCAAGCAACACAAACCAATCAACTGGCGAGCACACTCAAAACGCGTAGCGGATTCCCCGCTCAAGAATATGTGCGTCAATGTCGGCATCAAGTCCGCCGGCATTCAACCCCGCACGACGAAACCGATACTTCACGTCAAACGTCGTGCGTTCGTCGAAGAATATGTCCGCCCCGAAGCCCGCCTGAATAATCTCGCTGCTACCATCGATTTCTGCGCGCCCACGGTTGGGAAAATCGTACTTTGTATCCACCGAAGCCCGACCGTACCCAAGCAAAAAGTAAGGTGTCACGTTGGAAAACTGCCCGATGTCGTAAAGCGCATTTAGTACAAGGCCAGACATAGATGTTTCAACTTTTCCGACGGGATCTAGCTCCCCCTACCATCGAGTTCCCCCTTGTAATTATCGGTATCGGCCTGCTGGTAAAATAGCTCACCTTCCAGGCGCAGGCGCCCGTAGCGCTGCTTCCCGAAGTCATACCCGAGAGTAAGATTAACCGTTGGGCTCGCATCGAAGTCTCCTTTAGCTGTGCTTCCCGGTTTTGGACCGAGACGTTGACCATCGAGCGAAGAGCCTGTGCCAGTGAATACACCATCGGCACGTGTGTTGCCTGCAAAAACCACGCCGCCGCCCGCGCCGACATAAAAGCGCCCTCGGTCTTCCGCCTGAGCCATGACAGGGGCCATGAGCGGCGCAGTGACCAGAAGAGCCAAGTAAGTTCTGAAAGACATGCATATTCCTTGCTTTAAGCGTGAAGGTGAAAACGGGCGTCGCCGCGCCGTCTGTATTTATATTGCCGACTGTCGTCCTGGCAGTGAGGTTCCACGCGATGCTGCAAAGTGAACACAACACCCGCTATGTGTTTAGAGGCTTCATAAGCCAAAAATCTGTCGCACGGCGTACACCAATCACCGCCATAGGCAAAAAGCGACCAAGTCAGATATCGTTTGTCAGGATAAAAACGGTGCGAAAATCGAATCAGTTGACGGGTGCACACTCACGGAGCAGCGCACCGACGTTTCATCCAGGTCTACGTCTGAAGTTGCGGGACCGTGTTCGGCACCGTGCTGCGGAAGAATCAATCGGAGTTGTGGTCACGTGGGTAACCGCCCTCTCGAATCACTGTGGCGCTGTGGCTAGAATTCTTCCTCGAACTCCCAGAAGCTGCCTGGTGTTGTGAAGGTTGCTTCGCCCAATCGAGCCGCCCGGCGTTGTAGATACGCTTCCCGCGCGAATATGTAGCTATC
Organism: Congregibacter litoralis KT71; assembly: GCF_000153125.2. Lineage (NCBI taxonomy): Bacteria > Pseudomonadati > Pseudomonadota > Gammaproteobacteria > Cellvibrionales > Halieaceae > Congregibacter > Congregibacter litoralis. The sequence goes on from NZ_CM002299.1 coordinate 2,898,926, forward strand.
GCCGGTGGGAAGATCATCCATATCAAGAAATCCTGACCGCGCTTGAACAATACCGGTGCCCCATATCGCCGCGCGCACGTCTGAGGAATCAATGTGCGACGGTACCGACAACACTGCAGCATCCACTGCGAACCCAGCACCGTCGCGCATCGTGCTAGGCCCGATGACGGGAAGGACAATAAAAGGCCCTGCCGGTAGTCCGGCGGTCGCCAAAGTCTCACCGAAGTCGGCAGGGGACGAAACAAACCCACGATGGGTTGCAACATCGAAGACCCCAACGAGGCCGATGGTCGTGTTTATCGCGAAGCGGGCGCCATTTGTTCCAGCATCACGGAACCGACCCTGCAAGGCTGCGTTGACCGCGTAGTTGACATCGCGCAGATTGCGCAGAGCATTCGCGACGCCTCGTCGGACCACGCTTGGTAAAATGAAACTGTACGTCTTCGCCACGGGACGCAATACCCAGCGATCGGCAACCTCGTTAAACGCGAAGACGCCACGATTCAAAGGTTCCAGAGGATCCGAATCAGGTGCGGCCGCCGCCCCCTGGCAGGGAATGAGCAGGATAGCGAATAGCAACGCGCATAGCCGATTTTGCGCGCCTCGACGGGAATGTGAAGCACCAGAGCGCGTACCACGACTGGCCACGGAGGTTTTCGCGGCGACCATAGGTAGATTCATACCGGTCCGCTATGCTGAGCAAGTACTACAGGTTGGGTTTCACGCTGGCAGCTGACGCGCTTTGCGCCCATTTTTATGGGAGCCGAATCAGCCATTTCTGCTAGCGCATAGGAACGATTTCCCTCCGACGCCATCACGTAACTGCCCTCCAAGGTGATCGAGATCTTGTTGCTTCTCAGTTAGAGGGACTTCTCTCGCAAAATCTGTCGCTCGGCAACGCAGTAATTCAGAGCCCGATTGGCTCAAGTCTAGTATGAACGACCACTGTGCGGCTCTCACTCCAAGTCAGAATGCATTCCACAAGGATATCAAGTGCACGGTTTGCTGCCTTTCCTACTCACTTGGCGACGGATAGTGATAGTTCGGCGCTTAAATCCAAAATCAAAGTAGATTTAGAAGGAAAGTGTGACGCCAAGCGAGGTAACCCGCCCCAGAACAAACTCGCGCTCGGGCTCCAAAGCGTAGCCGCCTTCCACCCGTCGCTCGTCAAAATCAATGCCTGCAATATTCTTGCGGTCTGTCAGGTTGCTCACATCAGCAAAAACCTCAATCCTCACTCTTGGAAAATCCCACACTTTGCGTGCTGAAACATCGAGTGATAAGAACTCAGGCAATTCGCTGTTATTCAGTATCGAAGACACTGGCACTACATCTCCATCCGCAATAAAACTTGGGAGCGCGGTACTGTTCCATCCGGAATGCCAGGTAAGAGCGCCGGCAAGACTAAAATCTCCCAATTCATAGCGCATGCCTAGATTCATGGTGTGACGCTGCGACCATCGACGCGGGATGCTTCGACCCTCGATTCGGTCTTTTGCATCCATATAGCTATAGCTTAGATCACCGGTAATAGACCGGCTGAAGGCACGCTCAACAGAGACATCAAAACCACTGGCGTAGACCTGATCTGGTTGAATTTCCACGCGGTCTTCTTCGAGTTGGGGCAACAAGACGAAGGGGTTAAACAGATTCTCAAATCGCCCTTTGGGTCGTCTGTATTGCTTGTAGTACGCCTCCCCGCGCAGTAACAGGGAACCACCCCGCCACTCCAGCGCGACGGCAACTTGGTCTGCAATCTGTGGCTGGAAGAATCGATCCAAGCCATCCCGCACCTGTAGCTCCTGTACGGCTTCTGGCTGCTGAAAGCGTCCGAGATCCAATCGAACTGTCATTTCATCACTCACGGTGTAGGCAACACCTAGTCTAGGAGACAACTGTGTTTCAAATCCTCGGTCAATGTAGTAATCCTGAAAATCAATACGCATTCCCGGCTGGATGACCAACCTTTCACCCACGGGCACCTGCATTTGGACGTACCCGCCGCCAGACCAACCTTCTGGCTTCAGGTTGATATCTCTAGATTCGTTACGTGGAGTTCCGATTAAATCTGCAATTACACCGCGCTCAATCTCACTTTGATGCTGGTATCTGCCCCTATTGAACTCTGCTTGCCAACCGAGCTCGTAAGTAGTTCCCAGTCCATCGCGGATCCAGTCATTTCGAACCGCCACTCGAAGGACATCTTGCTGATGTTGCAAGAAACCGCCCTCTTGATCCTGCTCAATCTCCTCATTGTCAAATTGCTCATTCCGCCTGGAAAGGTCTATTGCTGAACCCGTTAAACGCGTGCGCCACCTTCCAAGGCCATCAACTAGGTATTCTGCCCAAAGATGATCGGTTACCACTTTCGAAAGCGCTGTTTCTTGGCCGACCAGATCCCCGACAAACAAAATGTCGTCCTTTGCCTGAGTAAAACCAAAGGCGACACTGCTGTCAGGTGTAAGGTCTACGTGAAAACTTGCTGATAAGTCACTGTATTCTGGAACCCCTGACTCATGCTCAATGAACGAAGCGACGTCATCCAAATCTCCTCCGCGCCATGACAGCAAAAAGTTGCCTCCTTCGGCAAAATCAACATCCCCATACAAGGCGACCCTTGTTGCGAAGGTTGAAAACCCAATGTCTAGATTCCTCTGCTCCGATCGCTCGCGGGTTTGCAGGTCCATGACACCACTCATTCGGTTACCGTATCTCGCGGGGAAGCCGCCGGTGTAGATATCAAGAGAATCGAGGCTACTAATGTCAATCGCGCTGTAGGCACTGTGGAAATCGGCTAGATGAAAGGGTTCGAGCAACTCAATCCCATTTCGTATGATCAGAAGTTCATCACTCAATCCACCGCGAATGTGTGGCCTGGCAGAAACGCCTAGGGTCGATACTCCCGGCAATCGAGTCGTGACTCTTAACGGGTCGGAAGCAAACAACGGTTGAGCGCCAATTTCGCTCGAAGAATAAGACCGTGTTGGATTTGTAGTCTCGGGCCCGAAGAATCGGTGGCGACTGCCAGTAACAATCACCGTTTCCAATTGCGGTTCATCCTCTAAAGCGCTAGCTACAGATTCAGCCTCTGCGACGGGTACATACTCAGGCCCTCGGACAATAGCGATAACGCCTTGCTGGTATCGGAGAGTTAGTCCGAGCTCTTTTAATGCCTCCTCAAGCACATCAAGTGTCGGCGAATCTAGCGATACCGTTTTGCCTTCAGGAACAAGCTGGGTGCTATAGACAATGCGCGCCCCTTCCACTTCCAGCAAACCAATCAGCTCGCCAAGTGTCATCGTGGTCTCAGCAGCTTCGACTGCTGAGATTAAGAAGACTAAGCAAGCAACAGTGAGATTCGTTCTCATTTCGACGCGAGAGGTCCGTTTATTCCAAATAAGCTAGAGATCACCTTCTTAACCATGCTCGGCGACAGACGGCTTTGCTAAATTTTAGGGCAAATGCTGCTCTGAATCGATACATAGTGTAATCCCCCCATTTATAACCGCAGTTTTCGGTAGAGGGTTAAGCCGCCATCATTAACTGCCTGGGCGGCACGCCGCCAATGGCGGTATTCGGTCTTTCATTATTGTATTGCCAAAGCCATTGTGTAGCTAAAGCTTGAGCATGATCCAGCGAAATGAACGAATGAAGATCAAGCCATTCATGCCGTACTGTTCGATTGAAACGCTCGATGTAGGCATTCTGTGTCGGCTTTCCGGGTTGTATATAGATCAGTGTAATCCGATGTTCGTTGGCCCACGCCACTAACGTTTGGGAGATATATTCCGGGCCATTGTCGCAGCGAATTGCCGCAGGTTTACCCCTCCACTCGATGATCTGATCTAATGCCCGTATCACGCGTGGTGCCGGCAACGAGAAGTCCACTTCAATTCCTAAGCCTTCTCGGTTGTAGTCGTCGATGACATTGAAGGTTCGAATCGTTCTGCCGTCTCTTAGCCCGTCAGACATAAAGTCCATAGACCACACCTGATTTGGCGCTCGTGGGACATCGAGTTCGCCGGGGTAATCGCGGCGAATGCGGCGGCGTGGTTTGATCCGTAAATTAAGCTCCAACTCCCGGTAAATTCGGTACACGCGCTTATGATTCCAGCGATAGCCCTTCACGTTACGCAGGTAAAAAAAGCACAACCCAAAACCCCAGCGCTTGTGAGTCTGAGTGAGGCGCAGCAGCCAATCAGCGACTAGCGCATTCTCACCGTCCAGCTTTGCACGGTAGCGGTAGCAGGTCTCACTAATGCCGTACACGACGCATGCCAGGCGAATACTAATCCCATGCTTGGCGACACCTCTGCGGGCCATCTCGCGACGCGCGGATGGCCTTACAACTTTCCCTCTAGGGCTTCCTGACGCAACTCGGACTTGATGCGCTCCTCGGCATACATTTTCTTGAGCTGGGCGTTCTCCGCTTCCAGTTCCTTCAGGCGCTTCATCATCGAGGCATCCACGCCGCCAAACTTGGCGCGCCACTTGTAAAACGTCGCTGAGCTCATGCCGTATTCGCGGCACAAGTCTGTTACCGGAGCGCCAGCTTCCGCTTGCTTCAATATCGCCAGGATCTGGCTGTCGGTGAATCGAGACTTTCTCATTCCGCTCTCCTTGTTTGAGCATCATAAAAGCCTCTACTTAAAACCTCGACTATTTCTTGGGGGGATTACAAAACCGTCCTTTCTTAAAGTAAGTGGAAACCTACGCTATTGCGGAATCGCGCCGATCGAAGCCTGGCCGCAGATGGTTAAGTTGCCGTTGACACCGGTGCTGTTCGACCCTGTCACAACCGCCACTTTCGCCCGTAAAGTCATCCGATGCGCGGTCCCTTTGAAGCCTTGCGATCAGTCGCAGCCCCCAAATCAGTACCAACCGATTTGACATGCTGCTCATAGCTGGAGATTTGCAGAGGTGATAGCGAATCAACCCGCTTACACATGTATGTCGATATTTGCTTTTGAATAGTGTTCGGCAGGTCGTAATCCTTCGCAAGCTCTGCAAACTGAGCGGTTCCCTGTCTAACCTGATCTAGTAAGCTGAGAATGTCTGTCTTTCTTAACGATGCATGCCTACCAACCGCCAACAGGTCATCCAGAGTTACATCCTTTCCTTTGCCAGCGATCGTCATATTGTGTTCGCCGGCTATACCCTGATTAAAGGTGATGTCGTACGCAGGGGAGTTCACCCAGGCGCCCTCGGGTTTCATCATGAATGCGAAGTTTTTGGTATGGTCGTCTCTGTTACCTGACACGATGTTAAACAGCATTCTTTTGAATAACTCTCGCTGCTCGGCGACAGACTTCGTCAATTCTAAAGTCAGCTTCGTCAGTTTGACGTAGTCGTAATTTGGCTCCCTAAAGGTCGCGTTTAATAAGCCGGCAACGCTGTGCACATGATTACGCCTGTTGTTGACGTCTCTATCGAATCGCTTCGTGGCGAAATAAGCATTGCCGTCGTCCGCAGGTATCAGCTGACATTCCGCCATGTTGATCTCGGACGCTTTCGCCATCTGCGCATAGATATACTCCATAGCGCCTTCAGCTTTTTTGTCGGGCGTTGCGCCTGTTGGGAATTTGACAATCCAGTGTTCGTAACCCGGAGGCAAATCCTCCGAGCCAGCTATAGCATTACCCTGCTGACTGATCCCAACCAACAGTTTTGGTCTCGCGCCACCTGAGGGCGTCCCATGTATCGTGTGATAGTCGATGACCTCATCCAGGGAGCCTTCGTAGATGCGCGTCGCCTCACTCCCCGCTTTGGTGAGATCGAAATCACGCACAGTGGTTCCCGTCTTCGAGGCGCCTTCGTCGGGTTCGTATGAAATCGCCCCCATACCCCGAGAGCCGATGAGAGCGAGACGGTCAATAGGCGATAGCGTGCTCGTGTCTATACCTTGAGATTGCAAGGCTCTATCCATCAAGAGTAAGCCCCAACCGTCCGGCAGCGAATCGTGAAACAATCCGTGGAGCCCTTCCAGAAGGCCACGCTCAGCGTTAATAAGGCCTTTACGGAGGGGTAGCGTAAAGGGGGAGACCTCGATATTGCGCAAGAGAAATTCAGGCCGAAACTCAAAGGAAGCCATGCCACGCTGGTACGCGATCCGACCCATGGGCGCTGGCTCATCTGAGTGAAACCCATGAAAGAATACGCTGAGTACCTTCATCGTGGTCTGCCGGATTGTTCGATCAGTTCATCCATCGTGGTAGCAGTAAATCCGGGAAGGGCCTGCGGGATCACGTCTAACGCGCCATAAACAGCGCATAGCATAAGGAACTGGCGGAGCGAGATCTCACCCGTGTCTTCAAATCGTCGCAATGTAGGTGCTGGCACACCACTTCTGTGGGCGGCCTCACTGCGACTATGGCCCAGACGCTTCCGGACTGACTTTAGCTTGCAAGCCAAATCTAGCTGCACTTCGAATGGGCTTAAAGAAGATATAACCATATCAATTATCAGATTTTAATAGCTCTATTTGATAATATATTATCACATATATATTGGCTTCGGATAGGCTCTCAGGCATCGCCAGAGACCGCTCCCGCAGATGCGAGCTGCCGTTTCTCGAGTTGCGTTGTTCAAATGTGGTGAGAAAACTCCACATAGCGTGAGAGCCAACACTATCGGTGAGTTGTGGAGTAAACATTTGTGATGAAAGACCATATTCTCAGAGAATTGCCGATATTTTTTTGAAACACCCAGCGAGGAGCACAGTTAACTTGCGTGAAAGACATCAATCCTTCGGTCTTTCACTGTTGAGACACTGCTGCAAACGACCTCGCAGCTCCGCCGCATCTTGCTCGGCTGCGCTTGCCCTGGATTCAGCCCAGCGAGTTTGGTCGCGCTCCTCCGCTAACTCTCTTTAGATGATCATTCCTGCTCGTCTCGAGGAGTGCCGAAAGAATCGTAACTTGCTCACTTGTGGCCTTGAAACTGCCGATTGCCTCTGCCTCGAGGTTTTCGGCAGCTGACTGCGCATCCTGGGCGAGCTGCCTTTTTCATGCTCACTACCTGCTAACGCTTGCTCCAACCTTTCGATTTCGCGACTTGCAGCATCGAGCTCTCCACGCATCTTCTGCTGCTTTTCTGTGGCCGAACGGACGACTGCGTCCACTCGCTCTCTAGATTCTATATCGAGCGCGTTCGCCACTCTGACGATCGCATCGTGAATCACCCTAGACACCGCCTCCGGTAGCTCCGAAGTCACCGCGTTTGCGTGCTCCGCCGCCTCGATGTACTCCCTCAAGAGCTTGCTAATAGTAGAGTAGGATCCCCCGCAGATACGATCCCGGACACTGTCGGCGGTAGGCATAGCTCCTGCCGCCAGAATCTCATCCGCAGCGCGCTGCACAGACTCTTTAGTAGCGATTGCTCGAGCCATGCGCTTTCCACTGTACTGTATTACACGTGATGCATTACGGTATTCCGCATGTCAATACATGCTTGGCCGATCTATTGATCCAGATTAGACATGCACATCGTCAAACGCAGGTTCTGGCAAGTATGTGACGAGCACCCGCATAGGTAGCCGCCGACCTAATTTGGCAGGAGCGGCGTTAACAGAACTGATTCCTATAAAACAGAATTTAGCAGTCTGGATTGACACAGAATTTCGACCAGTCCCCTCGCAGGAGGCGCTCGCATCACACTATGACCTAGATCGAACATGCTACGCGGTAATTGAAAGTGGCGAGCGTAACGTTGCCACCCTAAATCTATTCTAAATCGCAAGAGGACTGCAGCTGGATATTTGGCCGCCTATTTGCTCCGCTCGCCGACATAGATGATTCGTGAGCAACAGCACACCTCAACCGTTTAAAACTTCCACACATTCCAACTTTAGTGCGTTTCACTGACCTTTCCCCCAAGTTAAAACCAATACGTGGATGAGATCTCCAGAATTTATGCTGCTTGCCTCGCAAAGGCAACCGGCGGTAAATAGTTCAGCGAGCTATGCGGTCGAACGTTGTTGTATTGGTGTTGCCACAGCATGATTTCGGTCTCTGCGTCGTCGAGTGAGCGGAACCAGTGACGGTTTAGGCACTCATTCCTGAACTTGCCGTTGAGGCTTTCCACAAAGGCGTTTTGTGTTGGTTTGCCTGGCTGGATAAACCCAAACTTTACGCCGGACTCTTGGCTCCAGAAAAACATCGCTTTACTGGTAAATTCGGTGCCGTTGTCACAAGTGATTTTCTGCGGTTTTCCCCGGTCTTCAAATAGCTCACTTAAAAAGCGAGCGACCTGCGAGCCAGTGATAGAGACAGCGACGAGTTGTCCGACCATTTCACGCGAGAAGTCGTCAACGACATTCAGTACGCGGAATCGTCTGCCACTACTTAGCTGATCTGACACAAAATCCATCGACCACCGCTGATTAACGCGTGACGGCACCTCCATTGGTTGCCTTGGTCGCTGGAGCTTTTTGCGCTTCTTAGTGCGCACCTGGAGCCCTTCCTCGGTGTACAGGCGATACGTGTGCTTCTTATTCACAACGAGACCTTCGTTCTTCAGGATCCCGTGTAATAACAGGTAGCCGTACGCTGACTGCTCAACCGCTAGGGCCTTCTGTCGGGACCTCAAGGTATCGTCACGAGCCGGCTTCGACTGGTACCGATAACCTGTTCTGCTGACGCCCGCCAAACTGCATGCTGTGCGCTGGCTCAAATGACAGACCTCAATCATATGAGTAGCAACATGCTTCCGCGCGGCAGGCGTTACCACTTTTTTTGCAGCACATCCTTCATGGCCTCGTTCTCGAGCAGCTTCTCCGCCAAAAGTTTCTTAAGCTTGCTGTTCTCTGACTCAAGCTCTCTCAGGCGCTTGGCCTCGTTTACCTCGAGCCCAGCGTACTTACTGCGCCAGTTGTAGAACGTGCCTGTCGATATGCCGAGCGAGCGGCAGATATCGTCGACTTTGGCGCCGGCTTCATGCTCTTTGATGGCGCCAATGATCTGTTCTTCGGTGTATCGCTTCTTCATCGTGAAATCTCCATGGTGCTAGGTTAGCTGGAAATCTCATCGTGTTCATGGCGTTAATATCAGGGGATAGGTCATCACCAGACCTCGGGCCTGAGCTTAGGTATTGCTTGGCGAAATTGCAGGCAATTCGACACCCGCCTATCTGTGGCCCGAACAACTAGAGACCTCTTGAATTGCACGCTCGATTGACCCACTTTTTAAGATATTTACATTAGATGTTTGACCCAAGCTTGAGTCAATTTTTTAGAATAATCTCAACCTTTCGCTCGATGGTGGTGACTCAATATTCAGCACAACTGCTGGAGCCAAACTTAGAAACAATTCAACAACTACAAATCAACCCCTCCGCCCCAGCCACTGAGGAGGCTGGCACGCCACACTCACGGCTTCTCAAACTTATTTTCACGTAGCCTTCTAAAAACCTTGACGTCAACGCAAATTTTACTATTAAATTCAGACAGTTAGGGGAGGTTAATAAGAGTGCGATATTTTTAAACTATCAATCCTTAACAACTATTAACGTGACGCTATCTCGGTGATTTTCACGCCACCTAAGCTACATAGGCACCAAGACGAAAACTTCGTTACTGAAACATAGATCGATATCAATGGACCAAATAGAGTTACAAATAGTCAGTAAAGAAGTATTTGGTGAGCTTGCCGCTCACATTGAGCATGGAATAAACCGCGTTCTAGAGAAGTACCAAGATTCCACGCGAAGTCGCAAGCTGCGTATATTCAGGCGATTTCAGGAGCTCGCGGAAAGCGACTATGGCTTCGTGTCAGAAGAGAATGTTCAGCAAATTCTTGGGCATTTTAGAGATCGTGTTTACACTCACAGAGGAAACACAGTCACAATAACCGCCGACAGCGACTACCGCGCTTTCCGTCGCCTGATTGCAGATTTAGTACAAATTCAATGTTTCCCAAAATGTCGGGCACCGCAGCCGTTAAACTCTAGCAGCCCGCTACTCGATGAGACACGCATCCTGAACTGCCTGGGCACGATGGACCCTTGCAAATGGAGAAGCGACAACCAAAAGGCTAGTCGAACCACCTTATATGCCGTATCCGATCAAGACTATCTAAATCAATTCTTTGAACATCAGCATGCCGTTCGCGATGAATTCTTGAGATTAGCGAGACACTACATAGCAGAAGCCGCCAATCGGTTTGCACTTGGTCGTGAGTTCTTACGCGAAACCGATCAATCAATTTTCGATGACCCAATGTTACTCAGTCAAAATGGGATCCCGGGGCACCGAGGCCAGCGTTGTAGCCTTTTTTCGAAAGACCTCCCGGATAACGAGGGCCTCAGAAATCTCGTTGCTTTTTTACACTTCAAAAGAAACGGCTTGCTAACACGTGACTTTGCCGGCGCCAACAACCACCTCTACAAGTTTGGGGGACGAACGGAGCTGTCAGAGTACCTAGGGCTATCGTCCGACCTTGCAGCCGCCTGCGCAGTAATAGTAATCGACGAAACTGGCATTAACCCACAAAGCTTCTATCGCATGGAATACGACCCAGGGCACCGAACCATCACGCCTCATGACACGCTGGACGGTTACTATTTTAGCTACGTCAAGCTCAGGGCCGGTGGCCCCAAGAACCGACTCATACCCAGAAGTGACCACAAAATTAATGCCGAGTATTGCTTCAGCCTGATCGCAAGTATGACCGAAGCCCATCGGGAGATTGCGTCACCTGATACGGGCACTCGACTGCTAATTCATGATGGATGTCATACCGAGGGCGAGATTCATGCCATATCAGACACCGCATTGAAAAATGGGGTAAGACGACTGGTAGCAAGATCAAAATCGGAATCATTCATTGAGAGCGGTCCAAACTTAAAGAAACTTAGGGTATCTCGCGGACTTCTTGAGTGGTACAACTCGGGCGGAAACCCAAGAGCCGCAGCAAGGTACCTGGGGAATTCCGTAAATGTAACGATCACGAACTACATTCCAAAGGAGTTGCAAGAGTTCATTTATCGCAAGCAAATTCGTCAGTTTCAACATCTTTTAATAGCAGTCTCAACCGATGAACAGCCTTATCAAATGCGAGCATTAAATATTAGCTCGAGCAGAGAACTAGCGAATTATCTCGAGTCTCAAGTCGAGGAAAGCGCCCTCTATAGCAGACTTAAGGCCTCAAAAGTTGACCAGATTAAAGGACGGCCCTCATCCGAGGTCGCCATTACATTCGTTCTTTCTGCGCAAAATATCGCCTTTTTGGATGCTGCCAAAAAGAATTATATGGACGGCACCGCTTCAATGGAGACTAAGTGCCTGCAAAAATGGGCCCAGTTTTGCGGAATGGTATTTTCTTACATCCAGTCTCACGGAACACGGTCGCAAAAGATAATTATGGCCGAGGGCATCTCTCTGAGCTCGTCATCGCCTCTGCAATTGCAAGCCTAACTCAATGAAGTCGGCCAACCAGAACGCCTTTGACGATATTGCCTCCCAGTTTGGCCCGCTCCCAATTACGCGCGGAAAAACATCCGATCTGAAGGCCGACTGGCTGCTCTCTGACTTTCAAAGCAACACTTGGACTGTGGCTCGTGGGGCAGATAAAAGCAAAACAAAATCTTTCTATTGGGATGTACCGTTATACAACGGAGAAAGGCTCGGCGAAAAAAAGTATGCAGATCTTCTAACTCTAACAAAAAAAATTGTGTTTTCTTGCAGGTCAGGCGCGCTTGGAACTCACAGCGGCTCTACCGAAACGACGCGCACCAAACACCAATATTCCATATATTCGAGTTTACTCGTGCTGATTCGGCGACTTGTAATGCAGGGCTGCGAACCAGATCGAACCGGCTTCAAAACAATTGACCCTGAATTTCTTCGAGAACTTGCAAAGAGCGCCTTAAGAGGGAGGCCTTTTTCCGACGGTACCTATGAAGCGATTAAAGAACTTTTGGAATGCGCTAAGGCAAACAATTGTTTGCACTCGTTTATACATCAGGGGACAGGAGAGCTCGATTTTGGATCGATATTCAGAGAGCTAGGAGAGCCGTCATCTAACGGTTCATTTTCTGTAAGACTGCGAGCAGCGCTGAACGATTATGAAAGCTGCTCGATGCCAAAGCATATTGACCAGAAGTACTCTGCTGGCAGGGAGTACCCCTCAACGCGGTCTACAAGGACCGAAGAGCTACTCGAAACTCCGGTTAGCGTCAGTACATTAATGGGGATTTTCTCAAGCCTGAGAACGCTCGGCATACTGGCCGAAAATTGGCAAGAGCTCAACGGCCTAGAGTGGTGCAGGTCATTCAATGTTACAGAGCTAGCATATGATCTTGGATTCACACCCAAAAACCGCACGCCCACGATTCCGGTAGACATTGCTCTCCACTACCTAGACAGTGCAATTTTTTGGGTAGTAGAAATTGGCCCAGAGCTACTCGAGCTTAAGAAAAAGTACGACAAGAGGCTACGTCACGTGATGAGTAAAGTGACCAAAAAAAAGGATGAAGCTGCAAGGACAATACAGATCGATTTACCCATTGAGCTTAAGGAAAAGTTGGCAACAAGAAACATCGATATAGTCCGGTACAATAGATATTCCTCCGGCACTACTCACCGCAAGATTCGTGAAGACATGACTTTGGAAGATGCGGTTTCTTGCCTTATAGCGGCGGCATTTATTTTAGTATCAACTTTCAGTTGCAAACGAATTTCGGAGGTTTTAGCGCTTAGTGAGGAAGCCATACGCCCATCGCTCGATGGAGGCTGGGAGCTTGTATTTGGCTTAAAGAAGTCCAGCCCTTCCGAGAACCTACGAAAGGTTGGCAGGCCGGTCCCTGACATCGTAGAGAAAGCCTGCGGGCTACTCGTTGACCTTTATCCGGCGTGCATTGACTTACCCGAAAGCACTTCAAGTAAACCAATTTTTTTAAACGACTATGCCGAAAGTCTAAAGAGCCGAGCCCCGAGATTCGCAAGTGAACACACAATGTATCACCATCTTGAATTATATGCGGATGTAGAACAAATCCCTTTAAACGACCGCGGAGAAAGATGGTATCTACGCAGCCACGAACTACGGCGTTTTTTTGCCATCACTTATTTTTGGCATGATCGATTCGCCGGCCTTTCCGCGCTTTCGTGGCTTATGGGGCATTCCAGTACCGAAGAAACAATGAGGTATGTCGTGGAAGAAATCGCAGGGGCCGAACTTCCTGAAGAGGAAGCACGGCTTACAGCTTCCGCCCTGACAGACACAACAAATTCATTCCCAATTGATGGTCTCGAAGTTTTGGCCGAAGACGCTAAAGAATATTTCAAAGTAGATGACCTCCGAGTAATTAACATCGACATTCTTGAGAGCTACCTTGAAAACAGATATCAAGAGGGCTATCGGATCGTAAAGCATGGATATAAGCATGCCAAAGTCGTTTATCTGGAAGAACACAATGACTAAATCTATAGGTGCGCAGCGATGGCATTTGGCTGAGAAAAGTTTAAGGGCGCGGATCACATATCTTCAGGGGGCTATCGATTCTGGGCAACTTCCGGCTGCATTCGAGCTACATAAGTCCAATAAAACCTTAATGGATTGGCACGATGCAGATCTCGGAATATATAAGATAGGCGTCAACACTGCGAGAGACTCGCATCCTGATGCGTGGAGTACCCTGCAGGACTTAAGACTGCAAATAAAAGCAATTGTGACAAACGAAGCAAACAGCACCACTGACAGCCAGCTGAAAGGAAAGAGCAAAAAAAGCGAGTCAAAAACAGCCAGAGCGAATTCCGCCTGCCCAAACTGTCAGACCTTAACGGATGAACTCGTCGCACTTCGCTTGGCGTACCTAGAGCTCCGAGACCACTTAAGTGCAAAGCAGAAAAAAGGCCAACAACTGCAGAACGCGATACGCAGACACGCAAAAGATCACGGACTAAAAGCCATCATTGGCACTGGGAAAGTCTCTAAGTGAACACGAGCCAAAAAGTCCGCAAATCGAGCGTTGATTGCAGCCTGAGCTTTAGATATCCACACGAACCAAGTAAAGCGAGAGACTACTCAGGACTTCCCCTCATCATGCACAGCGACGGCACAGTGTGTTGGGAAGCTACCGACTACTTACTGTTCTATCATTTCGAAAACCCAAGCGGAACGAAGAGCACTCTAGAAAAATACGCCAGACAACTATCTCGAATAGTAGCGTTCCTCGAATATTCGTCGCGTTGGTTCGACGACATAACGGATGATGACCTATTCGATCTCCCTAGTTTTCTCCAAGATTCGAAAAATTCGGGTTCTGGACAGGCATCAGATAATAACCAGGTCAACGAAATTTTAACCAGGCTTTTGAAAGTGCTGGTGGATCTATCTGCACGAGGCTATATCGATGCGGATAAAATTAGCTTTAACCCAATGGTGAGAGCTGACGTCAATATTGAGATGCGAGCCTTCGTACCTAAAGGAAGCAAAGTCAAACGCGAGTATTACTACCACCCTGCGAGATTGAGCACCAAGAATGCGCAAAAACGCCGGCCAATTTCAGACGCAGCACTTAACACCCTTCACTCTAAAATATACGAATTTACTGAGAATCGTTTTACCCGGGTTAGATGGGCCAACTTACTGCAAGCACTTGAGTTAACTGGGGCACGGGTAAGCGAAGTAGCAAAAATTCACGTGGTAGACGTTAAGCGTTGTCTAAATGAAATTGAGTATGAAAAGCAACCAAGGTTGAAGTTAACAACGACCAAAGGTAAGAACGCGGGAAAGTCGCGATTAGTGCCTGTCCCAATAGAGTTCGTTAAAGAGCTTGGCGACTACTTAAAATATTATCGCAATCCAATCCTTAAAAAAAACGGCATAGATCATGATTATCTATTTGTCACTACGCGAGGAAACCGGTTACGAGCAAAAAGAATCAGCGACCATTTTAGAGAGGTAAGATGTTTTGCTGGACTAAGAAAGTCAGACGCCTCCCCCCACCTCTGCCGCAACAGATTTATTACCCTGCACGTCAAGGAGAGGCTTGCGTCACTTAAGGGTAACCGTCCGGTAATCACACCTTGATCGACGAACTCCAGTTGTGCGGTAGCAAAGTATCGATGTCGGAGTACATGAGGGTCGGCAACCGCTCAAGCACATCGTGCAGGTAGGCCTGCGGATCGATACCGTTGATCTTCGCCGACTGGATCAGCGACATGACGTTGGCGGCGCGCTGACCACTGCGCAGTGAACCTGCGAACAACCAGTTCTTTCTTCCCAGCGCCCAGGGCCGAACCTGATTCTCAATCCAGTTGTTGTCGATCGGCACCGCGCCATCATCGAGATAGCGCGTGAGCGCCTCCCAGCGTTTCAGGCTGTAGTCCATGGCCTTCGTCGTCCGTGTTCCGTCGGTAAGCCCGCTGCGCTGATGAACCAGCCACTTGCGTAAGTGTTCGATGATCGGCCGTGATAGCGATTCTCGAACGCGCTGTCGCTCATCCGGTGGTTTTTCCTGGATATCTCGCTCGACCTCGTAGAGCTTGCCGATGATAACAAGCGCTTGGTCGGCAATGGGGCTGTTCCCACGCTCGGCAAGCTCAAAGAACTTCCGCCGCGCATGCGCCCAGCAACCCACCTCCGTAAGCCCCTTGGCGAAGCCGGCCTTGTAGCCACTGTAGTCGTCGCAGACCAGCTGGCCCTGCCAGTCTTCCAGGAAGTCGCGGCAGGCTTTGCCGGACCGCGTGGGCTGGAAGTCGTAGACCACCGCCTGTCGCTCATCGGTACGTGGGGTTGCGTAGGCCCAGATATACGCCCGGTGTGTCTTCTTATTGCCCGGCGAGAGCATGGGTACTGGCGTTTCATCAGCGTGGAGAACGGCATGGCCTAACAGACAGCTGCGCAGCCGGTCCACGAGCGGCGTGAGCTCTACCCCGCAGCGCCCCACCCAGTCCGCCAGCGTGGATCGCGGCAGCTCCACGCCCGCCCGGGCATAGATCTGCTCCTGGCGGTATAACGGTAAGTGATCCGCATACTTGCTGATCAGGACCTGAGCTAGCAGGTTGGTCGTGGGGATGCCCTTCTCGATGATGTGCGGCGCTACGGGCGCCTGCACGACCGTCTCACACGCCTTGCACGCCCACTTGCTGCGGATGTGCCGCTCTACCGAGAAGGAGCCGGGTTCGTAATCGAGCTTCTCGCTCACGTCTTCACCGATGCGCGTGAGCTTGCAACCGCAGCCACAGGTCGTGGAGTCGGGGTCGTGGTGGATCTCTGTGCGGGGTAGCTGCGGCGGCAGCGGCTGGCGCCGTGGCTTTGAGCGCTGACGCTCTTTCGCGACGGGTGGTTCAAGCATCTCAAGCTCGTTCTCAATGGCGGCGAGGTCCTCGTCCACCAGGTCGCTCAGTAAACTCTGCTGTGGGCTCTTGCCTTGCTCGCTTCGCTTGCCAAAGCGATGCCGTCGGAGAATGGCGATCTCATGCGTGAGGCGCTCCTTCTCAATGGTCAGTCGCTGGATGGCAGCGTCGCGCTCCTGCAGCTGAGTGTCTCGCTCGACCTCTAGCTGCTGTATCGCGGTGTCGCGCTCGTGCAGCTGAGCGTCCCGCTCAGTCTGTAGTTGCTGGATGGTTGACTGCATCTGCGCCGCGAGCTGGCGCACTTCGGACTCGCTGAGCTTAGTAATATCGACCGCGGAAGGCATGGGGACACTCTGCCATCGGCTTTCGCCGATGGCCAGAAGCACTAATTCCGTAGATCGAAACGCCCGTGTGTGGTGTTATCTACTGCCGGTCGATAACAAAGTCAGCACCGGCATATTGCCAGGGCAATCCCGAGGCCAGCGCCTGCAGTTGCAGCTCATCCAAGGCCACCGGTTCGCCGCTGCGCAGAGCACTCCAGACAAAGCGACCGCGGTGCAACCGACGCGCTAGCAGCCAGACTCCGAAGCCATCACAGATCAGTATCTTCATGCGGTTAGCGCGCTTGTTCGCGAAGACATAGGCGCAGTGCGGCTTCGCCGCACCGAAAGCCTCAACCACCCGGGCCAGGGTAGTCTCGGGACCGCAGCGCATGTCGAGGGGCTCTCGAGAGAGCCAGATCTCGTCGATGCGCAAGAACGGGCCTGTGCTGGCGTGGTGGTTCATCGTGTGAGGGCACGCAGCCATGTGACCGACTGCGGCATCTCCGATAACGGCCAGTGTACGACGAGCGTGCCTTTGGGCGTGGGGACGTCTATCCTGACGATCGTGGGCGATGTCTCAACTACTGGACCCGGTGCCGGCAGTTGCACGAAACCGCTGGGTGCCAATATGTTGTGTGTCCTGCGCCAATTGTGCACCAGGTTAGGGTTGAGGCCGTGGCTGACGGCGACGCCCGCGACTGAGGCTCCGGGTTGCTCACACTCGCGAAGCACCTGTTCCTTGAACTCAGGCGGGTAGCGCCGGCGGCGCTGCTTGATGGGTGCGGAAGTGAGATCAGAGGAAGGTGCTTGCTCGTCCATGCTAAGTGTCCACTAAGAATAGGTGGACACCTAAACTAGTGACTCCCGCGCAGCAGGCAAGATGGGATTACCGGACGTTTACACTTAAGGAGAGTCAAGGCCATTACGGGATGAATTTAGAAGAGTTCATTGTGAAGAAGGTGAAAATTTTGACCGGGCACGTGTCTGACTCAGCACTTTGGGTATACGTAGATGACGCTATACATGAGCTCGACGTATTCAAAAATTCCGAAACTAAGCTACAACAAAACTCCAATCTCAGAACCCGAGAACGCAAACTTCATTCATTAATTGCTCAAGCTAACTTCGCTGTATCGGATCGATCCAAGGCAGAGATACTCGACCAAATCATAGAACTTTCTAGGGGTGTTGATTTGCACCTAAAAGTTACCCAATAGGTCCACGGATTTGCATCGAATATTCACTCGGCTCCGGCCTTCTAAGTCATTGAAACAGCGTCAAGTCGCCGCGCTCTGCCCAGGGCAGCTGCTAGATGCAAAGACGGGTCAGAGTTGCACGAAATTCAACATCCATTCGATCAAACGGCGCACACCCCGCAGAACGAAATCCGAAAGCGCTAGAATTTGTCAATGAAGTGTTCTATGCAGAACCCTCGATATTGCATGAAACGACTACGTCTAGCCTTTTCCTTGGCATCACCTGCCGGAGTGTTGCCGTACTTTTTTTTGAGCACAATCGACGCACTTGAACTCCAGTCGTAACCAGCTGACTCCATCGCCATTTGAACATCTTCGTCTGGAACCCCCCTCTGCCTCATTTCCTGACGAACTCGCAAGGGACCATGACCTCGGTTATAGCGTTGCCGGACAAAGCTTTCCGCATAACGAGCATCAGACTGCAAACCTTCCTCAGTCAGTCGGTCTAATTGCTCGCTAACGACACCGTGATCATCAAAACGCTTCTTAAGTTTTTGTTCTAGCTCTTTTCTCGAATGTTCGCGTCTGGCCAGTAGGTTTACGGCGGCCAGACGAATATCGTGTGGTTTAGTGTTCGCTAGCTCAGAAGAGTCGCTAACGTTATCGTAGAGCAGAAATTCAGACATAGGTGAAAAGAGAGGCGCCGGGGCAAAGAATGGGATAAGGGGAGCCCCGGCGCCTCATGAGAAGTGCTATGTAACCCTTATATATAGATCACTATCACGCTTGCTTAGCATCGGTTTCTTCGGCATCCATCTCTGGCGCTTCAGGCTTGGCAATATTTAGGGTTTCAGCACGGATGGCACTTTCGATTTCACTGGTCACATCAGGATTGGCTTCCAGAAACTTAGCTGCATTAGCCTTACCCTGGCCAATTTTATCGCCGTTATAGGCGTACCATGCGCCTGACTTTTCAACCAAGTTTAGCTTCACGCCCCAGTCAATAATCTCTGCCATACGGTAAATACCTGCACCATACATGATTTGAAATTCCGCTTGCTTGAACGGGGGGGCAACTTTGTTCTTGACCACCTTGACACGTGTTTCGTTACCAATCACCTCGTCGCCTTCTTTAACTGCACCGATACGGCGGATATCCAAACGAACAGATGAATAAAACTTTAGAGCGTTACCACCAGTCGTGGTTTCGGGCGAGCCAAACATCACACCGATTTTCATACGGATCTGATTGATGAATATGACAAGCACGTTGTTATTCTTGATATTGCCAGTCAACTTTCGCATTGCTTGACTCATCATCCGGGCAGCAAGACCAACGTGGGAATCTCCGATGTCACCTTCAATTTCCGCTTTGGGTACTAGAGCAGCTACCGAATCGATAATCACGACGTCAACGGCGCCAGAGCGGGTGAGCATGTCACAGATTTCTAACGCCTGTTCACCAGTGTCAGGCTGAGAGACGATCAGTTCATCAATATTCACTCCCAGCTTTTCGGCATACTTCGGATCAAGTGCGTGCTCAGCGTCAATAAACGCACAGGTTTTTCCGTCCCGCTGCGCCTGAGCGATTACGCTAAGTGTAAGTGTCGTCTTTCCTGAAGATTCAGGACCGTAGATTTCACAGATGCGGCCATAAGGTAATCCGCCGATTCCAAGCGCAACGTCCAAACCAAGCGATCCTGTAGAAACATTCTCGATATCCATGGCGGCCCGATCACCCATCTTCATGATGGAACCTTTGCCGAACTGGCGTTCAATCTGGCTTAGCGCCGCTTCTAGTGCCTTTCCTTTATTAGCATCCATGATTTGAGTCTCTTCAATAAGTCAGTTTTGGGTCGGGAGGGGTTTAAGAGTCAAACAAGACTGCGGGATTCTATCCGACAGTCTCAAGCAGCCAAGGGCAACACGCAAGAATGCAATCCCACGTGCGAGTCGCCCATATCCCCTTCGATTTCTGCCCGGGGCGTCAGTGCGGCCACGGAGTCCACAACCAGCACATCCACCGCACCGGACCGGACCAGCATTTCTGCCACTTCCAGCGCCTGCTCGCCGGTGTCCGGCTGCGACACGATCAAATCGTCAATCTGCACACCGAGCTTCTCGGCATAAATAGGATCCAGAGCGTGCTCTGCATCAATAAAGGCCGCGGTGCCGCCGGCTTTCTGCGCCTCGGCAATCACCTGCAGCGTCAGCGTTGTCTTACCGGAGGACTCGGGACCAAAGATCTCGCAGATACGCCCCTTGGGAAGGCCGCCAATACCCAACGCGACATCCAGACCCAGGGAGCCCGTAGAAATCGACGGGATCGCTACACGGTCACTGTCGCCCATGCGCATGACGGTGCCTTTGCCGAACTGACGATCGATTTGGCCCAGGGCCGCTTCGAGTGCCTTTTCCTTGTTTGCATTCATGTGCTGCTCTCCTAATGTCCTAACGCTCTAACGTTCTAGTGTTTGTGTGGGTCTGGTCTGTTGTCTGGCTGAAAACTACTGTACATATAATCAGTGGTTAGGCCAGAGAATGCAACCATCATATGCGCTGAAAAGTGATGAAAAACACCCTCGGTTTCACGACCTGTCGCCATTGGCGACGGGTGACAAGTGCTTATCCAGGCGATCTTTGCAGCGATTTTTTTGCTGCTATTGGATATTCCGCAAGGGCTGACCCGGCGTGGGATCCGCGT
The DNA here is from genome assembly GCF_000153125.2 of Congregibacter litoralis KT71. Lineage (NCBI taxonomy): Bacteria > Pseudomonadati > Pseudomonadota > Gammaproteobacteria > Cellvibrionales > Halieaceae > Congregibacter > Congregibacter litoralis. The sequence goes on from NZ_CM002299.1 coordinate 2,919,446, forward strand.
CATCCGTTGCCACCGCGTAAAAAAGGCAATCACTCTCCGCGATAGCGGCATTCGTCGTAATCATGAAGAGCTTGAGACTCTGGGACGGATACAGCGCCCCGTCCTCGCACCGTACCAGGGACGCGACCGCGCAGCGGCCCTGGGCATCCGTCGCCCGGAATAGCGACTGCGGCTCATCTTTCACCCAGCCCAGGGGAGTGTCTGCGGGCACTTCGCCGAAGTTCAGGTGCTCTATATCGCTGCGCAGGGTAATGTCGAAGCCGGGGCGCAGTGCCTCAGCGTAGGCCAGGGTTACGCCCTCGCGCAGTTCCAGACGAATAGGGTCGCGAAAAATCTCGATCCCCCAATCCGTCTCCTCGTCCTGGGCAAGCACCCGTTTTGCGAAGGCATAGCGCTGCAAGCCCTCATAGGCCAGCGCGTGGGCCTCATCATCCAGGCGACCGCCGACTTCTACCGTCACCGTCGGGCAGCTCGCGTCACTAATATCCATGAGGGCACCGAGATTCAGATTGGACACCACCAGACGCCGGGTAAACAGCGACACCAGGGCATCGTGCTGACGGTCAAGGTGTGTGCACACACCGAAGGAGGGTCCCGAACCGGAGGTGTTGTGCATATCCACCACAGCCTCGGGACGATGAACACGCAGAAGTTCGAGAATCTCCTGCGCCAGGCGTCCCTGCTCATCGTCGTAGGGTGGGCGAAAACAGCGGTTCAAATCCCTGGCCCGGGGCAGCATGCGATGACTGAAGCGAGGCTCCGCCAGAGCTGCATGCACCGACGCCACAATAAACAAAAGATTCACCCGGGGCTGCTGCGCCGCGTGAAGCCAGCGATGGAGCGCAAAAAGGCCCGATGGCTCATTCCCGTGAAGCAGCGTTACCAGGGCGCGGGTGCGGCCTGGTTCCTGCCCCGTGAAGAGAATGCAGGCTGGACCGCCCAGATTCTCCAGGAGCGCATTGGGGTCGCTGCCCGCCAGGCTTTTATCGGGATCTTTAAGAAAGCGAAAGCGCATTAAACGATGTCCCGGACCGACAGTCTCTTCACGGCAGGGGCCATTGGGCTACGGGCATGTTGTCGGCGCTGTATTCCCGATAAAGAGAGAGCATGTCGCCCAGGGCCTCGGGTTTGCTCCGTCCGCGGGCTAAAAAGGCCCGCGTCGCCTCCCGCTGCCAGCGGGCCCCGTTGCGCCGGGCTCCGAGACGCGCGTCGATCACACCAAGATAACGATCCCGGGACGCGCGGGGAACACCCAGGGCTGCAAGGCCGTCCTCGGCCACGGGCAGCATTTCGGCAATGATATCCACCACCGCGGCGTCCTGCAGCCTGTGCTGCTGGGCGCTGGGCCACACCATCCTGGCCTCCAGACCGTTCTGGGCCGCACGGTAGAAATTGTATTCCGCCAGGGGAAAGGGCAATGCTGCCATCAGGCGATCCATATCATCTCTCAAACCTCGAGCCAGTCCCAGCATGAAAGCTGCGCTCGCCGCCATGTCAACAGGCGAAGGCCCCGCAGGGAGAGAACGCATTTCCACCCGCAAATGTCCCTGACCTGCATCGTCATAGACCGCTCTGTTCCACAGCCAGACCGTACTCTGGTGCAAGCGTAGTTCAGCCAGGGCAGGTGGCCCGTCGCCCTCCTCCGAGGCTTGCTCATCACAGGCAGGCAGCAGTGGCGGATACAGGCGCACCGTTTGTTCAAACAGCTCAAAAGCCCCTTTTCGCGCCCAGCCGTGACCGAAGCACACCCGCGGCGGCTCACTCCAGCGATAGCGGTCCATAACCCGGGTGTCGATGGACTGCTTGAACAGGGGAATACGTGTTTCATCCCATAACTGATGGCCGAACAGGCTCGGACTGTTCGCGCCGATGGCTATCGCCAGGGGCGTAACCAGCTGAATCGCATTGAAGGTGGCCGCAAAGTGTTCCGGCGTAACACGCTGGTGTACCTGAAAGGAAGTGTTTGCCCCCTCCAGAGTGATGTCCTCCATGGTCATCTGCAGGGGGTCTTCGCCGTCAATACTGATGTGAAAGTCGCTACCCCGCCAGGCAATAAGCTGGGCCACCAGCGCCCGATAGCGCTCCCGGTCCGTCACGCAGTGATCACCAAGATCCTCTTTTCTAAGCGTGGGCAGGATACCGATGGGCACGACGGCCGCATCTCGCTCCGCCGCCAGGACCTGAAGCTCCCCAAGCTTGGTGATGATTTCCTGCTCCGTCGCCCGGAGCCCATCATCACCGAGCACCCGGGGACTGAGGTTGTATTCCAGATTGTATTTGTTGAGCTCTACCGTGAGCTGAGGGTCTGCGGCAGCGTCGTGGAGGGCATCATTGAGGTACAGAGGCCTGCCCCTGGCATCAACGATGTAGAGTTCAAGCTCGGCACCGATACTCTCCACCGGCTCGCCGAATCCCGGCTTGTCCAGAATGGCAGCCAGTTGCTGGAGCTGTACTTCCAGGCGCCGGGAAAACTCCCGCCGGTCCCTGGCGTCAAAGCGGGTTTTATCGATTTCTATGCCCATGAGCGGGACACCTGCTCCTCAGAAGTAACCACCCATTCTAGACGTCCCGCGGGATAGGGAACAGAGCGAGCAATGTTGAAAAACCCTTCCGGGGGCGCATTCATCAAGCCAGCTCTCTGGCCGCCGGGCCATTCCCTGTTCTGGCCGCAGGCCCTCTCCATGTCTTACACTGCGCGTCTTGTCTCCGCAGCCTCAGAATCCGTTTTGCCAAGCGATCAAAGCCAACACACCCCGATGATGCAACAGTTCCTCCGCATCAAACGAGATCACCCCAAGGAGCTGCTGTTTTACCGCATGGGGGACTTTTACGAGCTGTTCTACGAGGACGCCCAGCGGGCGGCGGAACTGCTGGACATTACCCTCACGGCGCGCGGCAAGTCCGCGGGTGAAGACATCCCCATGGCCGGCGTGCCCTATCACGCCGCCGAGGCCTATCTCGCAAGACTGGTAAAAGCGGGCGTTTCCGTCGCTATTGCCGAGCAGATCGGTGACCCCGCGACCAGCAAAGGCCCCGTAGAACGCAAGGTCGTCCGCGTTGTCACGCCCGGTACCCTGAGTGACGAGGCGCTCCTTGAGGAGAAACGCGAGCAGCTCATCGTCGCGCTCATTGCCCAGCAGAACCACTACGGCCTGGCCTATCTTGATCTGGGTAGCGGACGTTTTCGCCTGATGGAGCTTGAGGGTGAAGAGGCGCTCCTCGGGGAGATTGAGCGACTGGACCCCGCCGAGCTGCTCTATCACGAGGAGCTGCAGCAGGGCGCGGTAACAAACCGACCGGGAGCTCGCTCCCAGCCCGCCTGGGAATTCGATCTGGAATCTGCGGAGCGCAATTTACGGGAGCAGTTTCAGACCCATGACCTTCGCGGTTTTGGCTGTGAACACCTGCATCTGGGGCTCGCTGCCGCGGGCTGCCTCATCAGCTACGTGCGGGACACCCAGCGCAGCCAGCTACCGCACATCACGGCCATCGCTGCGGAAATGCGCGAAAACAGTGTTGTCCTCGACGCGGCCACCCGCCGCAATCTGGAAATCGACCGGAACCTCGCCGGCGGGGACAGCCATACCCTCATGTCGGTGATGGATCGCTGTCGCACCGCCATGGGAAGCCGCTGCCTGCGGCGCTGGCTCCATCGTCCCCTGACGGATGTGGCGACGCTTACGGCCCGCCAGGACGCCGTGGCCGCCCTGCGCGACAACTATCGCTTCGAGAGTCTCAGGGATGTGCTCCGCCCCATTGGCGACGTAGAGCGCATTACGACCCGCGTTGCCCTGGGAAGCGCCCGACCCCGGGATCTCACGCGCTTGCTTTTTGCCCTGCAAAGCGTGCCCGCGCTGCGTAATGCCACCCCCACGGAAGATGCCGTCCTGCTCCGGGAGACGGCTGTTGCCCTCGGCGGTTTTCCGGGCCTGGTTGATCTCCTGGAGCGGGCGATCATCGACAACCCACCTGTGGTGCTTCGCGATGGTGGCGTCATTGCCACGGGATTTGACGCGGAGCTGGATGAGCTGCGCTCCATCAGTGAAAACGCCGCGGGCTTTCTGGTGGACATTGAAACCCGGGAGCGGGAACGCACGGGACTGGCATCTCTGAAGGTGGGCTACAACCGCGTCCACGGCTATTACATTGAGTTAAGTCGCTCCCAGTCCGATGAGGTACCTGCGGAGTACCAGCGACGCCAGACCCTCAAAAATGTCGAGCGTTTTATCACGCCCGAGCTCAAGGAATTTGAAGACAAGGCCCTATCCAGCAAGAGTCGCGCCCTTGCGCGGGAGAAACAGCTCTACGCCGATGTGATCGTCACTTTGCAGGAGTCCCTGGAGGCCTTGCGTCAGAGCGCTGCGGCCATGGCCGAGCTGGACGTCTATGCCACCTTAGCCGAGCGCAGTCAGAGTCTGGATTTGTGCCGCCCCGAGTTCAGCGATACGCCAAAGCTGGATATCGATCAGGGGAGACACCTGGTGGTGGAACAGGTGCTCGAAGAGCCTTTTATCGCCAACGACACCCTGCTCAATGAAAGCCGGAAGATGCTGCTGATCACGGGCCCGAACATGGGTGGTAAATCCACCTATATGCGTCAGAATGCCGTCATCGCGCTCCTCGCTCACGTGGGATCCTTCGTTCCCGCCAAGGCCGTCACATTATCGACGGTAGACCGCATTTTCACGCGCATCGGTGCCGCTGATGACCTTGCCAGCGGTCGCTCCACCTTCATGGTGGAAATGACCGAAACAGCTAACATCCTTCACAACGCCAGTGAACGCAGTCTGGTGCTCATGGACGAGGTGGGCCGGGGTACCAGCACCTTCGATGGACTGTCCCTGGCCTGGGCGGCGGCGCTCCACCTTGCGGAAAAGACGCGCGCCTTCACCCTATTTGCCACTCACTATTTTGAGCTTACCGCCCTGGCAGAACAGCTGCCTACCGTTGCCAATGTCCATCTCGACGCCGTGGAGCATCGGGAACATGTGGTGTTCATGCACCGTATTCAGGAAGGTCCGGCAAACCGCAGTTTCGGCCTCCAGGTAGCAAAGCTTGCCGGTGTTCCCGGAAGTGTGCTCCATGCCGCCGCCGGCAAGCTCCAGGAGTTGGAGAGCAAGGCCCTGGAGCACAGCGCCCCCGATGAGGCGTCCGAGAGTCCCGCCTACGTTCCCCAGGGAGACCTGTTTGCAGAAAGCGCCAGCCACCCGGCTCTGCGTTTGCTGCGGGAGACGGACCCCGACGCCCTGTCACCGCGGGAAGCCCTGGCAATCCTCTATAGTCTCAGAGAGCTAGCGGATTGACGCCCCGTCGTCGTTAAGGTGCTGCATTGCTTTTCAGGGTTTCTCAAACGCGGGGGTGCTTCTCATCGGCGGAGCGAGTCGCTACACTTCCGCCTCAGCGCTGTGTCGCCCCCCCGGCCGCGACAGAGCAGTGATCAGAACTGATTTAAAAGCTAAGGAAATACAAGCATGACCTTCGTCGTTGGTGAAGACTGCATTAAGTGTAAACACACGGACTGCGTAGAAGTGTGTCCCGTGGACTGCTTTTACGAGGGCCCCAACTTTTTGGTCATTCATCCCGATGAGTGCATCGATTGCGCCCTGTGTGAGCCCGAGTGTCCCGTGGACGCGATTTTCTCCGAGGACGAGCTACCCGCGGACCAGCAGGTATTTCTCGAGCTGAATGCGGAACTCGCTGAGGTTTGGCCCTGCATTACGGAAATGAAGCCCGCGCCGGAAGACGCCGAAGAGTGGGCCGGTAAACCTGGAAAACTGGCGCTTCTCGAGCGCTAGGCCAGAGCCGGGCGCAGCCAGCGCCTATCGCGCCTATCGCTGAAGGAGCGCGTCGGCAGACAGGCCCTGGCGCTCCAAAATCCGTCGCAGACGTTTCAGGGCTTCCACCTGAATCTGCCTCACCCGCTCCCGGGTAAGACCGATCTCCTGACCTACCTCTTCCAGGGTGCTGCTTTCATGTCCCAGAAGACCAAAGCGGCGCATCACCACCTCTCGCTGCTTGTCCGTCAGCTCGTTCAGCCAATCCGCAACACTGTCGTGCACATCATCATTCTGTAGCTGCTCTGAGGGATCACACAGGTGATCGTCAGCGATGGTTTCTACGACGGAAGAATCAGAGTCGGGCCCCAGGGGCGCATCCACGGAACTCACGCGTTCATTGAGTCCCATGAGACGGGACACCTCTTTTGCGGACTTGTGAGTCCGAGAGGCAATCTCCTGGGTGGTGGGCTCGTGATCCAGCTGCTGGGTCAGTTCCCGCGCCGCCCGGAGGCAGCCGTTAAGATCCTTGACCACGTGAATGGGCAGACGGATGGTGCGCGCCTGATTCATGATCCCGCGCTCGATGGTCTGACGAATCCACCAGGTGGCATAGGTGGAAAAGCGGAAGCCCCGCTCGGGATCAAATTTTTCCACGGCGCGCATAAGACCCAGATTGCCCTCTTCGATCAGATCCAGAAGACTCATGCCGCGATGGAGATAGCGCCGGGCTATCTTTACCACCAGGCGTAAATTGCTTTCGATCATGCGCTTACGCGCCGCCTCATCACCCTTTTGCGTCAGACGGGCGTAATGCTTTTCCTCATCTGCCGTCAGGAGCGGCACGAAGCCGATTTCGTTGAGATACAACTGGGTGGGATCGAGGGTAATCTGCTGCGTAGGGGCCTCGACCTCATCAGCGGAGGCCTCGAGCGCAGCCAAAGCGTCCCCCGCCAGCCCGGGAACCTCAGACTGGTGTCGCTTGTCTTTCCCTTCGCGAGCGCTGCCGTTCTTTGCGTCGCTTCCGGAAGTACCCTTGGTTCTACCCATGGGTGAGCGTCCTGTTGTTTGACTCGGTGCCCCATCGTAAGAATTCGATAGAAACACACAGGGTCGATCAGCTTAGCTCAGTGAGCAGCCACAAAACAAGCACCCAGGCTAGGGTGACGGAAGCAGCGTGAGGGGGTCCACGGGGCGTCCCTGGCGTCGAATCTCGAAATGCAGTTTTACCGAATCCGTGCCGGAGCTGCCGCGCTCGGCGATTTTCTGTCCCGCGCGCACCACATCACCCTCCGCCACGAGAAGGGCATCATTATGGCCATAGGCGCTGAGGTATTCATCGTTATGCCGCACGATAAGCATGAGACCGTACCCGGCAATACCACTGCCTGCGTAGACCACGCGGCCTCCCGCCGTTGCCAGCACGGGGTCACCGCGATTGCCACTGATATCCACCCCCTTATGCAGGTTTTTTTCAAAGCGCCGCACCACCCTGCCCCGCACGGGCCATCGCCAGCTGCCCACCTTGGCATCGGTATTCACCTCGCTTTGGGCGCTGGCCCGGGGCTCAGTCTTCGCCGGCGCCCGCGCCGGCGTTGGCGCTGTACTTCTTCCAGCATTACCAGGGCTGCGGGCAGCCACACTCGGGCCGGTGGCTTTTGCTACGGTTTTAGCCGGCTCGGTTTCTGGCACCGGTGTTGGCGTTTGTTTTGGTGCAGGTTTTGGCGCAGGTTTTGGTGGGTCAGCCTCCGCGAGTTGTAAGCGCTGACCGGGATAAATCGTATAGGGCGCCACAATGGCGTTCGCCGCGGCCAGACGGCGAAAGTCCAATCCGTAGCGAAAAGCGATGGAAAACAGCGTATCTCCCCGCAGCACCGTGTAGCGTTCCTCCACCCTTGCGGTGCCTCCGGAGCTTCGGTCCTCAATAGGCGCCAGGGGTTTATCAGCGCAGGCGACCAACAGCGCAGCCACACAAACGGGTAAAAGCGCTGCCGCAATTCGCGTCACGAGCTATTGCTCCAGGCCACCCCAGCGGTTCTCGAGCAACCACACTGCCAGAAAACCCAGGAGCATCAACGCAAGACAGAAAACAATCTGACTATCACCAACCTGAACACCGTATTGCCAGGGCAGCAGGGGCAAGGTACCGCCACTATCCGATGGCGCGGTTTTCCAGGGCCATACCACCAGCAGGGAACCACCGAGAAATCCCGTGAGCGTGGCAAGGGTAGGGCCGTGGTGTGCCCTGAGGAGGTAACTCAATATTCTAGAGAAGGACAGCAGCCCTGATCCCGCACCCGCGGCAAAAAGCGTGAGGGACAGGAGCTCCAGGGACTCAATAGCCTCAAGCACGAGGGGGTACATTCCCATGAGCACCAGAATAAAACTCCCGGATATACCGGGGAGAATCATGGCGCAGATAGCAAAAAATCCCGCCACAAAAAAACTCCAGGGCGCGCCTGGCAATGCGAAAACCGGCGACAGACCAATGCCGGCGGCAATGACCACGCCCCCCACAAAACCGCCAAAGGCGCCGGGAGACCACCTCCCTACATGGCGCAGGAGCACCAGAGCAGACGCCGCGATCAAGCCAAAAAAGAAGGACCACAGGAGCAGCGGCTGCGTTTCCAACAGCGAAGAGATGAGGCTTGCGAGGGAAAACACACTGATGGCGATACCCAACACGAGAGTTGCCAGAAAGGCCGCATCGGTGCGCTGCAGGGCATCGGCCCAACGACGGGCCACAAGGAGCTCGATAAGGCCGAGATCAAAGGCAGTAATGGCATTGATGAGGCGCTGATAGATGCCGGTGATAAAGGCCATGGTGCCGCCGGACACCCCCGGCACAATATCCGCCGCACCCATAAGAACCCCTCGGAGCAACACGCCGGGAAACAGAGAAACCGCTGGCGCCTCCCTATCGGGATGATCAGCCATTACCCAGGCCCGGCAGCAGCGGCACAAAACGCACGGGCTCGATATCGTAGCGTTCGAATCCGGAATCTGTGCGCTCGACCACCACCAGCGTCTGTTCCCGCCCGCCAACCGGCATCACGAGGCGTCCACCGACCGCCAGCTGCGCCAGCAGTGACTGAGGCACCTGCTCCGGCGCAGCGGCGGCGAGAATGCCATCGAAAGGCGCCTGAGACTCCCAGCCTTCATAGCCGTCGCCGTGGCGCATCTGGACGTTCCTGAGCTTTAACTGACGCATGCGTTTTCGCGCCGCCATGAGCAGCGGTTTGATTCGCTCCAGGGCAAAGACTTCCCCGACGATTCCCGCGAGCACGGCGCTCTGGTAACCGGAGCCACTGCCGATTTCCAGGACTTTACCGAGGTCACGACCGGTAATGAGCAGTTCCGTCATTCGCGCAACGATGTAGGGCTGGGATAGCGTCTGCTGATAACCGATGGGCAGCGCGGTATCTTCGTAGGCGCGATGGGCCATGGCCTCGTCCAGAAACAGATGCCGGGGGACGTTGCGCATGGCATCCAGCACGGCGATGTTGCTGACACCCTGCTCCTGCAGACGCTGCACCAGACGCTCCCGGGTGCGCTGGGAGGTCATGCCGATACCGGATACGTCCGCGGAACGGTTCATGAGGCCGCCAGCAACACAACGGCGTGGGCAGCAATGCCCTCTTCTCGACCCACGTAACCCAGCCGTTCGGTGGTCGTCGCCTTCACGGATACCTGATCTTTTGCGGCCCCGAGGTCCCCGGCAATGTTGCTGCGCATGGCGTCGATATGCGCTGCCATACGCGGAGTCTGGGCGACGATGGTGATATCCAGATTCCCCAGTCCGTAACCGCGATCAGTCACGAGCTTCATGCACCGCCGGAGGAGTTCTCTGCTGTCGATCCCCGCATTGGCCGCGTCAGTATCCGGGAAGTGTTTGCCGATATCGCCGGCCGCGATAGCCCCGAGGAGCGCATCACAGACGGCGTGGAGCACCACGTCGCCATCGGAATGAGCGAGAAGTGCGCGATCGTGAGGGATGGATACGCCACCCAGGACAAGAGTATCGTCGCCCTGGCCCGCCTCGGCAAAGGCGTGCACATCAAAGCCGTGTCCAATGCGCATCAGGACGGTTTCCCCGCGGAGTCTGTGAGCTGAGGGTAAAGTGTTTTCAACCAAAAGGCCGCCAGTTGCATATCCGGGGCATAGGTTACCTTGAGATTGCTCCCGGCGCCTCGGACAAGTTGCACGGGAAAACCCGCGGCTTCCATTGCTGATGCTTCGTCGGTCACCTTCAGGTTCCTGTGCGCGGCCTGATGAAGAGCAGTGCGCAGGTCCCCGACCTGGAACATCTGCGGCGTTTGGGCACTCCAGATCGAGTCCCGGTCGAGGGTATCCGTCACCCGGCCCTCCGCTGAACCCCGTTTAAGGGTATCCGTGACCGGCGTGGCCAGGAGTCCACCCACACCGCTTGCGGTTACGGTTTCGATGAGGGCTTCAAGCTGCGCCTGGCCGAGACAGGGCCTCGCCGCATCGTGTACCAATACCCAGTCCTCATCCCTCGCGGGGAGGGCCCCAAGACCCGCCGCCACGGAGTCAGCGCGACTGGCGCCGCCGGCACAGAGCTGAACGCGGGGATCGCTGAGAACAGCTGAGTGTTCGCGCCCCAGATCGCCTTCCGGCAGGGCCACGACGCAGCCCCGCAGTCCAGCGTAGTCCAGCAGCGCCGCGACACTCCAATCCAGGAGGGACCGCCCATAGAGAGGCAGGTATTGTTTGGACTGACTCTGAGCCATACGGGAACCGCTTCCCGCGGCCGGGACCACCGCCCAGATGTCGCTCATGGTCGGGGCTCGGCGGGCTTGGGCGCTATCTTTGCCGGATCCACAAACTGGTAGTAGATCTCGTCTTCCCCAGTGAGGCCCAGCTCTTCCCGGGCCCTTTGCTCGAGTACGGTATTACCGGCCTTCAGATCCCGCACCTGACGCGCCAGCTCTTCATTACGCTCTCGCAACAGTGCGTTCTCCCGCTGGGAATCCTGAGCCTGCTGACGCAGCCGCATAAGCTCCAAGCGACCACCATCGCCCCACCAGAGACGGTATTGCAGTCCGGCAAGGAGCAAGAGGAGTATCAGCAGTATCCAGCGCAAGGGCTTAGTTAACGCGCAAACTCGGCACGGCCTCGATAGGGCGCTGTAGATCCCAGCTCCGCTTCAATGCGCAGCAGGCGGTTGTACTTGGCCACCCGGTCGGAACGGCAGAGAGACCCGGTCTTGATTTGTCCCGCGCCCGTAGCCACGGCCAGGTCGGCAATGGTGGTGTCTTCGGTCTCTCCCGACCGATGGGAGATCACCGCGGTGTAGCCGGCATCTGCCGCCATGGCAATGGCATCCAGGGTTTCTGATAGCGTGCCGATTTGATTGAGTTTGATGAGGATGGAGTTGCCCACACCGCGCTCAATGCCCTGCCCGAGGATTTTGGTGTTGGTGACGAACAGATCATCGCCCACCAGTTGCACCCGCCCTCCCAGACGTTCCGTGAGCAGCTTCCAGCCGTCCCAGTCGGACTCATCAAGACCGTCCTCAATGGACAGAATCGGATGGGCATCCACAAGCCCCGCAAGGTACTCGGTAAACCCCGCACTATCAAAATCGCGCCCGTCTCCACCCAGCCAGTAGCGTCCGTCGCGGTAGAACTCTGACGCCGCACAGTCCAGCGCGAGGGTCACGTCTGTACCCAGGGAGTACCCTGCGTTTGCCACGGCTTCGGCAATCACCTCCAGGGCCGCCTCATTGGAAGGCAAATCTGGGGCAAAACCGCCCTCATCGCCTACTGCTGTGCTCAGACCCCGGCCCGAGAGCACTTTCTTGAGGTGATGGAAAATCTCTGCGCCGCAGCGCAAGGCTTCCGCAAAACTCTCCGAACCCACGGGTTGAATCATGAATTCCTGAATATCCACGTTGTTATCGGCATGCTCACCGCCGTTGATGATATTCATCATGGGCACGGGCATGCTCAGGGAACCGCGTCCATAAAGGTCCGCCATATGCGCATACAGGGGTTTATCCCGGGCGATCGCTGCCGCCCGCGCGGCTGCCAGAGATACGGCCAGCATAGCGTTGGCACCGAGCGATTCTTTGTTTTCCGTACCGTCAAGTGCGAGCATGGCGTTATCGAGATCCCGCTGTGCCGAGGCGTCCATCCCCAGGAGCGCGGAGCGCAGGGCGCCATTGATATTCGTCACGGCCTTACTCACGCCTTTACCGAGGTAGCGAGAGGCATCGCCGTCGCGCAGTTCCAGGGCCTCGCGGGATCCCGTGGATGCGCCCGAGGGTGCAAAGGCTGCGGCGCAGGCGCCGGTATCCAGCGTGACCTCAGCCATCACCGTGGGATTACCCCGGGAATCCAGCACCTCAAAACCCTGAACTTCCGTAATCTTGCTCACTTCTTCGCTCCCTGAATACTATGCTGTCGGCGCTGGGACGCCATATCCTGTCTGTACGTCTAATCGATGACGCGTTCGCTGGTCAATGTAAGCCCATCAATCAATATGCAGGGCCGGCAGAGCTTTGACGAGTTTATCCACGGCCTGCACCTGCTCCAGGAAGGGTTTTAACTTTTCCAGGGGCAAGGCACTGGGACCGTCACACAGGGCCTTGTCAGGGTCCGGGTGGGACTCGAGAAACAGACCCGCCAGCCCTACCGCCATACCCGCCCGGGCAAGCTCCGTCACCTGCGAGCGGCGCCCGCCGGAGGCGGCACCCATGGGATCTCGGCACTGCAGCGCGTGGGTAACATCAAAAATCTGCGGCACGCCGGCGGTCGCCTGGCGCATGACACCGAAGCCCAGCATGTCCACCACCAGATTGTCGTATCCGTAGTTACTCCCCCGCTCGCAAAGCATGAGCCGCTCATTGCCGCATTCGCGAAACTTTTCCACGACATTGGCCATTTGCGAGGGCGAGAGAAACTGGGGTTTCTTGATATTGATTGCCGCACCCGTCTCAGCCATCGCCCGCACAAGATCCGTCTGGCGGGCAAGGAATGCCGGGAGCTGAATGATGTCGCAGACCTCCGCCGCCGGCGCCGCCTCTTCCGGGGTATGCACATCGGTAATCACCGGCACTTGGAACCGGGACTTCACCTCCGCCAGAATCTCCAACCCGGCGCTTAAGCCCGGCCCGCGAAAGGAGTGAATCGAAGATCGGTTTGCCTTGTCGTAGGAGGCCTTGAAGACCAGGGGCACAGCCAGCTCCGCGCATACGCTGACGTATTCCTGGGCCACCTCCAGCGCAAACTCCCGGCTCTCGAGAACATTGACGCCACCGAGGAGAACAAAGGGCGCGTCGTTTGCGATCCGCAGTTCACCAAGCTCCACTGTTTTCGTCATGGCGCGGTCCTCGAAATCCCGTCTCAAGCCAAAGCCGTGTCACGGGCATGACGGTTACCCGCCGCCCGGTGACAGGCGGCCTGTATGTAGCTCGTGAACAAAGGATGACCGCCCCGGGGACGGGACGTGAATTCCGGATGAAACTGACAGGCCACAAACCAGGCATGCTCGGGGAGCTCGACCATTTCTACCAGGGACTTGTCCGCAGACCATCCGGCAATGGTCATACCCTGGTCCTGGAGGGTCTTTACGTAATTGTTGTTCACCTCGTAGCGATGCCGGTGGCGTTCGTTGATAACGTCGGCGCCGTATATCTCGCGAATGCGCGTGCCCTCCTCCAGGTGGCAGGGCTGGGAACCCAGGCGCATGGTGCCGCCCAGGTCAGAACTCTCGTCCCGCTGTTCCGTGCTCCCATCGGCGTTCTGCCACTCGGTGATCAAGGCCACAATGGGATGCGGTGTCTCCGGCGCCATTTCCGAAGAATGCGCGCCCTCAAGACCGCAAACATTGCGCGCGTACTCCACCAGCGCCACGTGCATGCCAAGGCAGATACCCAAGAAGGGAATGTCGTTTTCCCGAGCGTAGCGCACTGCCTCTATTTTCCCCTCGACACCGCGATCGCCAAAGCCGCCGGGCACCAGAATGGCATCAGCGCCCTCAAGTATTCCAATCCCATCCCGCTCAATGTCCTCGGCTTCCACATAATCCACCTGCACATCCGTGAGGGTCTGCAAACCGGCGTGGGACAGCGCTTCGTTTAGCGACTTGTAGGCATCGGGGAGTTCCATGTACTTGCCCACCATGGCAACCCGCACCGTGGCCTGGCGCTCTGCGACCTGGCGCTGAAGCACCTCGTCCCACTCACTGAGATCCGCTGCGGGGCAATCAAGATTGAAGCGCTCCACCACAAAGTCGTCCAGCCCATTGGCGTGCAGGGCCCGGGGAATGCTGTAGATCGTGTCAGCGTCCAGGAGGGGTATGACCGCCCGGGCCTCGACATTAGTGAACAGCGCAATCTTGCTACAGGCACTTTCTTCGATGGGCACCGTGGAACGGCAAAGAAGGATATCGGGCTGGAGGCCGATGGAGCGCAGTTCCTTGACGGAGTGCTGGGTCGGCTTGGTTTTTATTTCACCGGCGGTGGCGATATAGGGCACGAGGGTGAGGTGCATGAGCAAGGCCCGGGAAGACCCCATTTCCACCTTCAGCTGACGCGCAGCTTCAAGGAACGGCAGGCCCTCTATATCGCCCACGGTGCCGCCGATCTCCACCACGGCCACGTCGGCGTCGCCCGCACCAACGAGGACACGTCGCTTGATCTCGTCCGTGATGTGGGGAATCACCTGAACCGTCCCACCCAGATAATCACCGCGGCGTTCCTTGGCCAGAACCTGGTTGTAGACACGTCCCGTGGTGAAGTTATTCCGGCGGCTCATCACCGCCCGGGTGAAGCGCTCGTAGTGCCCGAGATCCAGGTCCGTTTCGGCGCCGTCGTCGGTCACATAGACCTCGCCATGCTGAAAGGGACTCATCGTGCCGGGATCAATATTGATATAGGGGTCGAGTTTGAGAAGAGTTACCTTCAAGCCTCGGGCTTCAAGGACCGCCGCCAGCGAAGCCGCGGCGATTCCCTTGCCTAGAGAAGAAACTACACCACCAGTCACAAAGACCAATCGCGTCATGCCACGCCTTCCTGTTGACTATTTCTTGACTTTGTCTTGACTACGTCTTGACGATGCCGTGAAAAGGTCCCGGACGAACAAGATTGCTATCAATCCGGGCCCGCGACCATGCGATAAGATGGGAGATCAAATTAACAGAAAGCGCCTTTCTCCTCAATCAGAAACCCATGTCCGAGGGGTTTTTTCTAGGGGAATTCTTCCCTTTTCAGCAGCAGTCTCAGTCCCAGAGACTCGGCCCGGGGGGAAGAGCGCAGGTCCCCCACGGCCAGGAGCACCTCGTGGTTGCCCGACTTCTGAATCAGCAACGGCACCCGAGGTCGCCACCAGGCGGGTACTGCGAGCTCCTGAAACACCGTCTTTAGCTCGACGTGCTGTCCGTTGCTGAGTTCCAGACGCTCGCCCCCCTGGCGGGTCGTTACCATCAAACCCGGCACATTGCCGGCTCCCTCCCTGCGCAGCGTGAGCCTGCCCAATCCGGGCCAGAACAGGGATTCGCCAACGGTGATGGCGCCGGCCTCCGGCGCGGTATCAAGGGGAGGCGGAAGCAGGTAGACCGCATCCCGATAACGTTCGATGGTCCACTCGGGACACTGCAAACGGGCACCGCGTCCCTCCCTAAGCTGACGCAGAAACTCCGATAACTGCGCCGCTGACGGTGGACGCAGGGAGCGCTCCCGCAACCAATCGCGAAGGGCCAGGGCCGCAAGAGCGGGCTCCTCGGGGAGTGCTGCCACCAAAAACCCCGGATCACCAAAGCATCCCTGTACCGTGGAAAGCCTGGGAGCCGGAAGGTGCTCGTTTCTTTCCCGCAGCTGCGCTGCGGTTCGGGACAAGGTGCTTCGATACCCCGGCCAGCGCCGCTCAAGAAGGGGCATTACCTCACGCCTGAGGTAGTTCCGGTCGAAGCGCATGTCGCCGTTGCTGGGATCTTCAACCCAGGACAGGCCCGACTCCTCTGCGTACTCTTTGAGCGCCCGGCGCGGTAGGGACAACAAGGGTCTGAGCAATGATCCGGCGCCGAGCGCCCGGTGCTGCGGCATGCCCGCCAGGCCATCGGGGCCCGCGCCGCGGAGGAGTCGCAGGAGCAGAGTTTCCGCCTGGTCATCCTGATGATGCGCCATCAACAGGACCCCCCCCCTGCCGATACGGTCTTCAAACCAGCGGTAGCGGGCATCGCGGGCAGCAGCCTCCATACCGCTACCGGCCGGTTCCAGGGAAAGCTCCGTGGATGCAAAAGCAACGCCCAACTGTTCGCAAAAGGCTTCGCAATGCGCCTGCCAGCGCCGCGCCTCAGCCTGGAGACCATGATTGGCGTGCAGTGCGACGAGGCGGTCAGGACAGGTTTTATGGGCGGCGTGGAGAAGCACCGTGGAATCCAGACCGCCGCTGTAGGCCACGAACAGCTGCCCGGCGGCGCTCAGTTGGGAACGACACTCCTCCAGGGCAAGGAGCACGGGGTTTTGAGACACCCCGGAGACAGCCTCAGTTGCCGTAGGCGAGGAGTCGCGCGTACCGGGCCTCAAGCATATCGTCGATGCTCATGGCTTTGAGCTTTTCAAGCTCGGCACTGACGTGCTCGCGAATACGCTGCCCCATGAGCGGCGCATCCCGGTGGGCGCCTCCCAGGGGTTCTTCGATACTAGCATCCACGATTCCCAGCTCTTTGAGCTTCTCGGAGGTAACACCCATGGCCGCCGCCGCATCCGAGGCAAACTCCGAAGACTTCCAGATGATGTTTGCGCACCCCTCGGGAGAAATCACAAAGTAGGTGGCGTACTGGAGCATCGCCAGGTGGTCCGCCACACCGATACCCAGGGCGCCACCGGAGCTGCCCTCGCCGATCACCACAGACACGATGGGCGTCTTCAGTCGTGACATCACCGCCAGGTTGGTGGCAATGGACTCGGAGATTCCCCGCTCTTCGGAGTCGATGCCCGGATAGGCCCCCGGTGTATCGATAAGGGTGATCACCGGGAGGCTGAAGCGCTCTGCCGTTTCCATGAGCCGAAGAGCCTTACGGTAACCCTCGGGCTTGGGCATGCCGAAATTCCGGTACACCTTGTCTTTGACGGAACGGCCCTTTTCCTGACCGATGACCATGACGGCCTCTCCATTGAGACGGGCCACGCCACCGACGATGGCCTTGTCATCGCCAAAGCGACGATCTCCGTGGAGTTCGTCGAAGTCCTCAAAGATCAGGGGAAGATAATCCAGGGTGTAGGGCCGCAGGGGGTGCCGGGCAACGCGCACCACATCCCAGGGACTCAGATTTGAAAAAATCTTCTCCGTGAGCTTGATGCTCTTGCCCTTGAGCTCATCCAGTTCGCTGCTGAGATTAAGTTCAGCCCCGGATCCCACGTGCCGAAGCTCCTCAATCTTGACCTCAAGCTCGGCAATCGGCTGTTCAAAATCGAGATAGTTAGGATTCATGGGCAACACGACATCTATGGGTTAGCTGACAGATTCTACCGAAAAGCACGCTGCGCCTCCATCAACTTTCAACTCCCGGACCGGCACGGGTCCGGTGCGGGCGGTCTCATCAACCCACGAGGGTAATCATCACCCCAGCCGCAACCGCCGAACCAATCACCCCCGCCACGTTGGGGCCCATGGCGTGCATCAGGAGAAAATTATGGGGGTCTTCCTCCAGGCCCAGCTTGTTGCTGACTCTGGCTGCCATGGGCACCGCCGAGACGCCTGCGGAGCCAATGAGCGGATTGATGGGTGTGCCGCCCAGACGATTCATAAGCTTTGCCAGCATCACACCCGACGCGGTTCCCACGCTGAAGGCGACAATGCCCAGACCGAGAATGCCCAGGGTGTTCACATCCAGAAACTTGTCCGCCACGAGCTTGGATCCCACCGCCAGGCCCAGAAATATCGTCGTAATATTAATCAGGGCATTCTGCGCCGCCGCACTGAGACGCTCCACCACCCCGCATTCGCGCATCAGGTTGCCGAAACACAGCATCCCCAACAAGGGTGCGGCATCGGGCAGAAGCAGGGCCACGAGAATCAGCAGCATGAGGGGAAAGGTGATTTTCTCCCGCCGACTCACTTCCCGAAGCTGCACCATCACGATCTGTCGCTCTGCCGTGCTGGTCAGGGCACGCATGATCGGCGGCTGAATAAGGGGCACGAGGGCCATATAGGAGTACGCGGCGACGGCAATGGCACCAAGCAAGTCCGGGGCGAGGATGCTTGAGACATAAATCGCCGTGGGTCCATCGGCACCCCCGATAATCCCGATGGCCGCCGACTGGGCCAGGCTGAAGTCCGTCACGCCCAATGAGGTGAGACCTACGGCCCCCAGTACCGTCGCGAAAATACCAAACTGTACCGCCGCCCCGAGGAGCAGGGTTCGGGGGTTCGCCAGCAAGGGCCCGAAATCCGTCATGGCACCAACGCCCATGAAGATCACCAGAGGCGCCACGCCGCTGCCGATCGCCACGCTGTAAAAACTGTAGAGCATGCCGTCGCTGAGCCCCGCGTCCCGTGCCAACTGCATGGCCTGCAGTTGCAGGGCCTGGGGAGCCATATCCAGGGCCGCCCCCAGGCTCGCGGGATCCGCGGCGCTGCCCAGCAACACAGCCAGCGCCCCCAATAACTCGCCATCGGCCCCGTGAAGGGCCTTGTCCAGCGCTGAGTAGGCAAGACCCGCTCCCGGGATATTCGCCAGCAAACCGCCAAAGCCTATGGGCACCAGGAGCAGCGGTTCGAACCGACGGTGGATCGCCAGGTAAAGAAGCAGCAGGGCTATACCCAGCATCACCCCGGAGCCGACGTCCATCTGAGAGAGACCGGACGCGCCCCACAATTGGGCCAGGCGGTCCATCAGTGAGTGTCCATCTCCAGCAATGTGTCACCCACCGCCACGGCATCACCCGCGGCTACGACCACCGAGGTCACGGTTCCCTGCTCCGGCGCCCGAACCTCGGTTTCCATCTTCATGGCTTCGAGGATGACCACCACATCACCCGCCTGTACCGTGTCGCCAACGGCAACGGCCAGGCTCACAATATTGCCCGCCAGAGGGGCGTTAACGGCCTCGGCGTTTGCCGCCGGTACCGGTGTTGCGGGGGCGGCCTCCTGAACGGGCGCTGACCGGACCTCGCCAAGCTCGCCGCCATCGCTCACCTCCACGACAAAACGTTGACCGTTAACCGCCACGGTGTAGACACCGGTGCCTTCGGGGTCAGGAGCGACGGCAGTTGAAGTTTGTGACTTTTGTACAGGTT
This sequence comes from Congregibacter litoralis KT71, assembly GCF_000153125.2. NCBI lineage: Bacteria > Pseudomonadati > Pseudomonadota > Gammaproteobacteria > Cellvibrionales > Halieaceae > Congregibacter > Congregibacter litoralis. Next base: position 2,938,484 of record NZ_CM002299.1, read on the forward strand.
CCTCAGGCACGGGCTCCGTACCCGGCGCGGGTTCGAAGGCGCTGGCATCGCCGCGCTTATCCAGAAAACGCAAACCGATCTGGGGAAAAAGCGCGTAGGTCAGGGCGTCGTCAACTTCTCCATCGCCGGCGGCGAGGCGGATGTTCTTTTCCTTCGCCAGGGCGCGAAGCTCGCTCCGGAGGGACTCCATTTCAGGCTCCAGGAGATCTGCCGGGCGACAGGTGATCACCTCCCCCCCATCCAGCACGCGCTGCTGCAGCTCTTCGTTGACCGGCGCAGGCGTTACCCCGTACTCGCCCTTCAACACGCCCGCGGTCTCCCGGGAGATCGATTTGTAACGCTCCCCCGTGAGGACATTGAGCACTGCCTGGGAACCCACAATCTGGGAGGTGGGTGTTACCAGGGGGATAAATCCCAGATCTTCGCGAACTGCAGGAATCTCCTCGAGCACCTCGCCGAGCCGATCGCCGGCGTTTTGCTCCCGAAGCTGGTTCTCCATGTTGGTGAGCATGCCGCCGGGCACCTGGGCCACCAGAATGCGGGAATCCACGCCGCGCAGGGAGCCCTCGAACTTCGCATACTTTTTACGCACATCGCGGAAGTAGCCGGCAATGCGATCCAGCGCCGCCAGGTCCAGACCCGTATCCCGATCCGTGCCCTCAAGAATCGCCACCAGGGCTTCCGTGGGCGAATGGCCGTAGGTCATGCTCATGCTGGAGACCGCGGTGTCGATGTTGTCGATGCCCGCCTCGATGCATTTGAGATTGGTGGCCGTGGACAGTCCCGTGGTGGCGTGGCACTGCATATGTATGGGAACAGAGCAGGCTTCCTTCAGGCGGGTGACTAACTCAAATCCCACATAGGGCCGCAGGAGCCCCGCCATATCTTTAATAGCGATGGAATCGGCGCCCATGTCCTCGATACGTCTGCCCTGATCGACCCAGCCATCAATATCATGGACCGGACTGAGGGTGTAGGCGATGGTGCCCTGAGCATGCTTACCCTGATTCTTCACGGCTTTTAAGGCCACTTCGATATTGCGCATATCGTTCATGGCATCAAAGACCCGGAACACATCCACGCCGTTGGTGGCGGCGCGCTCCACAAACTTCTCCACGACATCGTCGGCATAATGACGATAGCCCAGGAGATTCTGTCCCCGGAGCAACATCTGCTGCGGCGTATTGGGCATCGCCTTCTTGAGTTCCCGTATGCGATCCCAGGGATCCTCCCCCAGATAGCGGATGCAGGCATCGAAGGTCGCTCCACCCCAGGACTCCAGGGACCAGAAACCCACGGCATCGAGCTCCGCCGCAATGGGTAACATATCGTCCAGGCGCATACGGGTTGCGAACAGCGACTGATGCGCATCGCGCAGCACTAATTCGGTGATACCTAGCTTTCCAGGGCCATCAGACATGGGAGTTCCTTTGATCGGGATCAGATTCGGCTGCGCGGTGCCGTCGATGCTGATGCACCGCAGCGCTAATCGCGGCCAGTAATTCCGGCGCGGGGGCGAGGTCGCCCCTGGCCGCGCTGACGCGCTGGGGGACGACTATGGGGGGCTCCGGAAAAAAGCGCTGTATGGTCCGGGACATGACACGGGTGGCAAAGACCAGCAGCGTGAGAAACACCACCACGGTGCCCATGCCGTAAATCAGTAGTTCGATACCCTGCGATAGCAGACTGGCGCCCATGCGACCTCCCCCGAGAAGTGATCATCATAAACGAGGCATGGGCTCCGGGTCACGATAGCTGTGCGCACAGGCAAGTCTGCGTATACTTCTTTCCCGTGAACCCCGAAGCAAACCCCCGCATTCTTTTGGCGCCCATGGAAGGCGTCATCGATCACACCATGCGCGATCTTCTGACGCAGCTTGGCGGTGTGGATCGCTGCGTGACGGAATTTGTGCGCGTCAGTCAGGAACTGCTTCCCCCCCGGGTTTTTCATCGTCTCTGTCCGGAACTCGCCAACGGCGGCTGCACATCCTCGGGGGTGCCGGTCTACCTCCAGATTCTCGGCGGCGATCCCAGTGTGGTTGCGGAGAATGCATCCCGCGCTGCCGAGCTCGGTGCCCCGGGCGTCGATCTGAACTTCGGCTGTCCCGCCAAAACCGTTAACCGTTCCGATGGTGGATCCATCATTCTCCGGGAGCCCGAGCGGGTTCACCGAATCGTGGCGGCCACACGGCAAGCCCTTCCGCCCTCGGTCCCCCTGAGCGTAAAAATACGCCTGGGGTTTGACAGCAGTGACCGCTTTCTCGACATCGTATCGGGCATTGATGCGGCAAGGCCCAGCGAACTGGTGATCCATGCCCGCACCCGGGCCGACGGCTATCGTCCTCCCGCCTATTGGGAGCACATCGCCCTCGCCCGCAGCAAAACCCGGTTACCCCTCATCGCCAACGGTGAAATCTGGGGCGTGGGCGACGCAAAACTTGCCCGGGAAAAAAGCGGCACCCGGGACCTCATGCTTGGCCGTGGGGTGCTTTGCCGTCCGGATTTACCGCGGCTTCTGCGCGCCGCCGACAGCGGTGTGGAAGTGGACGCTCTGACCTGGCATGAGATCCGCGGCTATCTGCTGAAGTATCTTGCGATCACGCTGGAGAGCTACGATGCGCGCTACGCGGTGAATCCCATCAAGCAGTGGCTGGGATACCTGAGGCACTACTATCCCCAGGCGGCAGCCATGTTCGTGGTGATCAAGCGTATCCTCGATCCCGAGGAGTTACGTCTCGCCCTGGGCGGCAAGGAAGATCCAGAACAGCAAGCGGCTTAGACAAAACAAGAAGGAGTAAGCCATGTCGACTGCAGTAGCAGACGCCCCCATTGTTCGCGACAACCACGGATTCTTTGGTCACCCCCGGGGACTGATGATTTGCTTTGCCACAGAGATGTGGGAGCGCTTCTCCTTTTACGGCATGAAATATCTGCTGCTGCTGTATCTGACAAAGTATCACCTCTTCACCGACGCCGAAGGACTGGAAGTGCTCGGCGGCTATGCCGCACTGGTCTACGCCATGCCCGTCATCGGTGGCCTCATCGCCGATCGCTACCTGGGTATGCGCAAGTCCGTGATTTTGGGCGGTCTGCTCCTCGTGGCGGGACACCTGGGCATGGCCGTGGAAGGCGAACAGGCCCGCATGGTGGGGGACAGCATTCAGCGCGACACCCGGGCGCTGCAGGTCTTTTACGCGTCCCTGGCCCTGATTGTCATCGGCGTGGGATTCCTCAAGCCGAACATTTCCACCATTGTCGGTCAGCTTTACAGCAAGGATGATCCCCGGCGGGATTCGGGTTTTACCATCTTCTACATGGGCATCAATCTGGGATCCTTCAGCGCGACACTGCTCTGCGGCTATCTCGGAGAAACCTATGGCTGGGGCTACGGTTTTGGCGCGGCCGGCATTGGGATGCTCCTGGGCCTCGCCACCTTCATCTACGGGCAGCGCTACCTGGCGGGCCTGGCGGAACCACCGGAGGGTGGCAATTTACAACAGCGCACCGCCCTGGGACTCTCCCGGGAACACAGCATCTATGTTGGCGCTCTCGTGGGCGTCGTGGCGGTCTGGCAGATGCTGCAGTTCCACGCTGCCGTAGGACTTCTCCTTAACTCTCTTTCCCTCATCGTGCTGTCAGGCCTGGCCTGGTTTATCGTCGCGCGCTGCGATGCTGTTGAACGAAGTCGTACGATTGTTCTCATCATATTGACCATGTCCACCGTGGTGTTCTGGGCGCTCTTTGAACAAAGCGCCGCATCCATGACCCTGTTTGCCGACCGTGTCATGGACCGCGAAGTCTTTGGTCTCACCCTCACGGCCTCCCAGTACGGCGCCCTGAACTCCATGTTTATCTTTATGTTTGCGCCGTTTTTTGCGTGGCTGTGGACAAGCCTCGGGCGCCGGGGACTGGAACCCTCCACACCGGTGAAGTTCGCCCTGGGTATTGCGCAGGCGGGTCTGGGCTTTGGCGCCCTGGTGCTCGGTGCGGCGAATCCCGATCAGGCGGGGCTGGTATCAGGTTACTGGATGGTGCTTGCCTATTTGCTACACACCTGTGGAGAGCTGTGTCTGTCGCCCGTGGGCCTGTCTGCGGTGACCAAACTTGCGGTGCCCAGCGTGGTGGGCGTCATGATGGGATCCTGGTTCCTCGCCACGGCCTATTCAGAATTTGTTGCCGCCCAGCTGGCAAAGTTGGCGGCTCTGGAGACCAGTGGTGGCAGTATCACGGACACGGCGGCAGCGCTGGCGAGTTACGGTGACTTGTTCACCAGCCTGTTCTGGCTCGGTGTGGGTGTGGGGGGGGTCATGCTCTTGCTGTCACCCCTCCTCCGTCGCATGATGCACGGGATTCACTAAGCGCGGGGTTTTGCCATGGCAGAGCGAAGTTACGACATTATTCTGTTTGGCGCCACGGGCTTCACCGGACAGCTGGTCGCCGAGTATCTCCTGGAGCGCTACGGCAGCAACGGAGAACTTCGCTGGGCCCTTGCCGGGCGTAATGAGCAAAAGTTGGAAGCTGTGCGGGCCGCCCTCCAGGGCGTAAAGCCCGCTCATCCCCTGCCCTTGCTGACGGCAGACAGCAGCGACGCCGAGGCGCTTCAAACCCTGGCTGCCAGCACAGCGGTGATTTGCAGCACCGTAGGTCCCTATGCCAGACACGGCAGCGAACTGGTGGCGGCCTGCGTCGCCGAGGGCACGGATTACTGTGACCTGACCGGCGAGGTGCCCTGGATCGCCGACATGATCAAACGGCATCAGGGCGCTGCGGAAATCAGCGGCGCCCGCATCGTCCACTGCTGCGGTTTTGACTCCATTCCCTCGGACCTGGGCAACTGGTTTGTGCAACAAGCCATGGAAGAACAGCACGGTGTCACAGCATCCCGCGTCCGCGGCCGCGTGGGCAAAACCCGCGGTGCGGCCAGCGGAGGTACTGTGGCGAGCTTGATGGGCGTCATGGAAGACGCGGGACGCGACCCGGCGCTGCGCAAGCTACTCAAAAACAAGTACTGCCTGTATCCCGCGGGCGAGAACCCCGGTCCCGCGGTGAAAGACCAGACCCTGCCCGTCTTCGACCCCGATTTTGAGCAGTGGACGACGCCTTTCGTTATGGCCCTGATCAATGAGCGGGTGGTGCGCCGAAGCAATGCACTGATGGGCTTTCCCTGGGGCCGTGATTTTGACTATGACGAGAGCCAACTGTGTAGCAGCCGCGCCCAGGCACTGGCGATCAGCCTGGGTATGGGGGCCGCCATGGCCACTGTCAGTAGCAGTGTGGGGCGGAGGGCAATGGGAAAACTATTGCCCAAGCCCGGTGAAGGGCCTGATGAGGACGCCCGGGAGCGGGGATTCTTTGAGTTATTCTTTCATGCCCAGCACCCCACAGATCCGACGAAGTCCCTGCGTGCGCGCGTGAGCGGAGACCGGGATCCCGGTTATGGCGCCACGTCCCGGATGCTCGGAGAAGCCGCCGTCAGCCTGGCGAAGGACCCTGCGGACGTCGGCGGCGGTATCTGGACGCCGGCATCGGCGCTGGCCCCGGCGCTGTTACCGCGACTGGAGCAGAACGCCGGATTGCAGTTCACCCTGACTCCCACCACCTAGTCGATCCCGGCGCGGCGCAAGGCAGCTTTGACCGACTCCGACCCACAGCGCTTTAACCTGGTTTTTTCAGGTCAGCTGCTCCCCGACACCGATGGAGAGCGGGCCAAACGCACCCTGGCCGCCTTTTTTGGCTTGCGCGATGTCAGTGGTGTCTCGGTTTTTTTCAGTGGAAAACCCGTACCCCTGCGGCGCAACATCACGAGAACGGATGCGCTGCGCCTCTACAGACAACTGCGAAGTGTCGGTCTCATTTGTGAGATTGCGCCTGTAGATGCCCCCCCCCCGGCCCCGGCACCCGCTGCAGAAACCGTGGCTGAACCTGAGCCGGGTCCGGAGCCGAAGCCGAAGCCGAAGCCGAAGCCGAAGCCGAAGCCGAAGCCGAAGCCGAAGCCGAAGCCGAAGCCAGTATCCAAACCCCGGCCTCAGGCAGAGTCAATTCCCGAGGCTAATAAGACGCCAATTTCTGCACCGCGGGAGGAGGCCAGCTCCGGGGCCGATTCAAGACCTCGGACCGAGCAGCCTCCGAGGCAAGCTCCCCGGGGAAAAGCACCCAACCTTTTTGCCCTGCGACCGGCGTTTTCAACACAAAACACAGCGCAGCTTCAGGAAGCCACACAGATTCGCAGCTTCATTGCCATGGGTATTGCTCTGGCTCTCTTTGCAGTCGTGCTCGCCGTGGCCTTGCGCTTTCCTGCCGCACCGGCGGGCGAGGAGCCTCTAGGCCCTCTGGCGGGTATCAGCCTTCCAGGCAATGAACTGCTACTCCTTGTTGAAGGCGCCCTGCTGATACACGAGCGATCAGGGCTTGCCAGGGCTCGTGTCAGTGCTGCGGAACTGGGATTTGACTTCATCGCGCCACCGCTCGCGGTGACCCCAAGTGGTGACGTCATCTTCAACGCCGGCAAAGACGGGGAGGCTATGCGCTTGCAACGCTGCTCCCTGGATACGCGAAGCTGCTATACCTTCAGTCCCCAGGCATTGGAGAGCCCCGTTGTCGCCATTGCCAGCTCTCTCCTGGGAGACGGCTTCTTCCTTCTCGGCGCCGAAGGACAACTCTGGCGCAGCGACAGCGCAGGAGACATTCAGTCTGAGGCAACGGTGCAAGTCCCCTGGGGGCTGCCCCGGGTGTTGTACGACGGCGGTCTGCTGCTGATTCCTGCCGGCGACGCCCCGATGCTGGGTGTCTATCGGCCGGACCTGGAGAGCTTTGGCCAACAGCTTGACGCCTTGCTCGTGATGCCTCCCACCGCCGTGGCCGCAGGTCAGGACCGCTTGAGGGATGTTGCCCTGGGAAGCGAATCGCACTGGGCGCTGATGGCCGGCGACGCGACAGCAACCGCGCTCTACCGCTTTGACCCAGACTGGGGAAGAGCCGCGCCGGTGAATTTAACGCAGTCCTTTGCCAAACCTTACCTGATTCCGTGGCGCGACAAACTCCTCGTCGCCGATCCGGGGCAGGCAACGGTGCTCCGCCTTGCCAAGGACGGCAATCCGGAAGCGCCCTTTGACTCTTCCCTGTTAGCCGAGGAGCGCGAAAACTGGCTCGAAATCTCAAGACAGCGCAGCCTGATGCGACACCTGGGCATCGGCTTACCGCTCATCTTCATACTGCTGTGCGCCATAGCGGCACTCCTCTACTACAGCAGCTTTCGGTCTCTGCACACGCTGCCCCGGCAGCGCAGCGCTCTCCTCGACCCCATGCCCGGCGGCATTCATTGGCTGCCCGCATCCGGGCAAACCGAACACGCCGTCCGGCGCATAGGGCTGGCGCTGCTCATCCTGACGATGCTCCTCCTCTCGCTGCTTGGTGCCAGCGCCGGATGGCCCGGCGTTTTTGCCGGCGCGCCGGCGGCAGTGGGGGCACTATACGGCTGGAACAAACTGCGCGAGGGTTGCGGCGGCTATCTCGGCCTCATGGAAACGCACTTTATCGCTGTGGATTACGATGGACGCTATTTCTACGGTGAGCGTTCCGCGCTCCGGGGAAACGCCGCGCTACTGATGGCACCGGGCGTCGTGCTCCCCATCAGTCTTCCCGGGTTACCCAATCTCGACACCGCAGACATAGCCCCGGCCCGCTTCGCGCCGCCGAAGCATAGCCCCGCCGTGGAAATCATTGGTGGGCTCTGGCTATCGCGCCATCCCTGGATGCACGCTCTCCTCGCGACGACCATCGGTTTAATGCTAAGCGTTTGCCTTGTAGTGCTGACAGGCTGATGTTCAGAAATGCCGCGGGCAAATTTCCAATCCCGGGCAGGCTATAATCTGGCGTACCTGACTCTCGTCGTGGGAACCGCCTGAGGCATTGTGAAAGATAACGGCAACAGCAAAGTAACAGCCCCGAAGGCTGGCCTGAAGGTTGCGCTTTACGTCACCTGTCTGGCAGACCTCATGCGCCCTTCCGTGGCCCAGGCGAGCCTCGAACTCCTCCGGGCTGCGGGCTGCGATGTCACCGTGCCGCCAGAACAAAGCTGCTGTGGCCAGCCTTCCTACAATAACGGCGATTACGCCGGTGCAGCCCGCATCGCGAAGCAGCTTATCCAGCGCTTTGAACCTTTTGACTACGTGGTACTGCCCTCGGGATCCTGCGCCGGCATGCTGATCAAGCACTATCCCCGCCTCCTTGATGGGCAGTGGCGGGACCGCGCAGAACAGTTCGCGGGGCGTGTATACGAACTCACGACTTTTCTACTGACCGTGGCCAATTACCAACCCGCGGTTCAGGCATCTGAAAACTCCGTGGCCTATCACGACAGCTGCGCGGGCCTGCGGGAGTTAAACATCAGGGAACAGCCGCGGGAGCTGCTTGCAAGGGCGAACATCACCGTGAGGGAACTCCAGCAGGCTGAAGTCTGCTGTGGCTTCGGAGGAACGTTCTGCGCCAAGATGCCAGCGGTCTCGGGAGACATGGCTGATCGCAAGATCGAAGATATGGAAAACACGGGAGAAAAGACCCTGGTGGGGGGAGATCTGGGCTGTCTCCTGGCGCTGGAGGGCCGGGCGCGCAGGACAGGCCGTACGCTTCAGTTCAAACACGTGGCAGAAGTGCTCCGCGGGGAAGACTCAACATCCCCTGAAGACCTGAGCAACGATACGCCCGGGGGCATTGATCGCTGATGGAACAGCGCAGCCAGGAATTCCTGACCCTCGCCGATGAGGCGATTGCCAGTCCCGAGCGCGCGGCAAACCGAAAAGCTCTGGGCGCCTTCATGCCCCAGCTGCGCAACGCGGCGGTCGACAAGTTTGGCGGTGAAGAGGATTTTTCTACGCTTCGCCAGGACGTAAAGGCCCTACGTGAACACGCCTTGGGGCATCTCGCTCACTACCTGGAAACGTTTACACACAACGCCCGGGAAAATGGCAGCACGGTGAATTTTGCGCGCAACGGTGAAGAGTTAAACAACATCGTTCTGGATATCTGTGCCCGAAGTGAGGCGCAGCACATCGCCAAGGGCAAATCGATGATCACCGAAGAGACCGGTCTCAACAACGCCCTGGAGGCCGGCGGCTTTACCGTGCGGGAAACAGACCTCGGCGAATACATCATCCAGGAAGCCGGTGAGACGCCCAGTCACATTGTCGGTCCCGCATTGCACAAAACGCAGGCGGAGATACGTGACTTGTTTCTTGAGCGACACCCCCTGGGAAACCGGGAGCTGGGCACGGCGAAGGACATGGTCACTGAAGCCCGGGAGGTCCTTCGGAATGATTTTCTCACGGCGGATGTGGGCATCATCGGCAGCAACGCGCTGATTGCCGAAAACGGCTATTCGATGCTCGTCACCAACGAGGGTAACGGTGACCTTTGCGCCAACCTCCCGCCCGTACTCATTATCTGCACCAGCATTGATCGCGTGCTGCCCCGGGCCGACGATGCCATGGCGATGCTGCGTCTGCTGGTGAGGTCGACCACGGGACAGCCGGTGACCTGCTACACCAGTTTCTATGCCGGCCCACGGAGACCCGGAGATGTCGATGGCCCTCTCGAGACGCATTTTGTCCTCCTCGATAACGAGCGCAGTGACATCCTGGCCAGTGATTACGCCGAGATGCTTCAGTGCATTCGCTGCGGCGCCTGTCTGAATCACTGCCCCGTCTACATGAGTGCGGGCGGTCATGCCTACGGCTGGGTTTACCCCGGACCCATGGGATCAGTGCTCACCCCCCTCCTGACGTCCCTGGAGGATGGAGGGCTGTTGCCCGACGCCTGCACAGCCTGCGGTCGCTGTGAAGAAGTCTGCCCCGCGGCCATTCCTATACCGGATCTCCTTCGCGACCTGCGGGAAGAAAAATTCACCCAGGGCGTCACCAGCAGACGCTGGCGCCTCGGCATCCGCCTCCACGGCTGGCTCGCCTCTCACCCCCGGCTCTATCAAAAAACTACCGGGATTGTGGTTCGGGTGCTTCATAGCCTGGGCGGCCGCAAGGGCGTCATTAAAAAGCTGCCATTCGTAGGGGGGTGGTTTGCTGCCCGCGATCTTCCGGCTCCCGCAGCAAAAACTTTCCAGACCCTGCATCGGGACAGCCTGCGCAAGTGAACGCCGGCGACGCAGAGAAAGCGGTATTCGCGCGAATTCGCGGTGCATCCCGACGAAGCTCCGCAGAGCAGATCGCCAAGGAACTTGCCGCTCTGAAAACCCCGGCCGCTGCACCCCTGCCAACGGTCGATCTCTGCGAGGCGCTGCGCTTGAACCTGGCAAACAATGGCGCCACCTCGGCCGCCGTGGAAACGCGCAGTGCCGCGGTGCAGGAGATCTCGCACTTTATTACGCAAAAATACGCACAGCGGCGCGTCGTTACGGGACATGATCCCCGTCTCGCAGCATTGCCCTGGCGCGACGGCGGACTACTCCCCCGTTTTGACATCGCCCAAAACGGTGACACGGTCTCCGTGAGCTACGCCTACTGCGCCGTCGCGGAATCGGGTTCCCTCGCCCTGCTGTTGGACAGGAACAATCCCGGACTCAATAATCTTCTCGTGGAGGACCACATTATTCTGGTCGACCGGGGAGATATCCATGAAAGAATTGAGAGCATCTGGACGGCGCCCCGCCTGCAAGAAGCCGAGACCCGACCCCGCGGTCTCATGATGATCTCGGGCCCTTCGAGCACCGCCGATATCTCAATGCAGCTGGTGCTCGGGGCCCACGGGCCCCGCGCCCTTCACGTGATTATTGTAGGCCAGGAGCCGGGGCAGACTTCGGGCAAAGAATTACTTTAGAGAGGCTTGTAGGTGAACTTCTGTCCCCCCAGGGACGCCTCATACATCAATCCGCCACGAGCAATGGTGAAGATCGCCAGCCCTTTGCGGTAACCGCTGTTGGAAACACTGGCATCGTTGCGCCCACCACTGGCGCTGGCGGCAGCGCCACCGCCGGTATTGGCCTCCGCCGAAACGCCCGCCGTGATCGCTACGGCCGTGGCCTGGGCACTGAATTCAAAATTGCCCGAAGTAAAGCTTTTAAAGGCCCGCTCGTCTTCAAGGAAGATCATCTGGCTGAAGGCCTGGGCCCCCATCTGAAAACCGACGGTGAGCTGGGTCATGGTGGTATCACCGACATACATCCCTTTGGCGTAGACGCGACCCGCGCCGTGGGAGCCGCCAATACCAAAACCGCCTTTACCGATGGTGGGAAAAATCACATAGCCATAGGCGTTTTTGAAAAAAGGAGCGGTCGGTTCCGCCGCCTTAAACGAAGCCAGGGCATCTTCATACTCCCCCGCATAGCTCAGGGGACTGGAAAGCAGAACAAGCAGTGCCGTAAATCCAAAAAAACGCATCAACATCATTCCGTGAATCCTCAAAGGAGCGCGAGCAGACCGCATTGCCTACCCGACGTAGTCAGTCGTTTATTCTACCAGTCACTCATGGTCGCGAGTACGTCGCAGACCCGGCAACTGTATCCCCATTCGTTGTCGTACCAGTTCAACACCCTGAGGTATCGTCCCCCGGTCACCGCCGTGAAACCGCTGTCGTAAATGGAAGAATGGCTGTTGCCAATAACATCGGTAGATACCAGGGGCCTATCACTATACTGCAGAATGCCCTGCATCCGCGGTGTTTCTGAGGCGGCCTTCACCGTACGGTCCACTTCTTCGACGGACACAGTGCGGGAAAGTTTCACAAACAAATCCACCACGGACCCATCGGGCACGGGCACCCGGGAGGCGATGCCGTGCAACCTGCCTTTCAGATCCGGGAGCACCACGCCCACGGCTTTGGCTGCACCTGTGGACGTAGGGATAATATTTTCCGCCGCTGCGCGACTGCGACGCCAGTCAGAATGAGGAACATCGGCGAGGCGCTGGTCATTGGTGTAGGCATGCACCGTATTGATCACGCCCTCAAGAATACCGAATTCCTCATGGAGCACCCGCGCCATGGGCGCAAGACAATTGGTGGTACAACTCGCATTGGAGACAATGTGATGGGAGTCCTTGAGTCCCTCCTCATTAACGCCAAGAACAACCGTGTAGTCGATCTCATCTTTCGCCGGCACCGTCAGCACCACGCGACCCGCGCCGGCGTCCAGATGCTGTTGAAGCTGTGCCCGGGTCCGAAACACACCCGTGGACTCCACCACCGCATCAATGCCCAGTTTTCCCCAAGGCAAAGCGCCGGGATCCCGCTCGCTGAGCATCTGCACGCGCCCTTTGGGTGTCACCAGATGATCATCCTCCAGGGACAGATCATGGGGAAAGGGCCCCATGACCGTGTCGTATTTCAGCAGGTAACGCAGGGCGTCGTGATCAAACAGATCATTCACCGCTACCACCTGAATATCATCGCGCTCCTCAAGGATGCGAAACACGGAGCGACCAATACGGCCAAAGCCGTTGATGGCGATTCTCATGAGGCGGCCTCCTCCCGTTGATCAAGGTCAGCGTAAAGCCTTGCCACATCCAGCAGGCGAGCCGCGTGTCCGCGGGTCTCGTACCAGCCCAGGGTCTTGATGAAGTGCTCTCCGGCCTTCAGGGTGCCCTTCGTATCGAACAGCAGGGAGTAGTCGCTACCGAGCACATCCGAGGACACGATGGGGTCTTCTACCACGGCAACACTTTGAGGAAATTTTTTCGCGCCGGCGCGCATCACCTCGTTCACATCCTCAGCGCTGACGTCGTCGGCATCGAGGACCAGGGTGGTGTCCAGCAAACACCCCTCCTGCACCGGTACATTCAGCGTAGAGGTGTGCACCTTACCGGCAAAGCCTGGCAGGATATGACCCAGCCAACGCCCCGCGTCGTGCCCGTTGGGAATGATGTTTTTCGGCGCCGATCGGCTTCGTCGATAATCACTCCCCGCATAGTCCTGAAGCGCCTGATCCGAGGTGTAGGCATGCACGGTCGTCATGCTGCCGCATTCGATCACGAACTGTTCCGAAAGTATCTGCAGGAGAAAACACAGGGCTGTGGTCGTCGGCGAGCCCGCGGAGACCATTCGATCACGAATGTCCGCCACATCGCCATTAATCTCCGGGATAATCACCTGATCGATGTTGTCCTCGGGGAGCGTACGAATCAGCACCCGACGCGCGCCCCCGGCGAGATGCGACTGCATGTGGGCCTCGCTTCCATAAATGCCTGTGGCATCGATCACCATATCTACTTCGAAAATATCCCAGGGCATTTCGGCAGGGGTGTCGATGGACATCAGGCGGGTGCGCTGACTGTCCGTAACCAGAAAGTTGCCGTCGAGACGAAACTGCTTCGGGTCCCGGGCTTCGGACTGTAGGAGATAATGCAGGATCTCAGCGCGCCCCACATCGGCGATCGCTATGACATCGATATCCGGTGACGCCGAGGCGAGCTCATAGATCTGTCGCCCGGTCTGTCCAAAACCCATGATGCCTAAACGTATGCGTCTGGCTCCACCCATCGGAACACTCCCCTCGCTCAATCACAGTCGGGCCAGGCACTCATCGCCCGGTCGTCGACCTATATGTCTGCCTGAGTGTTGCACCCGCTCCGAGGGCTGTCAAAGTCAGGCAAAAAGAAGCAATCCGAGCGACCGGCGTCGCCGTAAAAACAGCTATAAAGGAGACAGCCTATGAACCAAGCAGTAGCGACAGAAACCCTTGATTTTATTGAGGATATCAGCCCGGAAGCACTCAAGGTACGCCAGGCATTGGAAGATCGCGGGCTGGAAACACCCCTCGTGGATAACGGCCTTACCCGGCAACAGAAATATGAACGCATTCGCGACAGCTTTCGGGAAATCACTGAAACGCTCGGGTTGGATCTCCGTGATGACAGCCTCCAGGAGACGCCTCATCGCATCGCCAAGATGTATGTGGACGAGATTTTCAGCGGTCTGAACTATAGCCAGTTTCCTAAAATCTCCGTCATCGAAAACAAGATGCAGGTGGAGGAAATGGTGTTGGTTGATGACATCGACCTGGTGAGCACCTGTGAACACCACTTCGTCACTATCGATGGCACCGCCCGAGTGGCCTACATACCGGGCAACAAAATTATCGGGCTCTCGAAAATCAACCGTATCGTGCGATTTTTTGCGCAGCGGCCGCAGGTGCAGGAAAGACTGACGCAGCAGGTTCTGGTGGCCTTGCAGGCCCTGTTAGAAACCGATGACGTTGCCATTACCATTAACGCCGTTCACTACTGCGTGAAATCCCGGGGCGTCATGGATAGCAATTCTTCCACCCGCACCACGGCCCTGGGAGGCGTGTTTAAATCCGACAACGCTACCCGAAGCGAATTTTTGCGCTGAGACGGGCTTTTCCGAGGAGCTTTTTTCGAAGAGCTTTTTCCGGGGAACGTTTTCCGGGGAGACTTTCTGGAAAACGTTCCAGACCATCAATCCGGTGCTGCGCTTCTTGCCCGCCGGCTAAGCCACCGGTCAAGGGCGTTAGCGAAGCGCTGCTTATCGCTGTTGTCCAGCGCCGGGGGCCCACCGGTTGTTACGCCACTATCTCTTAGCTCCGTCATGAAGTTCCTGACGGCCAGGCGAGCACGAATCGTCTCGGCATTGTAAGGCTCCCCGCGGGGACTGATCGCCAAGGCACCTTTTTCCACAACTTCCGCCGCGAGGGGAATATCCTGGGTGACGACGAGATCACAGTCTCCCAGGCGCTTGAGAATTTCGTTGTCTGCTACGTCAAAGCCCGACGGTACCTGCACAAAACTCAGGTAAGGCGATGGGGGTACGGTCATGGCGTGGTTGGCCAGCAAGGTGACCATGCACCGGGACCGCGCCGCCGCACGGAATAGAATCTCCTTGATGGTTACGGGGCAGGCATCTGCATCCACCCAGACCTGCCCTCTCTCCTCCACGGAATCAGACCCAGTGAACCAGCAACTCGCCCTGTTCTGCTGACTGGCGAGCCAGCGCCTCGCCCAGCTCGCCAAAACGTTCGTCGATTTTATCCCGCTTTATTTTCAGGGTCGGTGTGAGCACTTCATTCTCGGTAGTCCAGGGCTCGGCGCTGACAATCACGGCTCCGATGCGCGCATGCTTTTCTATCTCAGCATTGATAGCCGCAACGCTCTCGCGGATGGATGCCTCAACCGTTTCACGGTCTTCTTTCTGCGCCGCGTCGGTAAGCACGGCAATCATGACCGTTTTGGAGAAGCCTCGCCCGATGAGGCACTGTTGCTCGATATAGGGGTTGTTCGCGAACATGCCCTCGATGGGAGGCGGCGCGACAAACTTACCCTGGATGGTTTTGAAGTAATCCTTCACCCGACCGGTGATGTAGATGAATCCATCCTCATCGACCCGGGCTTTGTCGCCCGTGTGCAACCAGCCATCGCGCAGGAGTTCTGCGGTTTTCTCCGGCTGCTTGTAGTAACCCGGCGTGCAGCCGTCTGCGCGCACGGCAAGCTCGCCCTCTTCGGTGATCTTGTACTCCACCTCACCCAGAGGTTTACCGATGGAGCCCACACGCCGCGTGCCCTCACCACTGACTATCACGCCCATGGCCTCGGTCTGACCGAAACCATCCATGAGCTTCAGCCCCAGGGACTCCCACCAGTGAATCAGAGGTGGTGGTGTGGGCGCGGCCGCCGCAAGGCAGAATTCCACTTCACCCAGACCCATGGTATCCAATACCAGTTTGCCGATACCCTCGGCGTCTTCCTTCAGCGCGGCCTCCAACGCCTCCTGGCCACCAAACTTCCCGATCACCGCCTGCTGAAACTGTTCCCAGATGCGCGGCGGACCGAAAAACATATGGGGCCGCGTGCGCTGGAGGTCGCGAAGAACATGCTCCAGGGACTCGTTGAAATTCACCTCTCCACAGAAGTACAGAGAGGAGTATTCGACGATCTGCCGCTCAGCAATGTGGGACAGGGGCAGATAAGAAAAGTATCGGGGCTGATCGCGAAGGCCGAAGGCCGTGGTAAACCGCCGGATGGGAATGATGTTGCTGTCGTGGGTTTGAATAACACCCTTGGGCATGCCCGTGGTGCCGGAGGTGAACACCAAGGACATCATATCGTCGGGGGCGCATTCGTAGCTGATGTCCTTGCCCTGACCTTCCGCCAGCAGTTCGTCCCAGGTGAGATGATCCCCCTCAAGCTCGACGCCGGGCAGTGCCACCAGGGTGATTCCCTCGGGGAGCACGGGGCGTACCGCCTCCCAATTGGGACTCTCCCCCACAAAGATCACCTTGGCATCGGTGAACCCTGCCACATACTCTGCCGTAGCCGGAGGCAGCGTAGTGAACATGCTCACGGTGACGTTGCCCGAACGAATAATCGCAAGATCCGCCATAAACCAGTGAGGGCGGTTGCGGGAGAGGATAATCATGTTGTGCCCATGACCAAAGCGAGCTTCCAGTGCGGCAGCGACGGCATTGATCTGGTCCCTGGCCTGGGACCAGCTGTAATCGTCGCTGGCCTCCTCACGAAGATCACGCATCCATATTTTGTCCCCCCGGGTGTCAGCCCAGTGGTCAAGGAATTGGGGCAAGGTTTGGAAATCCATTATGTTTTTATCTCCACGTTCGTTAATGATTATCGGGCCGGTTGCGTCCATTGGGCGGCCGGGTAAGGGCAGAGTCGACAGGCTTGATCCAAAGGCTCGGGTTTACAGAATGGGATCCCTCGGGAAGCTTAAAAATGTTGAAAACATGAAAACGCCAAGTGTACTAAAGAATCAATCGCGCCATTCAAGGCTTCTGGCGCCTGATCCTGTGGGGGTGCCGCGCTGCTCGATAGCCGCCCCCAGACCCGGGGTTACGACATTGTTGAGCACCTGCGGTAGATCGAGCAATTGCGCGTCTCCCCAACGATGCTGGGGCAGGGGCAACAGCAGATCCTCAACATCGACCACGGATACAAAACTGAACAGTGGCTGGATGGCTGCGCCACCCCCCAGGCGATTGTCCCTGCGAATGCGCTCCGCCGCCGTCACCCGCCGCTGAGCATCAAAGGTCATCACCAGAAAATCCCCCTCGATCTTCGCGCTACCCCAGTCCGCGTTGAGAAAATCAGCGCCGGCAAATCCCAGACTCACACCCACCGCCGACTCCCGCACCCGCCAGGCCTCCCAGGCCATGAGAAGCTGGTCATCGGCGGTGGCAAAGCGCAGGGGCGGCCCCAGTCTCACCAGCACGGACGCCATAGTCTGCCCCTGCACCGCGTCTTCAATACCCTCGGGAAGCGCGTCTCCGAACTCGTAGTACCACTGGGAACATCCCGAGAGTGACAGAACGATAAACAGCGTTATGCCGGAGATGCTAGTCCTCTTCATCGGACGTCACCCAGCCGGAGTAATCAGCGAGCATATCCTGGTCATCAAAGATAAAAACCGCGCGATCGTAGCGTGCAGTGATATCAAAGCGGTTGTACACGAGGAGTATCAGCCCCTGCCCTCGGGAGGCTTCATTCAGGTAGTACAGCACCGTCTCATCGCCAAGACTCACCAGTTGAGACGGCGGACCCAGAGTCGCCATCACCTCAGCCCGGGTGGTGGTTCCCACCTGAAAGCTGTCCAGGGTGGCAGGATCCCAATTCACCTCTACGCCCCGCTCGGAATCGTATTGGGCGCAGGCTGTCAGGAGAACAAAGGACAGGAACAGTGAACATCGAGACAACGACAGGGCCATGGGTCTGCATCCGGAAAAAATGAGGCCGGAATCATAGCCCAGAATAACCTAGCGTTCTACTCAGATACTCCTACCAGGGTATGGTTTTACCCGCCCAGTCCAGATAGGAAAGCTCACCGTCGGCAGGATGACTATCGAGGAGCTCGCTGAGGCGTTCGGCGACGAAGGCCGGAGTAAACAGTTTGCCCTCGGGTATGCCGCGCTGAAACGGCTCCGACAGTGGCGTATCCACGGTACCGGGATGAAAAGCCATGAGCTTTACTCCCTTTGCCCGCCGCGCCAGCTCGATGGACGCGCACTTGAGCCCCATGTTCAGAGCGGCTTTGGCGCTCCGGTAGCTGTACCAGCCTCCGAGACCGTTGTCACCGATACTGCCCACCCGGGCGCTGAGCACCGCAATGCGACAGTCGGGATTTTTACGCAGGCCGGGAGCCAGCGCCGCCAGCCACAGCAGGGGCAGCATGCAGTTCACGCGGTACACCGCTTCCATGGAGGCTCCCTCCAGCGCCTCGAGAGACTTCTCCGGTCCGTATCCCTCGCCATGGAGCGTCCCCAGGGCAATAACCACCCGCGATAGCCGGGGACTTTCCGCCAGCACTTGCTCACTCAGCACTTTTATATGTGCCTCATCGTGTTCTGTCTCCAGGGAACGGAGTCCCGGCGCGGCGTCGCTGGCGTTGCGGCTCACCGTCCATACGGTATCAAACCGTCCATCCTGCGCCAGCTGCGTCGCCATGGCGCTGCCAATACCGCCCCGCCCACCAACTACGAGTGCCTGTGCGGAATTATCGTCCTCTGCCATGGAATATTCCTTTATCCGGGTCTGCGCGGTTTACAAGTGAATGTGCCTGCCTGAATTACGCACCGAGCGGGGGAGCAGATGTAAAATTGCGCCTACGCGGAGTTCTGAGTAGGAGTACAGAGTGAACGGTACACGGGGCAACGGCCTGTTTTCGAGATTTTATCGATGAGCAAAACGCACTGGGTCTTTGGCTACGGATCGCTCATCTATAAAGTTGACTTCCCCTACATCGATCGCGAAGTCGCCCTCCTCCGGGGCTGGTCACGACGCTTCTGGCAAGGCTCCCACGATCATCGGGGCACTCCGGAGTCCCCCGGACGCGTTGTCACGCTGATTCGCGATCCCGACGCGCTTTGTCGCGGCGTGGCGTTTTTGGTGGAGGAGTCTGTGTTCGCGCATCTGGATCACCGGGAAAAAAACGGCTACGAGCGTCACCGCACCCGACTACAGCTGCTCCATCGCGAGGAAACCGTAAGCGGCACCTTTTACATCGCAGGGGAGGATAATCACGCCTTCCTTGGTCCGGATTCCGATCGCGCTCTGGCACAACATATTCTGGCCAGCCACGGACCCAGCGGTAGTAACGCCGACTATCTTCTGTCTCTGGCGGCCGCACTGCGAGAGCTGGGCGAGCAGGACGAACACGTTATGAGTCTTGAAAAAGAGTTGCTGGCCTTGCGGGACGGCGGCAAGGCAGCGCAGGATTGAAGCACGCCCATCAAAAAATTGCCGACGACCTAGTTCTGGCTCGTCGTCGGGGCGTCGCGCTGGGAATCCCGGGCACGGGTTTGCGCCTCCCAAAGGGCTTTACCCTCCAGGGCCACGGCACTGGGTGACGCAGAAAATGCGGCGGCCGCCTCGCAAAGACGGCCGGGAAGCGTCCATGCCTCCACCCAGCTTGCGAATTCCTCCGGGGGCATGGCAGGCGCAAACAACAAGCCCTGAGCCAGCGTGCAGCCTAGATGGAGGAGCATCTCGCCCTGCTCCATTGTTTCAACCCCCTCGACGATCACTTCCCGGTCAAAAGCCCGGGCCATCGCCAGGATCGCCGTTAACAGCGCGAAGTCATCGTAGCTGGCGTGCATGGAGTGCACGAAACGCTGATCAATCTTGACGGTGCTGGCGCGGAGATCCTTGATATGAGCCAGGGAACTGTAGCCCGTACCAAAATCATCCAGAGCGAAGTGCACCCCCAGCTCCCGGCACTCGGCGATCACGGCGTTGATACGATCAGCGTCCGCAACCGCCGCACTCTCAAGAATTTCCAGCGTAAAGCGGCTTTCGGGGAGCCCCTCGGAGCGGTTTATGTCGGTGCGCAGGCGACGTACAAACTCGGGGTGGATAATATCCACTGCCGTCACGTTGACATGCATTTCGAGATCCAGTCCAGCATCCCGCCAGCGCTTCTGCTGCGCCAGGGCTTCACCGCGCACCCAGGCATCAAGCTTCACAGCGAGGCGATGCCCCGCCAGTCCGGGCAAAAACTGATCCGGCAGTAGAAGCCCCTTTTCCGGGTGTCGCCAGCGCACCAGAGCCTCAGCTCCCACCACCGTAGCTGCCCGCATATCAATGAGGGGCTGATAGTAGATGTCGAACTCCTCGTTCTCGATAGCCTGGCCGAAGACTTCCACAGAGGCGCGCAGTGCGGAGTCCGCTTCCTCGTTGGCGATTCGGTAAAGATTTCGCCCCCCGGCTTTGGCGCGATACATTGCCTGATCCGCCTGGCGCAAGAGACTGTCAGGTCCCACATCCATGGCCGAGGAATAAAAGGCAATGCCGGCACTCGCCGACACCTGCATGGAGATACCGGCGACAACACGAGGTTCGTGGATCGTGCTCATGAGGCGATCGAGGAGCGCTATGCACTCCTTACGGCTGTTGAAATCGCAGATAAGAAAAACGAATTCGTCGCCGCCAAGGCGTGCCACGGTGTCGCTGCGGCGGATCTGGCTGCTAAAAACCCGGGAGAGCTGCTTGAGCAACTGATCCCCCGTGGCGTGGCCATGCTCGTCGTTGATCTCCTTGAACTTGTCCAGGTCCATGTAGACCACGGCGAGCTCCACCAGTCGTCGATCAGCCGAGGCCATGGCCTGATCCAGGCGATCAAAAAACAAGGTTCGATTGGGTAGCCCCGTCAGGGCATCGTAATGGGCGGCCTGTTCCAGTTGCTGCTCATGATCATGGAGATCGGTGATATCACGGCTGATGCCAAAGAGGCCGATAATCTCGTTACTGTCAGGAGCAAACACCGGCCACTTGTAGGTTGACATCCAACCCAGGGTGCCATCGAGCTTTTTGAACCGCTGACGCTGATCCACCAGGGGCTCGCGGGAGCGAAACAATTCCTCTTCCTGACGCAGATACTCCTCCGCCAGCTCCGGCGGAAAAACATCCTCATCGGTTTTTCCTTCCACCCCATGGCGATCGGGCATGCCTACCAACTGGGCAAAGCTGTGGCTGGCAAACACGAAACGCCGGGAGGCATCTTTGAAATACATAAAGTCCGTGGTGCGGTTGAGGAACAGTTCGAAGTATTGATTGAGATCCTCCAGACGACGGTGGTCCTCTTTTTGCGCCTCCACCGCTCCCCGCAGATCTTTCCAGAGGTGCCGTAATCGCCGGTTCCGTTCGTACAGCGCTACCAGCAAACCCAGAATGATCGCCAGGAGCGCCAGGGCAGCACTGGCGCCCAGGGTATAGCTGCGCCAGATGTCGCCCAGGGAAAACTCCGGCGGCCTGTCGTAGGGCGGCAACCCGAGCATCTTGAGCTCGCTCTCCAGGGCGGCGTAATTCGCCGGTATTGTCACACCGGACAGCGCCCCCTCCGTAGTGACATGTCGACCCAGGGGCCGCCATAAAATGACGCCCAGAATGCGGCCAATAAGCTCAGGGTCCATGGCGCGCGTGGCCACCACGGGCCATTCGGGATGGAGCCGGGTAGACACGGCAAAGGGATAGTCAGCCAGCTTTTGGCGATTCAGCACCGTCACCAAAGCAGCATCCAGTTCGCCGCGGCGCACCAGGCTCTCCATCAGCGATGATCGCAGGAAAGCCGCATCGACGCGGCCTTGAAGCAGAGCCTGGAGCGCGCGATTTTGATTGCCGACCTCAAGCCAGGTGATGTCTGACCGCCTGATGCCGTGGCGGGCAAGCTCGGCCATGGGCAACACAAAGCCTCCTGCGTCGCCAAAGCCGCCGATGGCAATGCTCGCGCCACGAAGATCCTCGAGGGAGCCCAGATCAGTTCTGGCGGAGGAGACCAGGATGGTGCCACCGGAACTGCCTATATTCCCCACGGGAGAAGCGCGATAGAGCGTGGCAAACGCTTCCGTGAGGCTGTCCGACGCCTTGAGACGTAAATAGTGATAGGGGTTTGTGAAGATGATCGCCCGCTCGTTACTTTTTGCAACCGCTTCGATCTCGTCCATGGACAATATATCCAGGGTAAAAGATGCCTCAGGAAAGTTGTCGTTCAGCCCGTCCAGCAAAGGCTGCATCTGCGCCGCAACGGCCGCGGGAGTGTCGTATTCCAGGGTGGCGATTCGCACCGGGAAGCGGTTCTCCGCGAAGGAGGCGCGAGTGATGACGGTAAGCAGCGCCATCACCAGGCCGAGTGCGAGGGGTGATCCGCGAGCTATTTTCACCGCGGTCCCCGGGGTAAGTAGCGCCCATCGATGGTATCTCTGAGATCTTCGGAAGCAACGGGCACGATACCCGCTTTGAGCAGGGCCTCTGAAGTCCTCGCTATGGCACCTCCCGGCGCGAGAAGGCCGCGAACCGCCGGGAGATCCGGTAAGCGAATCTTCGTGAGAGTCTCGCGCACCGCGGCGGCATTCGTCTGCTGATATTCGGCAAAGCGGTAGACCGTGTCTTCAAGACTGCGATCAAGATACTTCAACACCTCAAAATGGGCAGCAGTCACCTGCGACAGAATTTCCTGTCGATTGACGAGTCCACGACGATCGACGGCGAGTACATCAAAAATGGTGTTGGAAGTTTCGCCGCTATCGAAAATCCCTCGGGCACCCAGGGCGATCAAATCATCGGCCATGGGGGGATAGGTCACGACCGCGTCAATGTCGCCGCGCCGGAAAGCCTGGACCTGATTCCCCGGAGGAAGCTCTACCGATATCACATCGTCAATAGAGAGACCCTCGGTATCCAGGGCCATACGAAGCAGGTATTCGCTGACCGAGTCAGGCTGATAGGCGACCCGCGCACCCTTCAGATCGCCCACGCTGGCGACGCCCTCTCCACCGAGAATCACATCGGCACCGGCGGACTCATTCATCACCAGCACAATGGCCAGCCTCGGCAGCTTATCGCGCAAGCGGAGGGCTTCGTCCAGGGTCAGCGCCGCAGCTTGCACATCCCCGGCGAGAAGCGCTTCCATGGACCCCTGAGATGAAGGAAAGCGATGGAGTACCACGTTGTCAGGTAGCCACTGGAACTCCTCTGCCAGACTGAGGGTTTCGTAGCCCACCCAGGGATGAAAAGCGATGTGGAGTTCAGCCCGCGGTTGACAGGAAGCCAGCAGTGCGCAGAGGCTAAGACCCATACAGAGCACCAGGGCGAGCTTCATCTTTTCACTCTCACACCGTCCGGAAATCACTTACCAGCATTGCCAGGGCAGCCCCGCTTTTTGTGTTCGTTTTATTCGTTTTGTCTAGCGTGTCTTGTCCGGATTGCTGCGGAAGTTAACCACCCAGGAAAGTCACTAACTGAAACGACAACAGAGCCATGATATAGGCCCCCCCGCTATATGCCAAGAACATGCGGATCGCAAGACGATTGGAGCCCGCCTCTTTGCTGAGCACGGCCAGGGTAGAGACGCACATGAGTGCTACGGCAAAAAACACCAGCAGAGACACTCCCGAGGCCAGTCCCAGATCACTGTTTTGAATCTGCGCGACAAGGGGGACCATGTTTTCCTCGGCGCCCTCGATACCAAAGATCACCCCGAGGGTGCCCACAAACACTTCCCTCGCCAGGAAGGAACTCATCACTGCAACGCCATAGCGCCAGTCCAGCCCCAAAGGCGCAAAGACCGGCTCCACAAAGCGTCCGATCTGTCCCAGCCACGATGTACCCAGGTCAGCCCCGTAATTAGGAAAATAACCGAGCACCCAGATCACAAAGGTAACGGTGACAATAATGCCCCCCGCCTTAGTTACGAAATGCTGACAGCGACGCCAGGACTTGCGTAGCAGAGGCACCAGGGCCGGCACCCGATAGGCCGGCATTTCGAGAACAAAGGGAAGATCCGACTCCTTGGCTTTACTGAAGCGCGACACCATGGCGGTGACCAGCAGGCCACAGAACATGCCGAAGAAATACACAAGAAACATCGCCAGACCCTGATAACCCACGAGCCCCCCCAGGGCCGTGGTACGGGGAATAAACGCGGCAATAAGCAGCGTGTAAACCGGCAGTCTCGCCGAGCAAGGCATCAAAGGGATAGCCATATACGTGAGAAAACGCCGCCGCGGTGAGTCAATGGAGCGCGCCGCATAGATACCGGGAATCGCGCACGCCACACCGGAGAGCATGGGAATAAAGCTTTTACCCGTCAGTCCGAAGAAGCGCAGGGGTCGATGACAGATCAACGCTGCACGGGCCATATAGCCCGAGTCTTCCAGAAGACCGATAACAAAGGTCAGAACGAAAATCTGTGGCACAAACACCAAAAACGCACCGAGACCCGAGAACAATGCATCGGCGGTAAAGTCCTTTAGTAGGGGTGTGCCCATGAGGGGGACAACGCGGTCCGATATCCACACCAGTCCCTGCTCCACAGCGTCCATGGCCGGCGTCGACCAGGTAAAAATAGACTGGAAAAGCAGGTACATAATTGCGAAGAAGGCGATGCCACCAAAGCCCGTATGCAGGAAGAAGGCATCCAGACGGTTCTGGGTGCGAAGAAGCACATCTCCCTTCGGGCCATAATTGCGTGCCAGTTGGTGCGCATTCCCCCGAAGGAGCAGGTCGGGCTCCCCCTTGTCGCTGGGACACACCGGCGCGGAGAGCTGCTCCTCGATGGCCCTGTCAAGGCTGTCCAGACCCTGCCCCGTTCGCGCAGAAATCCCCAGCACTGTGGCACCCAGATCGCGACTCAGCGCCTCGAGATTGATATCAATCTTGTGGTTTTCGAGCACGTCGATCATGTTCGCAAGGACCAGCACCGGTTTCCCGGCGCGACCGCACTCCCGAATGACCTGCAAGGCAAAGTAAAGACTTTTTTCGAGGCGGGTCACATCCATGACGCACAGGACTACCCCGAGCTCCGGATCTTTTAATGCAAGCTCGAACTGCTCTACTGCTACCCGCTCTTCCCCGGATATGGCCTGAAGCGAGTAGGTACCCGGGTAATCGTAAAGGGTGACACCGGGGTGCCCCGAGAGTTTACCGCTGGCGATTTCCACGGTGATGCCCGGAAAGTTAGCAACACGATGCTGCAGCCCCGTGAGACGATTAAACAGCAGGGTCTTCCCACAGTTGGGGCTCCCGATGAGCAGCGCCTTATGCGCGGTGGCGTGCTGGGAATCAGGCATCGTCTTCGGGCCGCACGCGGACGTAACCCGCGACTTCGTCATCGAGGGAAAACACGGTGTTGGCAACCCGATATACCTTGGGTGCACCGAGGGCCGGTGCCTGAAGGCAGCTCACGGTTTCGCCGGGATGAAACCCCAGCTCCATGAGACGGATCCGGTATTCATCCTGTAGGGCTTCATCGAAGCTGTCTATCGCGCCACGCTGACCCCGGGTCAGCATCCAAAGAGATACGGTCACACTATTCCTATTCGCTGCGTCGCTGCTGCGCCTGCCAAAGCTGCGAATAATACCCGTTCTCAAGAAGCAGGTCATGGTGTTTCCCCTGCTCCACCACTTTTCCGTCGTGAAGCACCACAATACGATCCGCATCCACGATGGTGGACAGGCGATGGGCTATCACCAGAGTGGTGTGCTGCTGAGCCATGGAAGAAAAGGCTCCGAGCACCGCCTGCTCCGAGCGACTGTCCAGACTTGAGGTGGCTTCATCAAACACCAGGATGGGCGCGTCCTTGATCGCCGCCCGGGCAATGCCCACGCGCTGCCGCTCACCGCCCGAGAGCTTCAGTCCCCGCTCTCCCACCACCGTATCAAGTCCCGCGGGAAGTCGGGCGACAAAATCCTGAAGATGCGCAGCGGCGACGGCCTTTTGCAACGCCTCCTCGTCCGCGTCGGGGTTGCCATAGCGGATATTTTCCCGAAGGCTGTCGTTAAACAAGACGCAGTCCTGGGGAACAATGGCGATCTGGCGCCGCAGGGAGCGCTGCGTCAGATCCCGGAGATCCTGCCCGTCGATGCTCACCATTCCGGACTGAGGGTCGTAAAAGCGGAACAGCAGTTTTACCAGCGTAGACTTTCCCGCACCGCTGGCGCCCACCACGGCCACCTTTTCACCGCCCTGCACAGCAAAGCTGACGCCCTGAAGGATGGGCCGCGCGTCGTCATAAGCAAAGGCCACGTCCTTGAATTCCAGCACCGCCCTACTCACCTCCAGCTCCCCGGCGTCTTCCTTGTCGGCCACCGCAGGCTGGCGGTCTAACAGCGCAAACAATCGCTCGATATTGGCAAGGGAGCTTTTTATCTCCCGATAGACAAAGCCGAGAAAACCCAGGGGCATGAACAGCTGCAACATGAACTGATTGATGAGTACGAAATCACCCAGGCTCATGCTGCCGCCCTGGACCTGCCAGGCCGCAAGACCCAGCATGGAGGTTTGGGACAGCGCGATAATGAGCGCCTGCCCTCCATTGAGCGCAAACAGCGAGAGACGGTTTTTCCGTCTTGCGCCCTCCCATACGGCGAGGGACTCGTCGTAGCGCCGGGCCTCAAACTCCTCGTTGGTGAAGTATTTCACCGTTTCATAATTGAGGAGGCTATCTACGGAGCGAGTATTGCTGCTCGAGTCTGCTTCGTTAACCTCGCGCACAAAGCGTGTCCGCCAGGCCGTTGCCCGGAAGGAGTAGAGGCCATAGAGGGTGACGGAAGCCAGCACGATAACGGCATAGGGCCAGCCGTATCCCAAGAGGAGAATCCCCGTCACCATGGCAATCTCAAACAGGGTGGGCGCGATATTGAAAATAAAAAACCGCAGGAGGAAACTGATACCGGAGGTGCCCCGCTCTATATCCCGCGCCAGTCCGCCGGTGCGTCGATTGAGATGAAAATCCAAATCCAGGCTGTGGACGTGACGAAACACCTGCAGTCCGATGCGTCGCATGGCGCGCTCCGTCACCCGGCCGAACAGCGTATCCCGCAGCTCGCCAAAGAGCGTGTTGGCGAGGCGGGCCGCGCCATAGGCCAGAACCAGCAGAAGCAGCAACATCAGGGGCGTGGCTTCGGCGCCGGCGTCCAGGCCGTCTACCAGGGCTTTGAGCAGAAAGGGTATCAGCAGCAGGCCACCCTTTGCGGCGAGGAGACACAGCAGGGCCAGCAATACTCGACGCCGGTTCTCCCGGAGCACCGGCGCG
This sequence comes from Congregibacter litoralis KT71, assembly GCF_000153125.2. Classification (NCBI taxonomy): domain Bacteria; kingdom Pseudomonadati; phylum Pseudomonadota; class Gammaproteobacteria; order Cellvibrionales; family Halieaceae; genus Congregibacter; species Congregibacter litoralis. The sequence continues at coordinate 2,965,473 of NZ_CM002299.1, forward strand.
AGGCGGCGGTAGATATGGCCCAGCAACCCCGGTTGTAAGGGCTCCGTGGAACCCGTGTTATCGAAGCCCTTCACAGCACGGGAGCGCTAAGGCCGGACAGACCCTGAGACGCTCGCCACTGCCCTTCCTGCTCCTCGGCAAGTCCCAGGCGCTGAAGTTTTTGCAGGGCATCATCTATTTCAAAATCCAGATGCGCCTGCCAGCGGCGGGCAAACCAGGCTTCAATAACATCATCGAGATCTTCGGCACTCATCGCTCGGGACGACCCCAGAAGGAAATACAGCGCTACAAAGGCTTCCTTGCACTCAGAGTCCTCTGCGTCATCCAGCACCCGCAGAAGCACCCCCGCATTGTTGTCCAGCAGTTTGAAGTACAGATCGCGGGTAAGGGCCTGGCGGAACCGCATCTTCCGATTTCGATAACTGGACCACTGCTTCCAGAGATAGGCGCCCAGGGCACTGAATCCCGCGCCAATCATCAGAAGTCCACGCTTATCCAGTACCACCGGTTCACTGTGCAGGCCCAACCAGAAACCACCGAGGGTGCCGAGGAGAATCAGGGGCGCACCGAGTTTGGTCGTCGCCACAATGGCACCACTGGCCACCGCCGGCACGCCGATGAGAAGGCGATCGGTCCAGCGCATCGCGACGCGGGTGTTGGGAAACAGCATTTCCAGATCCGCATCGGGGACGTTTTGAAAAAGCTTGATCATCACCCGACCCGGGGTGAAGTCCCCATCGGTTTTGCTGCCCCGATCCGCAAAGCGCAAAAACAGCACGACGCGATCATAGTTCACAAAATGTGTCCGACGCTTGATGAGACCAAACAGCAGGGGAACCGTTTCCTCCCGCTCGCTGGCTCCGCGGCAATAGAGCAGGACATTATCGAAGTCCTTCATATCGACCTGCAGTCGAATCTGAAACAGGGAAGAACTGCGGAAAGCCTTCTTTAACTGAGCATCCGTCAGTCGCTCGTAATTGGCGCGATCAAGGAGCGCTTCCAGTTGTCTGCGCAGCGCCTCGGTTGCATCACTGCCCTCGGCATCAGCCTCGGGATCAGCGCTCGCGACGTACCGGGTATCCGCATCGGGGTCCAGACTCGCGTAGCAGTCTTTCAGTGCCTGACGACTGCCATGGAACTCGTCGCGAAAAGCATTCTCAATCGCTGCGACAGCTTCCTCGAAGCTCCGCAGTTGCTCGTCATCGAGGCTCTCTTCCCTACGCAGCATCTCCAGGAGATCGCTCCGCCTAAAGGGTATAAAACGAAACCCCGCCAGCGGCGCAGGGCTGGTTTTTCCGGTCGCCGCGGGGTCGCCCGCCTTGTCCTGAGCCGAAGCTGCGGCCACCCGGCACCTCCCTGGATTGCATATCGATGGGGTAAATGAAAGTGAGCACAGCTTGTCATTCCCCTGTCTCCCGATCAAGATAGCGCCCGCGTTTTCCACAGGAAAAAAAGCAGTATGAATTCAGAACTTTGGATAGCGGTGGCGGGAGGCCTGTGCATAGGCACGGCGGCCGTGCTACTCCTCTCTCTCGCCGGCAGAGTCGCGGGTATCAGCGGTATACTCTGGGGTGCGCTGACGGAACAGGCGAGCCACCTTTGGCGCTGGCTGTTCCTCCTGGGGCTTATCGCTGGCGGAGCGGCGGCACATACCCTCCTCGACATACCCCTGCCAACACCCGAGAGCCTTCCGGTCTCCTGGGCGATTGCGGGAGGCCTTCTGGTGGGAATGGGCACGCGCTGGGGAAAAGGCTGTACCAGCGGTCATGGCGTCTGCGGTATCGGCCTTATTGCGCCGCGCTCTGCAGTAGCTACGGTGACTTTCATGGCCAGCGGCATCGCTACGGTGTTTGTGGCACGTCACCTCCTTGGAGCCGGCTGATGAGAGCGCTTGCAGGCTTGTTGAGTGGTTTGGTGTTCGGCTTTGGATTGGTGCTCTCGGGTATGACCGATCGGGATAAGGTGCTGGACTTTCTGGACATTTTTGGAGACTGGGACCCGGCTCTGATGTTCGTCATGGGGTCTGCCGTGGTGGTGACTCTTCTCGGTTTTGCTCTGGTTCGTCGACAGGAAAACCCGTTCTTTGCCCCGGACTTTCATTTTCCTGTGAATCTTGTTGTCGACAGGCAATTGTTAGGCGGTGCCGTACTCTTCGGTATCGGCTGGGGTATTTATGGTTTCTGTCCGGGACCGGCAATCACTGCGCTGTTTTACGGGGAAACAAAAACCTACTATTTCTTCGCTGCGATGGTGGCAGGTATGGGTATCGCCAACCGCATTGAAAACTGGAGACACAATGCCTGACACGCCCTTCTCTCTCGCCGCCTTGAATGAGGCGGCAAGCACCGTCGGCCGCGCAATGCCCCCAACGCCTCAGTATGCCTGGCCGCTGCTCAGCGAGGCCCTGGGCGCGGAGCTCTGGGTCAAGCACGAGAACCACACCCCCACGGGGGCCTTTAAGATTCGCGGCGGAATCACCTTTATGGAGTGGTTGCGCAAAACCCATCCGGATTGCCGCGGCATTGCTACGGCCACCCGGGGCAATCATGGTCAAAGTCAGGCGCGGGCGGCCGCCACAGCGGGTCTTGGGGCAACGATCGTGGTTCCCCGAGGCAATGCTCGGGAAAAAAACGATGCCATGCGCGGCTTTGGTGCGACGCTTGTCGAGCACGGCGCTGATTTTGATGAAGCCAGAGAGGAGGCCTCTCGACTGGCTGCGCTCGAGGACCTCTTTCTGGTGCCGCCCTTCCATACCGCTCTCGTAGCCGGTGTTGCGAGCTATGCCCTGGAGCTGTTCCGGGCCGTAGCCGATATTCGACGCGTCTATGTGCCCATTGGTTGTGGTTCGGGCATCTGTGGAGTCATTGCCGCGCGGGACGCCCTGGGTCTGGATACGGAAGTGATCGGCGTCGTATCCACAGAGGCCACAGCCGCACAGCAGGCTTTTCTGAGTGGTAAACCGGAAAGCACCCCCTCAGCGCAGACCTTCGCCGATGGTGTGGCGGTGCGCTCGGTGGTACCCGAGGCTCTCGCGATCTACGGTAAAGGCGCCAGGCGGGTGATCGCCGTCAGTGACGACGAAATTGCCCATGCAATGCGCCTCTATTTCAGCTGCACCCACAATGTCAGTGAGGGCGCGGGAGCAGCCCCACTGGCGGCAGCCATTCAGGAACAGGAAATCAACCGCGGGGAAAAAGTCGCTGTCATTCTTTGTGGGGGCAACGTGGACACGTCGGTGTTTTGCGAGGTTTTAGCCGGAAAAACGCCACGGATTTAGGCGCTTTTCTGAGACAACCCGGCCCGACACAGCGGGCTCGAGCGGTAGCGGAGGAAACCCTCCTAGGCGACGATAAGACCGGCGGCGTCGGCAGCAGACAAACCCAGCGCGGACACGACCATATTGAAGAACTCGGCCTCGCGGGAGGAAATACTGTCATCGGCATGCATCACGGCCACGAGACCCCGGAGGATTGCCCGACGCTGTTCCATGTTCAGCTTCGGCGCGGCATTGACCAGACACTTTTGCAGGGGCGTTGTCTCGTAGATCTTTGACAGTGCTGCGGTGCGCACCTCGCTGTCTGACAAATCCGTACCCAGTTCTTCCTTGATCACCGATTGCACCGTGGCGATTTCCGCCGGGTGTGTATAAGCATCGGCGTCCGTGGCGCGAGACAGCACCAGCACAAACAGCTCACGGAACAGATCAGAATCCGCTGTTTGCGGAGACTCACCAAAAAGCTGTCTTACCTTATTAAAATCTACCAGTGCCATAAATCCTATCTCCCTGTCCGAGGCTGGCCGACGCACGATCATACTGACTTTTACCCAGCGAGAATACCGCTGGGCTGGCAATCTTGCCAGCGACCAGCCGTTTATTTCACACCCTGGCGGTCGTCATCACTCAGGAGGTAAGCCAAATGCGCCGACCCTGCGTATCTCTCCCGTGAATATTGCTGCCTCTGACGGTCCCGGGAGCGCCCCCGTCAGCGGTATAATGGACGTCTACTTTTGCGAAAATCGTCATGAAAAAGAACCTTTTCATCGCAACGCTAATTGGCGTTGGTTTAATGCTGTGGCTGGCGTCGGGCATGTTCGCGCCAGGACCGGAACCCACCCTGGATACCAAGACGGCGCCGCTGGCTGACCGGGAACAGGCGCTGCCGCGGGTGCGCACGCGGCAATTCAATGCCGAGCAGCGAACCCTGACACGGATTCTACGCGGAAAAACGGCCAGCAAGCGGAGCGCCACGGTCAGCGCAGAAACGGCCGGTCGCGTCATTGCCAGGCCCGTGGAGCGCGGCGATCGCGTTGAGGCCGGCACCCTCCTTTGCGAACTCGCAATCGATGATCGCGAGGCCGCGGTAGCAGAAGCGGAGGCAGCGCTATCCCAGGCCGAGCTGGAGTATCGCGGCGCGCTGGAGCTTCAGGACAAAAATCTCCTCTCCAAAATCCGTATCGCGCAGGTCGCGGCGGAACTTGAATCGGCGCGCGCGGGTCTTGCTCGACAACAACTCAATCTTGCCCGAACCCGGATTACCGCCCCCTTCGATGGCGTTATCGAAACCCTGCATATCGATGTGGGCGACCTCGCCAGCATCGGCGAACCCTGCGCCACCCTCATCGATCTGGACCCGCTGCTCATCGAGGCCAATGTCTCCGAGCAGGATATTAACTACGTCGGCCTCGGCAGCCCCGTCACCGCCCGCACCAGCACCGACGAAAAGCTCCTTGGCGAAGTCACCTTTGTAGGCAGCGTCTCCGATGCCGCCACACGTACCTACCCCGTGGAGATCACGGTGCCCAACCCCGACTATAGACTCCGGGCCGGCCTCACAACCGTAGCCAGCGTAGAGACCGAAACAGTATTGGCTCACCGCGTGTCGCCGGCGCTGTTCACCCTCAACGACGCCGGGGTGATCGGCCTGCGCGCCGTCAACCGCGACAGCCGCGTTGTCTTCCACCCCGTCACCATCGTTGAGGACGCCGCCGATGGTGCCTGGGTAACCGGCCTGCCCGGAGTAGTCCGTCTCATCACCGTGGGTCACGAGTTTGTCTCCGCAGGCCAGGAAGTAGAAACCGTGGACGAGAGTCTCGCCCCGGCGACGGCCAGTCTCCTATGAGTGGGTACATCGACAAGGCCATCGACAGGTCGCGAAGCACCCTGATGCTCATGGGTGTTTTGGTACTGGCGGGACTGATTTCGCGGTCAGCGCTGCCCATCGCCAATGATCCGCACATCGTCCTCCCCTATTTTTACATCGGCATTCCCCACGAGGGCATTTCTCCCGAGGACTCCGAGCGACTCCTCATCCAGCCCATGGAAATCGAGCTCCGCAAAATTGAGGGACTGAAGGAAATCAGCGCCACCGCCTCCGAAGGCTATGCCACCTTGTTTGTGGAGTTCGAACCCAGCGTGGATCTGAACGTCGCCCTCACGGATGTGCGTGAAGCCGTGGACCGGGGTAAGTCAGAGATACCCACCACCGCCGAAGAGCCGGTCGTGCGGGAACTCGATGTGGATGATTTTCCGCTGATCCAGATCAACCTGCTCAGTCGCGGCGCCAGCGAACGTCAGATCTACGAAACGGCGCTGAGCCTCCGGGATGACATTGAGTCCATCCCCTCGGTGCTCACCGCCGAGATTCGCGGTGACCGCGAAGAAGTCCTCGAGGTGATTATCGATCCCCAGGCCCTGGAGGCCTATCAGATCTCCAGCGAGTCTCTGGTGAGTATCCTGCAAAGAAACAACCGCCTGATACCTGCGGGGAGCGTCGACACGGGCAATGGGCGCTTTTCTGTAAAAGTACCCTCCGTCGTGGAGTCCGCCAGCGACATCATGGACCTGCCCGTGCAGGTCAGCGGAGACTCCGTGGTTACGCTGTCGGACGTCGCCAGCATCCGCCGGACTTTCAAGGACCGCACCAGTCATGCGCGCTTCAACGGTGTGGAAACCATGACCGTAGAGGTGAAAAAGCGCGTTGATGCCAATGTCATCGATACCTCTGAAGCCGTACTCAAGGTCGTTGAAGAGGCGACCGCCGGACTGCCCTCCACCATCCTGGTGGTCCCCTCCCAGAACACCGCGGACTTTGCACGCACGCAGGTCACGGAGCTCCAGGGCAATATCATGACGGCCCTCGCCCTGGTCATGGTGATCGTCGTCGCCGCCATGGGTTTTCGCAGCGGCGTCATCGTGGGCCTGGGAATCCCCTTTTCCCTGCTGTTTTCCATCATCATCATTTACCAGCTGGGCTACACCTTCAACTTCATGGTGATGTTCGGCATGTTGTTGGGACTGGGCATGCTCATTGATGGCGCCATCGTGGTGACGGAGTACGCAGATCGCAAGATGAGCGAAGGCCTCGATCACAAGGAAGCGTACTCCGAGGCCGTCAAACGCATGTTCTGGCCCGTGACCGCATCAACGGCGACTACCCTCGCCGCATTTTTGCCCCTGATCTTCTGGCCCGGCATCTCCGGGCAATTCATGCGCTATCTCCCCGTGACCGTGTTTACGGTGCTCAGCGGCTCCCTGGTCTATGCCCTGCTCTTCGGCCCCGTGCTGGGATCGATTTTTGGTAAGCCCACGGTCCACAGCGCCGCGGAACAGGCCACCATGGAGGAGCTGGATCACGGCGACCCCACCCAGCTTAAAACCATTACCGGCGCCTATGCCCGAATGATGGCCTGGATTACGGGACACCCTCTGACAACGGTAGGCACGATTTTTACGCTGCTGTTCTGTGTGTTCTGGGCCTATGGCAAATACGGTGCGGGGATGGTGTTCTTCAACGACTCCGATCCCCAGTTCATCTCCATGTCTGTCAGCGGGCGGGGCAACTTTTCTGAGGCGGAGGTCAACAAGCTGGTCTTGGAGGTGGAGCGCGAGGTATTGCAGGTCCCGGACATCCGCTCCGTCAACACCCGCACCATTCTGCCCGGCAGCGGCGGCGGTGGCGGTCGCAGCGGTGGCGCTGTGAACGATCGCATCGGCAGCATTTTTCTGGAGCTTGTGCCCGAGTGGGATCGCGATCGGGATGGCTTTGCTGTCATTCGAGAATTGCGGGAGAGAACCCGGGACTTTGCGGGTATCAATGTCGAAGTGAGCGCGATGGAACAGGGCCCGCCCGTGGGCAAGCCCATACAGATTCAGCTTCGATCGCGACACCGGGATCTCCTCGAACCGGCCATGCTGCGCATTCGCCAGCATCTCGACTCCCTGCCGGAGCTTATCGACATCGATGACACCCGGGCCCTGCCCTCCATCGAGTGGCGCATGCAGGTAGACCGTGCCCAGGCGGCACTCTACGGTGCGGATGTACAGTCCGCGGGCGTTGCCCTGCAGCTGGTGACCAATGGCGTCAAAGTCGCCGAGTACCGCCCCGACGGCGCCGATGATGCCGTGGATATCCGGGCGCGCTTTCCCATTCAGGATCGCGGCATCCGCGCTATGGACAACCTGCGGGTGAGCACATCCCAGGGACAGATTCCCCTGAGCAACTTTGTGCGCATCCAGCCTGCACCCGGCGTAGACACCTTTCAGCGCATCGATACCTTCCCCGTTGAGCGTATCCGCGCCAATGTCGTGCAGGGCGTTCTGGCGGACACCATGGTCGGAGAAATTCAGGAATGGCTGGAAACCCAGACCTTTGATCCGAGACTCACCATCGAATTTCGCGGTGCGAACGAAGAACAGGCGGATTCCATGGCCTTTGTCCAGGGTGCCTTTCTGCTATCGCTTCTGTTGATGTTCGTGCTGCTGGTTACCCAGTTCAACAGCTTCTATCAGAGCGGGCTGATACTTCTCGCTGTCATCATGTCGACGGCGGGGGTTTTGCTGGGATTAATCATCACCGGTAACCCCTTCAGCGCCATCCTCACCGGCGTCGGTGTGGTCGCCCTGGCGGGCATCGTGGTGAACAACAACATCGTACTCATCGACACCTTTAACGTTGTGCGCAGCGAGAATCCGGAGCTCAGCGTTCAGGACGCCATCGTCCGCGCCGCAGCACAGCGACTGAGGCCTGTCATGCTCACTACCGTGACGACGGTCTTTGGTCTTCTACCCCTGGCTTGCGATCTGTCCATCGACATCGTCAATCGCAGTATCACCGCCGGAGGGCAAATGGCGACCTTCTGGGGCCCCCTGTCCCAGGCCATCGTATTTGGACTGTCCTTCGCAACGGTATTGACTCTGATTGCCACACCCGCCCTGCTGGCCCTCCCCACGGATCTGAAAAACCGCTGGGCTGCCCGGGGCAGCAAAAAAGCCGCGACGCCCAAACAGCAGGATGCGGTCACCGCCTGAGTCCTGGTCCTCAGGCGGGCCTTGATTTCAGCATCCGGACGGCATCGACCTAGGGCGCAGCGAGGAGATCCAGCGCCATGGCCGTGATGGCCCGTCTTCCCGTCTCAAGGGTAGGGGCGGGATCCGGTGCAAAAAAGGCGGAATGCAGGGAGGGCAATCGTGCTTCCCCCCGCCGGGCCTTGTCCCACAGAGGCTGTGGAACGGTCCCCACGCGAATCATAAAAGACGGAATCTTTGCGTCCGTGCGTCCGTAGCGCGAAAAGTCCTCGCCGCCCATTTCCTTGGGTATTTCCTTGAGAACCCCATCGCCGAGTTCCGCGCGCATGGCCGCCACTCCCCGAGACACCAGTGCGGGATCATTCCAAAGGGCCGGCGTGTATTCATCCTTCACCACCACTTCGGGTTTCTTGTCCTCGGGAAAACCCAGGGCCTCCGCCTGTTTCACGGCAATGCGCTCAATACCGGACAGCAGCGTTTCGCGAACTTCATCCGAGTAGGAACGCACGGTGAGTTCAAGAATCGCCTTGTCAGAAATTATGTTGTGCTTCGTGCCCGCATGGATCGAACCCACGGTGACCACCCCCGGCTCTGCCGGGTGAATGGATCGCGACACCAGGGTTTGCAGGTCCATAATCACGGCAGCGGCTAACACCACCGGGTCTTTGGCCGTATGGGGATAGGCGCCGTGCCCCCCTACGCCGTGGAGTGTGATGTCCACGCTGTCGACATTGGCCATCATCCAGCCCGAGATATAGCCGATCTGTCCCGCAGGCAGGGTAGCGATGGTGTGTACCGACAGGTTGTAGTCCGGCTGGGGAAAGCGCTCAAAAAGACCGTCCGCGAGCATATCCCGGGCCCCCGCACCGCGCTCCTCCGCCGGCTGCATAATCACCATGAGCGTGCCCTGCCATTCATCACGCCGCTCCATGAGCTCCAGAGCTGCCGCGGTGACCACGGTCATGTGCACATCGTGACCACAGGCGTGCATGACGGACACTTCCTGTCCATTCATCTCCGTGGCCCGCGCAGTGCTGGCGTAGGGCAGGCCCGTATCTTCCTTCACCGGCAGGCCATCCATATCAGCGCGGAGCATCAGGACCGGGCCCTCGCCGTTTTCCAGCATAGCGACGAGCCCGTGGCCACCCACGCCCTCGGTAACGGTGAATCCGGCGCCGGTGAGCGTCCCGGCCGGGGTTGCCGCGGTCTGCTCTTCCTGAAAAGACAGCTCAGGGTTTTCGTGGAGATACTTGTAGTAGGCAAGCTCATCAAAGGGGGCGGCCTGCAGGGTTGACGCACACAGTGCGGCACACAAAGCCAGGGGGAGAGTTCGACGCATGGTGAGTCCTCACAAATTGGAAAATCCAGTCTAGCAAAGTCCGGGAATGCAGATGCCCGACCGACGCGCATCCCGTACAATGACACATCGCCAGCGTCAGTTAATGCCCTTGCCTAAAGACACGGAACAAGCTCCTACACCGCAATCGGAGAACGGCCTCAAGACCTATGGTCGCCTCCTACGCTATGTGCGTCCCCTGTGGCCGGCGTTTTTAGTCAGCATGCTGGGGTTTGTGCTTTACGCCCTGACCCAGTCCGCGTTTGCCGGTTTGATGCAGTATCTGCCCGCCGCTTTCGACGGCAGCCCCCTGGGGACTGCTGGCATTATGGCTTCGGACAATCTTCGCAGCTGGGAGCAAAAATTCGGCCTGAATGAGGCGGAGAATGTCCGGTTGTTTCTGCCCCTTGCGCTCATCGCCATTGTGACCGTGCGCGGCCTCGGCTCTTACCTTGGCAGCTACTACATCACCTATGTGGCCCGACACGTGGTGAATCAACTGCGCCTGGATGTGTTCGCGCACATCAATCATTTGCCCGCCGCCTATTTAGCGCAGCGCAATTCTGCCGAGCTCATTTCTCTCATCACCTTTAATATCGAGCAGGTCGCCGCAGCGGCCTCCACCGCCATCAAAGTCATTGTGCGCGAGGGGCTCACGGTGATCGCGCTTCTGAGCTATATCTTTTATCTCAATTGGAAACTGTCGCTGCTGTTTGTCGTGCTGGCACCGGTGATCGGCGGCATCATCAGTCTCGCCTCCTCACAGTTTAAAAAGTACAGCCGCCGTATTCAGGACTCCATGGGAGGGATTACCCGGGTCGCCGCAGAGGCCATCCGTGGCTTCCCCGTGGTTCGCGGTTACGGCGGCACCGCTGCAGAAAATGCGCGCTTCGAGGAGCGTAGCCGCTACGCGTTGCGCCAGGACCTCAAACTCGCGCGGGTCAATGAAATCAGCACACCGGTGATTCAATGGCTGACCTACACCGCTCTTGCGGGACTTTTCTGGTTTGGCCTGGACCCGGCGCTTCGGGGGAGCATGGATGCGGGGCAGTTTCTCGCCTACATCACCGCCGCCAGTCTCGTCGCTAAACCCCTCCGTCAGCTGACCCAGGTGAATGCCCGTATCCAGCGTGGTATCGCCGCCGCCGAAAGCGTTTTCGACGTCCTGGATCAGCGTCCCGAGAACCCGGGCGGTAAAACCCTGGACGGCCCCGCGAAGGGAGCGTTCACTCTGAAGCAGCTTCACTTCCGCTACCCCGGCGCTGAGGAGGACACCCTCCACGATATCTCCCTGGACATCGCGCCGGGAGAAACCCTGGCCCTGGTGGGGCGCTCAGGCTCGGGTAAAACCACCCTGGTAAATCTATTGGCAGCGCAGTATCCGCCGCCCGAGGGCACCCTGTTGCTGGATGGCGAGGCGATGGAATCCCTGCAATTGTCGACGCTACGCCGGCAAATCGCCTTTGTGAGCCAGCACACCACGCTGTTTGCAGCGAGCGTGCGCGAGAATATTGCCTATGGGGATCTGGCGACTGCCGATGACGAGGCGATCAACGAGGCCCTGGCCCAGGCCAATGCCCTGGATTTCGTCCAGCGCCTGCCCGCGGGGCTGGACACTATTTTGCGGGAAGAAGGCGATGACTTCTCCGGCGGGCAGCGGCAGCGTTTGGCCCTCGCCCGGGCGTTTCTCAAGGACGCGCCGATTCTCATCCTCGATGAGGCCACCTCCGCGCAGGATGCCGAAAGCGAAAAGCTCATTCAGCAGGCTCTCCAGCGCATCCTGGCCGGTCGCACGGCCATTATCATTGCTCATCGCCTGTCTACCGTAGAGCAGGTTGACCGCATCGCGGTCATGGATCAGGGCTCCGTGGTGGAATTAGGCACCCACGGAGAACTCCTCGCGCAGCAGGGGCTCTACGCGCAGCTTTATCAACAGCAGCTCCAGGGATGAAAGTCCTTCAGGTACTTCCCGCCCTGGACACCGGCGGCGTTGAACGGGGCACTCTGGATATTGCCAGAGCGCTTGTGCAGGCGGGCCATAGCTCCTCGGTGCTCTCCGGCGGAGGTCGCATGGTGTCTCGTCTTCAAAAGCAGGGCTCGGACCATGTCCTCTGGTCCCTGGGCAAAAAATCGCCCCTAAGCCTTCGGCACGTACGCCCTCTCCGGCGCTGGCTGGCCTCCCAGCACTTTGACATCCTTCACCTGCGCTCACGTATGCCCGGCTGGCTGTGCTGGCTTGCCTGGCGCGGCATGGACCCCGCTACCCGCCCCCGTCTTGTGACGACGGTGCATGGCATGCACTCCGTCAGCCGTTATAGCGAGATCGTCACCTGTGGCGAGCGGATCATCGTGGTCTCCGAATCCATTCGGGACTATGTGCTCGAGAACTACCCACGCTGCGATCCGGACAAACTACGGCTCATCTATCGCGGCATCAATCCCCTGGAGTTCCCCCGGGGACATCAGCCCGCGGAACAATGGCTTTCGGACTGGTACCGCGAGTTCCCCCAACTGCTGGATCAGCGCGTGGTCACCATGGCCGGACGCCTCACGCGACTCAAGGGGCACCACGATTTTGTCGATGTCATTGAACAGCTGCGCAAGACAGGGCAGCCCGTCCACGGCCTCATCGTTGGCGGTGAAGACCCCAAGCGCATCGCCTATGCGCGGGAAATTTACCAGGCCGTGAAAGAACGGGGACTCGAGGAACATCTTACCTTTGCGGGCCACCGCGGCGATCTGCGCGACATCTACGCGGTGTCCGATGTTGTTCTGTCCCTGTCCACCCAGCCGGAATCCTTCGGGCGCACCGTTCTCGAGCCTCTCAGTGAAGGGCGGCCCGTGGTGGGCTACGACCATGGCGGCGTCGCAGAAATACTCTCGGCCCTGTATCCCCGGGGGGCGGTGCCCGTGCGGGACACCGCGGCAGCGGCGACCCAGGTGGCCGCGATTCTCTCGGGACAGGTCGCCCCTCCGCGCCGTAATACGCAGTTTCTTCTGGATGTCATGGCGCGAGACACCCTCAGCGTCTATGAGGAACTTCTCTCGGCGCCGCGGGCGCTTTGAGACAGATCCCCGTTGCGCGGCAGGCATCTCTACAACCCAGGCACCACAATAGAAAACGCTTACAGGAGTCCCACATGTTAATGGCCCTATCCACCTGGTGTGACGTCGAAGCCTATCTTGAGCGCAGTCGCAGCATTCTATTGCCCATCGGATCCATGGAGCAGCATGGTCCCACGGGGCTCATTGGCACGGATGCTATCTGTCCCACGGTGATCGCCGAAGCCGCGGCCGCCGAGGACCCGGAGATACTGATCGGCCCGACCTTCTCTGTCGGTTGCGCCCAGCATCACCTGGGATTTCCCGGCAGCATGACCCTCAGACCCAGCACCATGATTGCTGCCATCGCTGACTGGAGCACATCCCTGCGCCGTCACGGCTTTGAGCGTATTTACTGGTTCAACGGCCACGGGGGCAATGTGGCCACGATTGCCGCCGCCTTTGCTGAAGTTTATGCACAGCGCAGTTTCGCAGGGGCAGATTCGGACATACCGGCCTTGCAAATGAAGCAGCGCAACTGGTGGGAACTACCCGGCGTCATGAGCACCTGCCGGCGTCTTCATCCAAAGAACGAGGGCTCCCACGCCACGGCCTCGGAGGTGGCAGTGACCTACGCGGCCTATCCCGAGCAGGTTCGAAATCTGGACCTGGATCCCAAGGTAGCGCCCAGCGGTGGTTTCAGCGATGCGGACGACTATCGTCGTCGCTATGCCGATGGCCGCATCGGCTCGGATCCCACCCAGGCGACGGTTGCTGCAGGCAAAGAAATCATAGCCGCGGCTGCCAACGCCCTGCGTGAGGATTTTCTTGCCTTCGCCCGTTGCGAGGATTAGGACGAAGACGTCACGGCGTCCATCGCCGCAAAGCCCTGGGCCAGGTCCGCTATCAGGTCCTCGGGGTGCTCCAGGCCGATATGCAATCGAACGAGACCCTCGTCATGAGCGAGGGGAACACTGGCCAGGTTACGGGTGGCCTGCATGGGCAAACAAAGGCTCTCAAAACCGCCCCAGGAAAAACCCACGCCAAACAGCTGCAGGGCATCCACAAAGGCGGCCAGTGCCTCCTCGGTCTCCCGCCTCATCACCATGCCAAAGAGTCCGTTAGCGCCCTGGAAATCCCGTTCAAAGATGGCGTGCCCGGGGCAGGACTCCCAGGCGGGATGCAGTAAGCGACGCACCCGGGGCTGCTTCTCCAGCCAGGCGGCGACGCACCGGGCACCCTGGTCATGAACGCCCATGCGCACGGCGAGGGTTCGCAAACCCCGGAGGGCCAGATTGGCATCATCGGGCGCAAGATGCATGCCGTGCGCAAGGGTGTGATGGTGAAGCTGGGTATAGAGTTCGGGACTCCGCATCGTGGTCACACCAAAAAGACAGTCCGCATGCCCGTTGAGGTATTTCGTACCCGACTGCATCGCCAGATCCACACCGAAATCCAGGGGGTTAAACAGCAGGGGGGTGGCCCAGGTATTGTCGATGGCCGTGAGCAAACCGTGCTGTTTCGCGACAGCGACAATCGCCGGCACATCCTGAATCTCAAAGGTGGCCGATCCCGGGGATTCCATGAAGATCATGCGCGTGCTGTCATCGATGAGCGACTCCAGGGACTCATGTTTCAGAGGATCGTAGAAGCTTGTGCGCACCCCGCGGCGGGCCAGGCTGCCCACGCAAAACTTCCGCGTGGGGCCATAAACGCTGTCCACCATCAGCAGATGGTCACCGGGAGAGAGGTAGCAGTTGAGGATGCTCGCAATAGAGGCCGTGCCCGAGGTAGCGAGCACCGCACCCACGCTGTTATCGAGCTCGCAAATCGCATCTTCCAGGGCTCGGGTGGTCGGTGTTCCCATGCGCCCGTAATACATATGCTCGCGATCCAGGGGCGCCGCTTCCCGCGCCTTGAGCGCCGCGTAGTTTTCAAACAGCACCGTTGACGCGTGAAAAACGGGGCCATTGACCACCCGGGGGTCGGGACGACCGGCGTGGACAATACGAGTGTTCAGATGCCGAGCATCGGCTGCGGGGGGACTGGACTGCTCTGTCACATCGTTGCTCACGTTCTTCTCCACATCCTTCTCCACGTCCCTCTCCAAGTTGTGCTCTAAGTTGTGCTCTGAGTTGTGCTCTGAGTTCTTCTTCACATTTTCACCCACAGCAGCGCCTGCGGCTCAAGGAAGACGGAACAGAGGCTAGCACTGCCCCGTGGGTTTCCACCAGTACCTCTGGACGGCCAAACCCCCGTCTGCGACAGTAGGCTTTTTAAGGGAAACAGCCCATGAGTGAGCTCATTCTTCATCAATACGCGGACTCCCCTTTCTCAGAGAAGATCCGTGCCATTTTTGGCTTTAAAGGTCTTCCCTATCAAAGCGTCGATATACCGGCAATCATGCCAAAGCCGGACCTCGTGGCATTAACCGGCGGCTACCGCAGAACACCTATCATGCAACGCGGCGCGGATATCTACTGCGACACGGCCCTGATTGCAGCCGTCATCGAAGACCACAGCCCTGAAAACCCTATCTTCCGAGGCCCGGGGCTGGCGCAGGCCGTTGCAGCGGCACGTTGGACCGACAGCGAGTTTTTCCGCGTCTGTGTCGGTCTGGTTTTTCAGCCTAGAGCGCTCGCGGCCAATCCGCGCTTCAAAGACCCCGGCGCCGCCGAGGCCTTTGTCAAAGACCGGGCGGCATTCACCAAAGGTAGCCCGGGTCTTGCGGTGCCCCTGCCTCGCGCCGAAGCGGTGTTCCGTGAGCACCTCCGTGCCATGGACCAGAGCCTGGACCGTCAGCACTTTTTAGGCGGCGACGCACCCGACATTCTGGACTTTTCCACCTGGCACCTGTGCTGGTTTGTACATCGCCAGGAGGTCTTACGCCCCTACTTTGAAGGTGTTCCGAAGGTAAACGCCTGGCTTGAGCGGATGGGCGGTTTCAGCACGGCGCCCGTGGCAAAAACCCTCTCCAGTGAGGAGGCCATCGCTATCGCCCGAGACAGCAATCCCCGGAGGATCGAAGAGCCAAAGATTGATCCCGCAGTGGGGATGGCTCCGGGTACCATGGTCAGCGTTCTCCCCACGGACTATGGTTTACAGCCGGTGACGGGGTCTCTACTTCACGTCGATGACCGGCGCATTGTCGTCGCCCGGAGCGACGAGCGGGCCGGCGACCTCCAGGTACACTTCCCCCGTTACGGCTTTGAACTATCCCTTGCAGGAGAAACGCCATGAAACATATCGATCCCAGCCGCGCACAGTTTGATGCCTTCAAGGCGCTGCCGCGAGACACGCCCATCATGATGCTCAACCTCATTCGTCTCAAGGAAACCGCCACCTACCCCGACGGAGAAACCTGCAGCGGTGCCGAGGCCTATCGCCGCTACGGAGAGTACAGTGGTCCGATTTTTCGCGAGCTCGGCGGAGAGATTCTCTGGCGGGGCCATCAGGAATGTATGCTCACGGGCCCCACGGACAAGCATTGGGACATAGCCTTTGTGGCGCGTTACCCCCATGCCGGGGCATTTCTGGCCATGGTGACCAATCCTGATTACCAGGCCATCGTCATACACCGCAGCGTCGCGGTGGACGACAGCCGTTTGATTCGCTTTGGTGTTGATGACGCCGGCGACGGTTTCGCGGGCTAGGCAAGCTCCAGAGTTTATGCGCTGGAACCGCAGGTAAAAAGCGCGATCAGTCAGGGCGCCCAGACCCAGGTTCGGGGCTCAGGGCACAAAGCCTTCGCCGTCAGGGCAGGCCTCGCCTTCCCCCTCGCGAAAATGATTGATGATCAGGGACTGCCTACGCCCCTCGCCTTCCATGGCGGCTATATTGCGCAACTCCGCGTCAATATCGACCAGCCATGGAGCGCCCCCCGCTGCAGTTGCAGTTGCAGTTGCAGAGAGGTAGCGACGCTCAAGATCCAGATACGCCCCGGTCATGGCGACGGCATAGGCATAGCCCGTCGCACAGTCGGTAAAACTGGCAGCGTCCGCAAAGTACCGAAAAGTCCCCGTCAGGGACACGGGGAACTCGGCAGCTTCAAACACCCCCTGGCGCTGCAGGGCATAATTAAGATCTGACTTGATAGCTTTACCCTCGCGGTCAAGCATCTCTAACGTTTCGTCACTGACCACGGAGAAATACATCCCTCCCTGTCCCGCCCCTTGCAATACCAGGCGCTGCCCGTCGCCCTCGTAACGCCATCGGCCCAGCGCTACGGCGAGATGTTCTCTATCCACATACTCCCGGCGTAAATGAAAACGCCTCTCGGGCCAGAGATCGAGGTGCCAGAGCACGCCGGGACAATCCGCGCAGGGCAGACGGCCCTTAAAACTTGCAGGAACCTCAAGGGCAAAAGCCGATGGCTCTGCGCCCGCTGCCTGGCACGGCAGCACCCATAGCAGACAGAGGGCCAGAAGCGCGCTGGGAAAGAGGGTCATCGGTCCACGGGAGTCGGACAAAATAGGGGGCATAGAATCAAACCCAAACATAGAAGGGCTATGATTCATTCATCACGGGTCAGGCGCAAGCGCCGATGTATAGGGCGGTTACTTTTGCCGCAGACTTGCACCCGGGGGCCAGGAAAGACAAAATAGAAGAATAATTCTCTTATATTGGAATAGCATGCGCGCTTTAGTCAAAAAAGAGGCGGCCAAAGGGCTCTGGCTCGAGGACGTGCCCCAACCGGAACCGGGCATCAACGATGTCCTTATCAAGGTTCGTCGAACGGCGATCTGCGGCACGGACATGCACATCTACAACTGGGATGACTGGGCTCAGCGCACCATCCCCGTGCCCATGGTGGTTGGCCACGAATTTGTGGGCGAGATTGTGGATGTCGGTAGCAACGTCAATGATTTCAAACCCGGGCAGATTGTCTCCGGCGAAGGTCACGTGGTCTGCGGGCGCTGCCGTAACTGCATGGCGGGCCGACGTCATTTGTGCAATGACAACAGCGGCATTGGTGTCGACCGACCCGGCGCCTTTGCCGAGTATCTGACGCTCCCCATGTCCAACGTCTGGGAGCACGCTCCGGGTATTGATCTGGATGTGGCGGCGCTATTTGATCCCCTCGGCAACGCCGTACACACGGCGCTGCAGTTTGATCTCCTCGGTGAGGACGTGCTCATCACCGGTGCCGGCCCCATCGGCTCCATGGCCGCTGCCGTCTGTCGTCACGCCGGTGCCCGACACATCGTGATTACCGATGTCATCGACGAACGCCTGGCGCTCGCCGCTAAACTGGGGGCGACGCGCACCGTCAACGTCGCCAACGAGTCCCTCGTCGATGTGCAGGAGGAGCTCGGTATGCGCGAGGGCTTTGACGTGGGGCTGGAGATGTCCGGGAACCCTCAGGCGCTTAACGATCAAATCAGCCATCTCTGCCACGGCGGAAAAATTGCGATGCTCGGCATCCCCTCAGAGAATACGGCCATCGACTGGAGCCGGGTGATCTTCAATATGTTAACCCTGAAAGGGATCTACGGTCGTGAGATGTATGAAACCTGGTACAAGATGTCCGTCATGATTCAAACGGGTCTGGACATCAGTCCCGTGATCACCCACCGCATGCCCTACAGCGACTACGAAACGGGTTTTGCCGCCATGAACGACGGCAGCGCGAGCAAGGTTGTTCTGAACTGGGACGACTGAAGGCGGCGTCCACCCACGACATGCAAGGATCCTAGCTATGTACAGCAACTTCAAGGAGCACCTCGAACAGGAACTCCAGGGCATCCGCGATGCGGGCCTCTACAAGGATGAAATAGAGTTCACCAGCGCCCAGGGCGCCCATGTCACCACCGGCGATAATCAGGATGTCCTGAACCTCTGCGCCAACAATTATCTCGGGCTTGCGGAACATCCCGACGTGAAAGCGGCGGCCGCCAAAGGTTTGGACGAGTGGGGCTACGGTATGGCCTCCGTACGCTTTATCTGTGGCACCCAAAGCGTGCATAAAGATCTGGAAAAAGCCCTTGCGGCATTTTTGCAGACAGAAGACTGCATTCTTTATCCCTCGGGTTTCGACGCCAACGGTGGTTTGTTTGAAACCTTGCTGGGCCCCGAGGACGCGGTGATATCCGACGCCCTGAACCATGCGAGCATCATCGACGGTGTGCGGCTCTGCAAGGCCAAGCGCTACCGCTATGCCAACAACGATATGGGCGACCTCGAGGCGCAGCTACAGGCCGCCGACGCCGCAGGTGCCCGCTTCAAGCTCATCACCACCGATGGCGTATTTTCCATGGACGGTAGCATCGCAAAGCTGGATCGTATCTGTGATCTGGCCGACAAGTACGATGCCCTGGTGCACTTTGATGACTGTCATGCGACGGGCTTTCTGGGGGAGCAGGGACGCGGTACCCATGAATACCACCAGTGCATGGATCGCGTGGACATCATCACCGGCACCCTGGGCAAGGCCCTGGGCGGTGCCAGCGGCGGCTTTACCGCTGCGCGGGGAGAAATGGTCCAACTCCTGCGCCAGCGTTCACGGCCCTACCTCTTCTCCAATACCGTGGCGCCCCCCGTCGTGGCCGGCGCTCTGAAGGCGCTCGAGCTGGTGGAAACACAACCCGGGCTGCGCACGGCGCTGAAGGAAAACTCGACCTACTTCCGAAAAGCGCTGGAAGCCGAAGGTTTTGAGCTTCTCCCCGGTGATCACCCCATTGTGCCCGTGATGCTCCACGACGCCAGCCTCGCCGCGACAATGGCCGAGCATATTCGAGCCCAGGGCGTTCACGTAGTGGCGTTTTCTTTTCCCGTGGTACCGAAAGGTCAGGCCCGCATACGCACGCAGCTCTCCGCAGCCCTCACCCGCGCAGATCTTGACCGTGCCATCGCGGCCTTTGTGTCCGCGCGGAACAAGCTGGCCTGAGGGAGGGACTTGAGTCCCCTAGCGCCGATTAAAACAGCGCAGGATACTCCCGCCAGTAATAGCACAGCTCCGGGGAGCTCCAGTGACGGTAAACGTATTCCCAGTCCAGACCGGGAATACGCCAACCGTGGTGCGGCTCGAGATTGGTAGAGAACACCGGCGCGCCGTAATCACAGAATCGCGTGTCCACGCTGAGGCGCACCCGCCGCTTGTCGATATTGGGTTGCGCCCGATGCACGGTCTGGGAGTGAAAGATGATCACGTCCCCTGCGCCTACATCCGAGACATGCCAGAGAGTCTCATCGGGATAAATTTCGCACTGCACGCCGCCCACGCCCTTGGCCTCAAACACGGGCCGCACTCCTCCGGCATGGGAGCCCGGCAGTATCGTCAGACGCCCCATGGACTCGTCGGCATCGTGAAGCGCGATCCAGATGCCCGCCATGGTCGGCCCCGCATGATGGGAAAAGGCATCCTGATGGGGCGGTGTCTCAAAGCCGATTTTTCGTGGTGCGGCAATACGCGCCATTTTCATGGGATAAACAAAGGTCTCTTCCCCCGCCACGAGCCTCATCAAGCGCTGGGCCTCTGCCCCGTGAAAAAGCTGGTGTAGGGACTCCAGGGCCTGAATGTCGGGATAGACCGCGTCCCAGAAGGGGTCACTTTCAAAAAAGGGCTCTCCCGCCAGCACGGGCGTAGCGAGATTTTCATCCCAGTGGATATGCGGCGCGAGGACAGCGAGCATATCCCGTAGCAGGGGCTCCACCCGATCACTCAGGGCCCGGGGGAAGTACAAATAGCCCTCTTTGTGGAACCGCGCCTGCAAATCTTCCCGGGACTCATCAGCCCGTGACCGCGTAAACGGCGCGTAGACGTCCGCGCCAAAATCCGCGGGGGTTCCCGCAGGGATCATCCCTTGTCTCCCGCTGCCCAAAGCATCCGGCCCTCCATCACTCTATTGATCGCGCTGATACACCAGCTGCCCTTCTTTGTAGGTGCTTTGCACCGTGAGATCCTCAAGATCACCGGGATCAACGCTCAGGGGATTGTCCGAGAGGACTACCAGATCAGCGAGCTTGCCGACCTCAAGACTGCCCTTGCGATCTTCCTCAAAGTGCTGCCAGGCGGGCCAGATGGTCAGGGCCCGCAATCCGGTCATCACATCCACCCGGTGCTGGGGCCCCAGAACCTCGCCGCTGCGGGTCGTGCGAGTCACCGTCGCGGCAAGGACACGCATGGAATCGGGGTTCGCCACGGGCGCGTCGTGGTGCGAGCCAAACATCATGCCCCGCTCCCGCACCCAACCCGTGGGCGAGATATTCTGTGCCCGCTCGGGACCCAGCACCGAGTCTCGATGCCAGTCTCCCCAGTAAAAAGTATGCATGGGAAACAGCGACGGAAAGATGTGCAACTCGTCAAGGGCCGCCACCTGCTCCTTCCGCAGCACCTGACCGTGAATCAATACGGGGCGGTTTTCCACTGAGGGATACTTTTTTCGTGCCGCGCGCACGGCGCCGATGAGGGCATCGGTTGCCGCATCCCCGTTGGAGTGCACGAGGATCTGCCAGCCGTTTTCGAAGGCGCGCATGACGTTCGTGTTGACGGTCTCGACGTCGATAGCGGGATAGCCAAGGTAGTCCTCATCCTGGCCCTGGGGCGGCACGTGATAGGGATGGCTGAGCCAGGCCGTCTTCCCCTGGGGTGAGCCATCGATGGTGAGCTTCACGCCGCCTATGCGGAAGCGGTGGTTATAATCCCGGGAGACGGGGACATCCTCAAACATCAACATGTCCGGATAAGCTACGACGTCGATGGCCAGGGCGTTGCGGTCTGCAACGCGTTTCAGCGTTGCCACGCCCTCGGGATTCGCCCGACCCTCCTGGGCAGTGGTGTAACCATAGCGGGCCATAGTCTCGGCGCCGGCCAGCGCCATTCGGTCCTGGAGCTCGTCCGTGCTCTTGGCCAGTGCCGAAAAAATCAAATGGAAAAAGGCGTATTCCTCGGCGACACCGTTGGGTTGCTTCCCATCACTCTCTCGCCGGAACGCGCCGCCGTCGGGGTCCGGCGTATCGGGCCCTATCCCGGCCATTTTCAAACCCAGGCTGTTCGCCACCCCCAGATGTCCCGATTGATGGATAAGAAGGATCGGCACTTCCGTGGAAACCGCGTCCATTTCCTGGCGCGTGGGATGACGTTGCTCTGCCAGCTGCGAGTCGTCGTAACCAAAACCGATCACCCAGCCCAGCTCTCGCAGCAAAGCGGGTTCCGATTTAAGGTACTCACGGAGAATATTCTGGATGTCAGCGACACTTGCGCCACCGCCGTCCGGGGGCGGCAGAATATCGGCGCTCAGGGCCTGCAGCCCGATAAAGTTTGCGTGACTGTGGGAGTCCACAAAACCGGGCAGTAAAGGAGCACCGTCAAGATCAACGCGGTAGGTATCCTCATCGGCAAGCGCCAGCACCTTCGCCCTGTCACCCACCGCAATGATACGCCCATCTTCCACGGCGAGCGCCTCGACCACCCGGCCATCGCTGTCCATGGTGATAACCGGTCCTCCGAAAAAAACCGTGTCCGCTGCGCCGAAACCCAGCGCCGGACACGCCGCGAGTAACACCGTACCCACGGAGCCCAAAACCCGTTTACGCACACTCATTGTGGCTCTCCTCTCCCGTCGTGTTATTCAAGCGTGGGCTCACCCACTTCCTCGTGATCAATGACCCAGGGCTCCTGCTCCCCCAGGCCTATCCAGTGCTGCAGGTCCTCGTCCTTGAGCCAGTGATCACAATAGGATCGCGTGGTGTCCGAGAGATCCAGTGCGTAAGCGCGAAATCGCAACACCACCGGCGCAAACATGGCGTCGGCAATACTGAAGTCTCCCAGAAGCCAGCCGCTGCTGTCGCTCTGCTGCCTTGCCTGAGCCCAGAGCGCCTCGATGCGCTGAATGTCTTTACTTACCGGTGGAGAAACCTCCACGGATCGCTGCCTTGCCCGACAGTTCATGGGCAGGGCTTCGCGCAATGCGGAAAATCCACTGTGCATCTCGGCGGCCATGGCACGCCCGAGCGCGCGGAGCTGGGGATCTTCCGGCCACAAGGGAACATCCCCAAAGCGTTCGCTCACCGTCTCTGCAATGGCCAGGGAGTCCCAAATGCATTCACTCCCCATCCTCAGCACCGGGACCCTGCGGGTGGGTGAATAATCCCCAATGCGTGCCTCAAACTCCGGTGTATCCATAGGCAACACCACCACCTCGGGATCAACAGCGGCCTTGCGCAGGACTAACCATGCACGCAGTGACCAGGAGGAGTAGTTTCGATTGCCGCAGATCAATAGCGGTGGTTCTTGAGGGGCTGCCGCCATAGCTCACCTTTGTAAAATTTTTTCGACAGCTTAGCGCAAGTTCTGCGTAGAGGTCGCTGATAAAAACAAAAACGCAGCTAGGAAACCCATGCCCCAACCCACTATCATATTGCTGTCTCTCGTTTCCCCCGCCGACAACAGGATGTCCGACAGCCTCCTATGGTGTTTCGTTTTTTTACAGCCGTACTTTTTGCCCTTGGGCTTTCCGCCTGCGTCAGTACGCCCGAGGACAGCCGTCCTCCCGGTGTGGAACGCTGCGAATCCTTTTTCATCTACGTTCTGTGCATCTCCGATCTCGACGCTGATGGACGGGTGGACTATATGTACTTTGATGATACGCGGGAGATCTTTATGTATGCCGACAGCCTCCTGAACGAGCTGGAAACGGTGCTTCCCCTCCACGCCTGCGCGATTCCCATGAGCGAGAGCACACGGGATCTCAGCTCCCAGCTGCTTTACAGCGACGATATCGGACTATCGGCGCGACTCGCGGTTAAAGCAAAGCTGGCGGTGAGCTATCGGGCCGCACAACCAGCGGTCGACGCCTGCAATGCCGCTCTGAATCCCTCGACCCAGACGCCCGCAGCGGAGGAGCGGCCCTTTGATGACGATGATGACTGGCTGGAGGAGCCGGAGTAATGACCCGCCACGGCCCGCTTTTTAGAAACGCGTGCCTGGCCGCAGTATTTGTACTGCTCGCGGCCTGCGGCGGTGGATCCGGCGGCGGCAGCTCCCCCTCCTCGCCGGTGGCGGCACCGGTTTCACCTCCTGCAACGCCTACACCGCCCTCGGAAGAACCGCCGGTCAGTGAGGAGCCTTCGGAGGATTTTCCGGCGCAGCTCCAGGGCATCAACAACGCCTCGCGCCTCGCGTCCCGGGCGACCTTCGGGTCGGATTTCGCCACTATTGAATCCATAGACGCCAAGGGCGCCGAGGCCTGGATAGACGAACAGTTTGCTCTCCCCATCACCTCTCACGACGCCGTTGTGGACACGCTCCTGGCCCGGGAAGCCGCGGGAGAGTTTGACGAACTGGCAGCACGGGAAGATAACGATAATCTCTCGGCGGTATTCGGCAGGCTAGCCTGGTGGCACAACACCATCACCGGCGAAGACCAGTTGAGACAGCGGGTGGCCTACGCCCTGAGCCAGATCTTTGTGATTTCCGATGAGGTTAACGCACTGCTGCTGAGTCCCTACGGCACAAGCAATTACTACGACATGCTCCTCGCAAATGCCTTTGGCAACGTGCGGGCGCTCCTGGAGGACGTCACCCTCCATCCCGCCATGGGCATTTACCTCAGCCATCTCAACAATGCCCGCAGCGATCCTGAGAGCGGCACCTTTCCCGATGAGAATTACGCCCGGGAGGCCATGCAGCTGTTCTCCATCGGCCTTTTTGAGCTCAACCCCGATGGCAGCGAGGTCGTCGATGAGCAGGGGCAACCCGTTCCTACCTATGACAACGACGATATCCGGGAATTCGCCAAAATCTACACGGGACTGTCCTGGGGTGGGAACAACAACCGCTTCGGTAGCGATCGCTACAATTTTTCCGAGCCCATGCGAATGTTTGATGCCTTCCATGAACCCGGCGAAAAACGCTTGCTCAACGGCGTGACCGTGCCGGCAGGTCAGGAGGGCATCGTTGATATCCAGGCGGCCATGGACAATCTCTTCATGCACCCCAACATCTCGCCTTTTCTGGGAAAACAGCTGATACAGCGTCTCGTGACCAGCAATCCCTCGCCGGCTTATGTAGCCCGGGTAAGTGCCGCTTTTGAGGACAACGGCGTCGGCGAGCGGGGCGACATGCGCGCCATTCTCAAGGCGATCCTTCTCGACCCCGAAGCCCTCGCCGAGCCGGATCCCCAAAGCGGTTTTGGAAAGCTCCGGGAGCCCTTATTACGTTACACCGCGATGCTGCGCCAACTGGGCGTTGCTTCGCCCGACGGCTTTTACGCCAACTTCGGATTTTTCGTCCAGCAACTGATCCAGCAACATCCCCTCTCGGCACCCAGCGTGTTCAACTTTTATTCGCCCAACCATCAGCCCATTGGTGAACTGGCCGCGGAGGGTCTGGTGTCGCCGGAGTTCCAGATCACCAACAGCAACAGCATCATCGAGATATCAAACCTCATGCGTTACGCCGTGGTGGCCGATCTGGTTAACGACTTCAGCGAGCCGCCCTTCTCCAAAGCCAGCCTTACGCTCGATGGTTTTCTGCCTCTGGCAGATGACGTGGAGGCACTCCTGACGCGTCTGGATACGGTCTTCACCTATGGCACCCTGAGCGATGATACGCGCAGCGCCATCCGGGACCTGGTAACCCTCCTGGACGATCCGGAGCTGCGGGTGCGCGTTGCCGCTTACCTGCTACTCATTTCGCCTGACTACGCGGTGGAGATGTGATGATGAGAAAACCTCATGACCGTGTACTGAGTCGTCGGCGTTTTTTGCAGCACAGCTGCTCCCTCGGCGTCGCCAGCGCCACCCTGGGTTCCAGCCTTCTTCAACTGGGACTTGCCCGGCAGGCCAGCGCCCAGAGCGAGGATGGATACAAAGCCCTGGTATGCATTCTTCTCGCAGGCGGCAACGATTCCTACAACATGCTCGTGCCTACGGATGCGGACCTTTACGGGCGCTACGCTGACATCCGCAGCGATCTTGCCCTGCCTCGGGAATCGCTGTTGATGCTCCCCGGCACCGATGGCGCCGGGCGAAGCTTCGGCCTTCACCCCGGCATGCCCGGTCTTCGGTCGCTGTTTGAGAGCGGACAGGCCGCCACCCTGGCCAACGTAGGCACGCTCCGGTCGCCTATGGACAGCGCTGCCCTGGCCTCCGGGAGCGCGGCACTGCCCCTGGGGCTTTTCTCCCACTCCGACCAGATACAGCAATGGCAGACCGCCGTATCGGACGAGCGCATAGCCCAGGGCTGGGGCGGACGCATTGCCGATATCCTTGAGGGAGGCAACCCTGCCAACGGTATCTCCATGAACGTGTCCCTGGCGGGGAACAACACGTTTCAGAGCGGCAGTGTCTCAACCCCCTACGCTATTTCTTCCAGCGGCGATGGCGCGCCGGCGCTGGCCGGCTACGATGGAAATGACGAGGAGGGGGAATTTACGCGAACCGCCATCGACAGTCTCCTGGCCTCAAGCCAAGAGAAAATCTTCCGTCGGGAGTACAGTAAAAGGCTGAGCTCGGCGATAGAGTCTCAAGTTGTTTTCGTTGAAGCTCTGGTCGCTGCGGGCGAGCCTCCCACGGCGTTTTCCGACGGTCCGTTTTCCGCGGCATTACGTCAAGTCGCACGGGTAATTGCTGCCCGGGGATCCCTCGGCGCCAACCGCCAGACATTCTTTGTCACCGTGGGTGGCTGGGATCATCATGATGATGTTATCGATAACCAGGCGGCCATGTTACCCGCCATCGATGCGGGGCTTCTGGAATTTCAGACGGCCATGAACGCTATGGGCATGGCCGAAAGCGTCACGACTTTTACCACCTCGGACTTCGGACGCACGCTCACATCCAACGGCAAGGGCTCCGATCACGGCTGGGGAGGACATCACCTCATCATGGGCGGTGCGGTCAACGGGGGACAGTTTTATGGTGACTACCCGGACATCTATCCCGGCAACCCCCTGGATGTGGGCCGCGGCATTTATGCCCCCACGACCTCGGTGGATGAGTATTTTGCCGAGCTCGCGCTGTGGTTTGGCGTGAGCACCACAGATCTCACCACGGTTTTGCCCAACGTGGAACGCTTTGTGAACCTCGGGGCCGGCACCGCGCCCCTGGGCTTTCTTCAAGGATAAAACAGCCCCGGACAACCGGGACTGGGCAAGGGCCTCGGGTTTTTCTATGCTGGCAGCCTGTTTTCCTATCGGGCTTTCCTAATGTTGATCAACCTCGTTCTGGGCGTGGCTACCATGACCGTTTGTCTGGCGCTGCAAATCGCCCTCCTCACGCGAGCCCTGCTCTACTACGCCCGTCACCAATCCGCCCTGGACCACGCCTCCTTTCTCGGCACCATGTCGGTCCTCTCCGGGGTGATGTTTTTGCTGATGTTTGGCAATCTTGGACAGGTGGCGATCTGGGCGCTGCTGTTTCAGTTTCTGGGCGAGTTCAGCGAATACAGCACGGCGTTCTATCATTCGGCGGTCAATTTTTCGACCCTGGGTTATGGCGATATTGTCATGAGCGAGAAGCGGAAACTTCTGGGTCCCATACAGGCGATTAACGGGGTATTGATGGTGGGCATGTCCACGGCGGCCGTAATGACGACCCTCCGCGATGCGGTGAAGCACAAAACCGATAGTTGGGCTGCGGAGCACGCACCGCAAATCCGGAACCTCGTTGACCCGGACAAATAAGCGGCGGCTCTGGCTGCTCGCGACGAAGAAAAAAACAATAATGACAAGGAGCACGAGAAATGCTGACGGAGTCTTATGTTAAGGGGCCGGTGGAGCCCGCGGTCCGAGATCTCACCATAGGCGATGCCCTGCGGGAAGCCGCCGCCGAATGTCCCGAGGCGCTGGCCATGATTGCCGGCACGCCGAAACCGGATCAACGCCGGCAGTGGACCTACGCCGAGCTCCTCGAAGAGGCAGAACTCACAGCCCGCGCTCTTCTTACAAATTTTGAGACCGGCGACCGCGTTGCCGTGTGGGCACCCAATATTCCCGAGTGGATCATCATGGAATATGGCTGTGCCCTCGCCGGCATTGTCCTGGTCACCGTGAACCCCTCCTATCAAAGTGATGAGTTGGCGTATGTGCTCCGTCAATCCCGGGCATCGGGGCTGTTTCTGCTCCCGGAGTTTCGCGGCAACCCCATGCAAAAGCATCTTGAAAAGGCCCGGGGCGACTGCCCGGATCTAAAAAAAGTCGTGCTGTTCAACGAGTGGCAGGCGTTTCTGGCCACCGCAGGGGACCACGCTTTGCCCGAGGTAAAACCCGACGATGCCTGCATGATTCAGTACACCTCGGGCACCACGGGTTTCCCCAAAGGGGCGCTCCTCCACCACCGCGGCCTCGTGAACAATGGCGCCCACACCCTGAGCATTATGGGCGCAGCACAGGGTGGCACTTACATGGGCATCATGCCCTTGTTCCATACCGGCGGCTGCGTGCTTGCAGTCCTCGGCGCCCTGTCCAAACGCTCTGCTCTGGTGCTCGTGGAGGCCTTTGAACCGGGTTTGGTACTGGCGCTCATGGAAGAATACCGCGCCGCCGCCATGCTCGGTGTACCCACAATGCTCATTGCCATGGTGGAGCACCCGAGCTTTCCTGAACGTGACCTGTCGTCTGTGAAAGCACTCTGCTCCGGCGGCTCCACGGTGCCTGCAGATCTCGTCCGGCGTCTTGAGGCGGCCGTCGGTGCGCCCTTTACCATCGTATTTGGTCAGACCGAGTGCTCCCCCGTGGCGTGCATGACCCACCCCGATGACAGCATCGACGACAAGGCCCACACCCTGGGGCAGGCCATGCCCGGCGTTGAACTGAAGGTTGTGGATCCGGAGACCGGTGCCACCCAACCCGTGGGAGTACTGGGAGAGTTCTGCACCCGTGGCTATCACGTGATGCACGAATACTTTGAGAATCCTGAGGCCACCACCAAAACCATCGACGCCGAAGGCTGGCTGCACACGGGAGACCTGTGCTCCATGGACGAGCGGGGCTACTGCAAGATCGAGGGAAGACTGAAGGATATGATTATCCGCGGTGGCGAGAACATCTACCCGCGGGAAATCGAAGAACTGCTGTTTCAGCATCCCAGCGTTGGGGAAGTGGCCGTGGTGGGCTTACCCAGCGAACGACTCGGTGAGGAGGTCGGCGTTTTTCTTCGCCCCGCACCCAACAACCGCCTCTGCCGGGACACGCTGTTTGCCTACCTCCGGGAACATCTCTCACCGCAGAAGACCCCCAGGTACTGGTATGAGGTGGAGAACTACCCGATGACGGGATCGGGTAAAATCCAGAAGTTCGAGTTGCGTAAAAGCTGGGAAAACGGCGAGCACAGCGAGATGCCCGCGGGTGGCGGATAAGGCTGACTCCTCCTGCGGTCAGTCACCCGGTCGCGCAGGCCCCAGGTCCTTGCTGACTCCCTCGGCGATGTTTGCGCCGGAATCCCGCTCGGCGACCGCCTGTTTAAAACCCACGTCCACGGCGCGCTCACGGAACCACAAACCTTCGGGAGAGTGTCGCGCCACGCCGTCAAAAAAGTTGGCAAAGCGCTGCGTGTTAGCAAGTCCCATGGCCTCGTAAGCCTGGTTCACCACCATTTTGCTCATCATAAGCTGGTTGCGCGGCACGCCTTTGATACGATCGCAAAGGGCTGCCACAGCCCCATCCAGATCCTCAGCCGGCACCGAGGCCTGAATCAGGCCCATTTCTGCCGCTTCGCTACCGCTGATCAAATCTCCGGTGAACAACATACGCTTTGCGTTTTCGATGCCCAGGCGGTACACCCACATCATCGTCGTGGGGATACCCCAGACCCGTGCGGGCGGATAGCCGATACGCGCGTCATCGGCCATCACGATCATGTCGCAACAGAGCGCTATGTCGCTCCCCCCCGCCGCCGCCGCACCGTGAATCTTGCAGATGGTCGGCTTGCTGGCACGCCAGAGGGACATAAAGTCCTCGGTGTTGCGGGACATCATGGCGTAATCCAGCGTGGGGTCCCAGGGCATCTCCTGATTGCCGTGCATTTCTCCGGGGGTCTGGGCGTACTCCACGAGGTCGTAGCCGCCGCAGAAGCCCTTCCCGGCACCCTGAAGAACAATGACATGTACGTCGGGATCCGCATCCGCCCGCTCCACGGCCTCCCGCAGATCGCCAGGCAACTGCGTATTGATAGCGTTCAGGCGCTCGGGGCGATTGAGCGTGAGTGTTGCAACGCGATCATGGGTTTCATAAATCACCGTGGACATAGCCGGGCCTCTTCCTTTGCATTATGCGGATTCAGGCAGGATCATACCGCGACTCAAGGGTGCTAACGGAAGCGCCGGGCTTCCGGGCTTCCGGGCTTTTTGCGATTGGCCACGTCCATGCCCACGGTCGGAGCGCGTACAATACGCCGTCCTCATAAAAACGGAGAATGTCGCCATGCTTACAGTCCATCACCTCAACAACTCCCGTTCCCAGCGGGTCCTCTGGCTTCTGGAAGAGCTGGGCGTTGAATACGAGGTACGCAACTACGAACGGGACTTAGAGACCAATCTTGCGCCGCCGGAGCTGCTGGAGATTCACCCCCTGGGCAAGTCCCCGGTGCTGACAGATGAGGTCAACACCGTCATAGAATCGGGTGCAATCATCGACTACATCGTCCGCCACTACGGTCAGGGACGGCTGGCTCCCGAGCCGGGAACACCTGCTTACGAAAACTATTTGCAGTGGATGCATTACGCCGAGGGAAGCGCGATGCTGCCACTGATGCTCAAAATGTATACGGGCCGGCTCCCCGATGGCGGCGAGGCCTTGCAGCCGCGTATCAACAGCGAATTGGATAATCACCTGGGATTCATGGATCGCGCCCTGGCGGATCAGGACTGGTTCGTCGCCGATACCTTCAGCGCTGCGGACATACAGCTATCCTTCGTGCCGCAAGTGGGCAAGCTTCTATATGGTCTGGACAACTTCCCCAATCTTGCAGGCTTTCTCGATCGGATTCACGCCCGCCCTGCCTACAAACGCGCCCTTGAACGGGGTGGTCCCTACGCCTTTGGCAGCTAGGGGGCTTTCATGAGGAAGCTCGATGAAAAGCTCAGGGCGCGCGCCGTCGCGCCAGAGCTGCCCATCCTGCGGCTGCAGCGATGGAGCCGTCTGCATCCCATGGCCTTTGGTACCCTCGTCGGTCTGTTGGTTCTCGCCGGCATGATGTCGCCGCTTCTGGGGTTTCCAGCAAACCGCGCCCTGTTTAACGACCTGCTGGGTTCCGGGCTTTTTTTCGCCACCAGCCTGGGCATCATCGCGGGCTTCTCAAGACCGGTATTTGAAGGCGCCGCTCAGGATTTACGCGAGCTTGGCAGTGTTATCCCCTGGTCCGATGACGACGTGCAGAGGGCCAGCGACGCCCTTTCCCGGCTGACCCATCAGCAGGTCTGGCGGGCTCTTGCATTGGGATTCGTAGCGGGACTGGCGCACTCCTATGTACTGAACCTCCAGGCATCCTCATGGCAGTTTGCCCTGCCGCAGTTTATTGCGACGGTGCTCCTGTGGCTGGCCATGTTCGTGACGGTACCCCCCCTGATCATGAACGCCCTGCTGTTTTCCTCCCTGGGCCGGATCGCCAGACCTGATCTGTTGCGCCCCTCGCGACATGCAGCTTTTGGGGCTGCAGCGCTCCGTCCTGCCTTACTGCTAACCAGTCTCCTATGCGCCTATGCCCTGTTGTTTTTGGGCGGCGAAAATCCCCTGGAAGGCCCCGTACTTATCGGTGTCATGGGCGGCCTGATACCGCTTGTGGGCATCGTGGCGTTTCCCCTGCGAGGCATTCGCAAGCGGATCCGCGAGCAACGGGCATCCACCCTGGCGGCCCTCGATACTCGTCTCGACGCGATCACCGAGGGGGACATTGCGAAGGCGGACGCCGACGCGCTGTTTCAACTCGATGCGGTGCTGGATATGCGCGAACGTGTCGCGCGGGCACCGGCCTGGCCCTTTGATGTGGATGCCCTGAAACGTATTCTGCTCTTTACCGTGTTACCGCCCCTCACCTGGGCCGCGGCCGCCATCGTCGAAATCATGATCGACAGCGTTCTGTAAACTTTCGTAGCAGTGATCAATAAAAAGGAAAAACCATGACCACGAATCAAACCTGGGTACTGCGGGCGCGTCCCGTAGGCGATATCAAAGACAGCGATCTGGAACTTGTTGAAAGCCCTTTGGGGGACCTGGCTGACGGTCACGTCCGCGTCAAAACCATCTATCTCTCCCTGGACCCCACGAATCGCATCTGGATGAGTGACGCGGATGCGTATCTGCCGCCGGTAGAGATTGGCGAAGGTATGCGCGGCGGCAGCATCGGGGTAGTCGTAGAAAGCCGCCACGAGCAGGTGGAGAACGGTGCCATCGTCAACACCGGGCTTTCACAATGGGCACGCTACAACGATATTCCCGGCGACCTGGTGAACGTTCTGCCTGCGATACCGGGGCTACCCCTCACCGCCTTTATGGGCCCCCTCGGCGCGACGGGCATGACTGCCTACTTCGGTCTTACAGATATCGGCAAGCCCAGGGCGGGAGAGACCCTGGTAGTCTCCGCGGCGGCGGGCGCCGTAGGTTCCATGGTCGGTCAGATCGGCAAGATCCATGGCTGTCGCGTGGTGGGTATTGCCGGCAGCGACGAAAAATGCCAATGGCTGACGGAGAAGGCCGGCTTTGATGCCGCCATTAATTACAAAACCGGAGACGTGGGCGAAGCGCTGAACCGTCACTGTCCTGACGGTATCGATATTAACTTCGAAAACGTCGGCGGAGAGATCATGGACGCCGTCATTGCGCGCCTCAATGATTTTTCGCGCATGCCCCTCTGTGGGCTGATTTCCAGCTACAACGACACCGATGCCACGCCCGGCCCTTACAATTTTGCCAATCTGCTCATGCGTCGCACGCTGCTCAAGGGCTTTATCATCCTTGACTATCTCGACCGCTTTCCCGAAGGTATGCAAGCCATGGCGGGCTGGCTCATGGAGGGCAAAATCCGCTTCGAGACCGATGTCGTGGAGGGACTCGAGCAAGCCCCCGCTGCACTGGAACGCCTTTTTACCGGCAAAAATCTCGGCAAGCTTGTAGTTCGTGTATCGGAAGAGCCCTAGAACAGATCTCCTCGGGGGAAAAAGGCGTATCCATGGTACTACGGCGTTTTTTCGTCGGGCCTGACAGCGGAGATCCGAAGTGCCATCCCTAAAGCGCAGCGCACAGATTGTCGCAACGGCGCTCTTATCCACACAGCTTGCTGTGCAATTGACAGCGTGCAGCGAAGCAAACGATACAGCCCCCCAACGCGAGAGCCGCGGTAGAGCTGCGGTGCCCGTCGTCGTTGAAACGGTCCAGCTCAAAGCGCGCCAGACGCGGGTTGAGGCCGTAGGCACGGCGCGAGCCCACCGCTCCGTCTCGCTCTTCCCGGAGGCTGCAGGCGAGGTCGTGGCGGTCAACTTCCAGCCCGGGGATCGCGTGGCGGAGGGCGACGTGCTTGTCGCCCTGGACTCCCGGGACGAGACCCTCGCTCTCGAGCTTGCGGAACTTCGCCTGGCCGATGCTCAGCGCATGTTGGAACGTTACACCCAGGCCAATAGCAGCGTGGACCGAACGGTCCCCGAAACCACCGTAGACACCGCTCGAACCACCCTCGACAGTGCCCGCATTGAGCGTGACCGGGCCAAGATTGCCCTGCAACGGCGATTTGTGACCGCCCCCTTCGACGGATTTGTAGGAATCACCGATGTCGACGCGGGAGACCGCATAGACGTCACCACAGAAATCACAAGCATCGACGATCGCAGCACGCTTCTCGTGAGTTTTGATGTACCCGAGGCCTTTGTGGGGCGCCTGCAAACGGGTGACCCCGTGCGCATCGAAGTGTGGAGTGCAGAGCGCACAGAGGCCCGGGGCACCGTCGTTGATCTGGGTTCCAGGGTCGATCCCCTCTCCCGCTCCTTCACCGCGCGCGCGGAAGTGGTCAACGACAGTGATCTCCTTCGTCCCGGGATGAGTTTCCGCGTTGAACTGGACCTCGTAGGAAAAGCCTTTCCGGCGGTGCCGGAAGTCGCGCTGCAGTGGGGCGCCGAAGGCGCTTACATCTGGATCGTAGAGAACGATCAGGCCCGTCAGGTACCCGCCACCCTTGTGCAGCGACAGGAAGGTCGGGTGCTGGTCGATGCGGACGTCCCCGCCGGCGCCCTGGTTGTGGGTGAAGGCGTACAGTCCATGCGAAACGGGATCGCCGTGCGCACCATGGACGCCGAAGCCCTGGCGCGAGATGCCCGCGGCGTGTTGACGCCCGCCGCCAACGAGGGCTAGGGGCCATGAGCAACATCGATGGAACAGACAGCGGTAATGATCTACCGGCTTTAGGGGTACGCCGTCCGTGGCTGGTTGCGGTCATGAATATGCTCATCGCCATCGCCGGCCTGGCGGCCCTCCTGGCCATCGAGGTTCGTGAGCTCCCCGATGTCGACCGCCCCATCATCAACGTACGTGCCCAGCTCCCCGGGGGCTCCCCGGAGACCATGGATGCGGAAGTCACCCGCATCCTCGAGGGTGCCGTTGCACGGGTATCGGGAGTCAGGGACATGCGTTCATCGAGCGAAGAAAACAGCACCCGGATCCGCGCAGAGTTCGGACCCGGCTACGATTTGGATCGCGCCGCCACGGACGTGCGAGAAGCCATCAGCCAGACCGTTCGAGACCTCCCCGATGACGTCGAACAACTCGCGGTGTACAAGGCAGACGAGGATGCGGAAGAGGTAGTCCGCGTTGCCGTGCGCAGCACCCTGTACAGCGAAGAGGCGCTGACGCGCATAGTAGAACAGGACATTGTGCCGGCATTTTTGGCGCTGCCGGGCGTCGCCGATGTACCGCTCTTTGGCAGCCGTCAGCGCACCCTCCGTGTCATCGTGGATCCTCTGCGCCTCGCCAGCTATGGCCTCACGGTGAGTGACGTCGCCGCGGTTTTGCGCGACGCATCTCTGGATGTTCCCGCGGGGAGCTTCCGCGGCGGCGATCAGCAGCTCCTTGTTCGCGCCGACGCCTCCGTGGTCACCGAGGCACAGGTTGCGAACACGATCATCACGGGCACGGTGCGCATTGGGGACGTCGCTGACGTGGCCTTCGCCCCGGCCGATGCCGAGTCCATCGTGCGCCTTAACGGTCAGCGAGTCGTGGGCATCGGCGTCGTTCGTCAAGCCGGGTCCAATACCATCGAAATTGCCGCCGGCGCGGACCGCGCGATCGCCCAGCTGAATGCGCGCTTTGACGATCTCAGCCTCGAAAAAATCTCCGACAATGCGATTTTTATTCGTGGCGCCGTAAAGGAAGTATTGGTCAGCCTGCTCCTCGCAGTTCTGGTCGTTGTAGCCACCATTCGGGTGTTCTCGGGTTCCTGGCGCCTGACTCTCGTACCGGCCATTGCCATTCCCGTCTCTCTGCTGGGCACCGCCGGGGCTATCTGGATGCTCGGATTCTCCATCAACATTCTCACCCTCCTGGCACTCGTATTGGCGACGGGGCTGATTGTTGACGACGCCATCGTAGTGCTCGAAAACATCCAGCGCCGCCGACAGCAGGGTCTGGGGGCAAACGCCGCCGCTGTGCTCGGCACGCGCCAGGTCTTTTTTGCCGTCATCGCCACCACGATGGTACTTGTGGCCGTGTTTGTGCCCATCGCTTTTCTTCCGGGCACCGCAGGCCGCCTGTTTCGTGAGTTCGGTCTTGTACTGGCCGTCGCGGTGGCCATCTCATCCTTCGTGGCCCTCTCCCTCGTGCCCGCAGCGATGGCGCGCCTCGGAGATTCCACCGAGGGCGCCTTTGACCGGCAACTGCGAAAAGTCGGTGCCGTGATGCAGCGCTTTTACAAGGGCACACTGCACGCGGTACTTGCCCATCCGTGGCCGGTGCTCTTGCTTTGTCTTCTGGCCGCCGGGGGCGCCGGCGGTCTCTACACACAGCTCGATCAGGAACTTCTGCCAACGGAGGACCGTGGCGAAATCAATATTTTTGCCCGGGGACCCGACGGTGTCGGCCTGCCTTACATGAGTCGTCAGGCGGATCGCATGGAGGACGTGTTGCTGCCTCTTGTAGAGAGCGGCGAGATCACCTCGCTGTACACCGTGGTCGGTCGCTACGACCCCAATCTCGTGTTCATCAGCGCGCCCCTCGCCTCCTGGGCAGACCGCACACGCAGTCAACAGGAGATCGCCGCAGAGATAGCGCCTATTCTGCGTAATCTTCCCGGTGCAGGACCCCGGGTTTACAGCAGCAACAGCCTTAATCTGCGCGGCGCCTCCGGGGGAGGACTCAAGGTCGTGCTCACGGGCAACGAGTACGGCCGCATTTATGCCGCGGCCCGGGATTACGCAAATGCCATCCGAGATCGCCTCACCAGCGTCAGCGGTCCCCGCGTGGGCTACCAGCCGACGCAGCCCCAGCTCTCGGTACGTATTGATCGCCGACGCCTCGCCGATCTGGGCATCGCCCTTCCCGAGGTCGCAGAGACCCTGAGGGCAATGATCGACGGGCTCGACGTTATCGATCTCAACATCGAAGATCAGGCGGTACCCATTATGCTCGAGGGCGGTGCCCGGGCAGTGGACGATCCCGGCGATCTTGCCAATCTCTACGTCCGCGCGGGAAGCGGGGCCCTGGTGCCCCTCTCGAGCGTTGTTGAAATCGTGGAGGAAGGCGTCGCCAGTGAACTGGAGCGACAGTCCCAGCGAAGGGCTATTGAAGTTGATGTCGACGTAGCCCAGGGTGTCGCCATGCAAACCGCAGTCGACGAGCTGCGGGCCCTTGCCCTGGAAGTGATACCACCGGATATCGAGGTACTGACACGCGGCGAAGCTGCCACCCTGGAGGAGTCCAGCCGTGAAACGCTCATTACCTACGGCTTCGCCCTACTCATCGTGTTCCTTGTTCTGGTGGCTCAGTTCGAAAGCCTCACCAGCGCCATTGTGATCATGGCCGTGGTGCCCTTTGGTCTGGCGGCTGCCGTCCTCGCACTGTTCCTGACGGGCACGAGCCTGAATATCTACTCCCAGGTGGGGCTGGTCATGCTGATCGGTTTGATTGCCAAGAACGGTATTCTGCTGGTGGAGTTTGCCGATCAACTTAGAGATGAAGGTCTCAGTGTCCGCGATGCCGTTGCAGAAGCCGCCGCAGTGAGATTGCGTCCCATCGCCATGACCCTGGTATCTACGGTGTTGGGCGCCCTGCCCCTCATCCTCTCCAGCGGTCCGGGGGCAGAGGCGCGAGCAGCGGTGGGCTGGGTAGTCTTTGGTGGACTGGGCCTCACCGCGCTGTTTACGCTATACCTGACGCCCATCCTGTATCTTGGCGTGGCGCGCTTTGCCCGACCCCGCTCCCATGCGGCGGAAGCCCTGGATCTTGAAATGCGCAAAGCCCGGGAGTTGGGTCACGAATCCTGAGGAGAGCCTGTGTATACGTCAAAACAATCATTGGTGATTCGCAAGTACAAGGAACACCGGTCCGGGAAGCCCATGGCTTCGCATGGGCCGATGTTGACGCTCTGCTGCCTCCTGGCGATGAGCGCGCCGTTTCTCTCGGGCGACAGCAGCGCCCGGGAACCGTCCCCCGAAGAGCGATTAGCAACGCTGGGCATTACTCTCCCCCAGGCGCCAAGCCCCGTTGCAAACTACGTCAATGGCGTCCAGACCGGCAATTTTATTTTTCTTGCAGGCAAAGGTCCCAAACGTGCTGACGGGAGTGAAGTCTCCGGGAAGCTTGGCAAAGACCTGGGCATTGAAGAGGGTTATGAGGCAGCCAGACTCACGGCCATCAACCAGCTGGCAGTGCTCAAGGCCATGCTTGGCGACCTGAACCGCGTGACGCGTGTGGTAAAGGTATTGGGGATGGTGAACTCAGACCCGAGTTTTGTCGAGCAACCCGCGGTGATTAATGGCTTTTCCGATCTCATTGTGGAGGTCTTCGGCGAACGGGGACGCCACGCCAGAGCCGCTGTAGGTATGGCATCCCTGCCCCGGGGACAGGCCGTAGAGATCGAAATGATTGTCGAAGTGGACGGCCCCGAAACACCCTAGCCTCGGAATGACGCCCAAGGACTGCAGCTGCTGTTTACGTAACGAGCGTCCCCCAATCCAGCGAGTGAAGTAAGCAGCAGCTGCAGTCCAAGCCCGTTATCGAAAGTAAACGCTAGTCTCGCGTGATCCCGCAAGCGCGTTCGATTCGCTACCCTCGCTGAGCTTGGGAACGCTCGCTTCGCAAATCGCACACGCTTGCCTAACTTGGGTACAAGCAGCAATATCGATCCGGGATCGAGAAGGCGCACCCGGACTGCAGCCGCTGTTTACGCAACGAGCGTCCCCCCATCCCAGCGAGTGAAGTAAGCAGCAGCTGCAGTGCAAACCCGTTATCGAAAGTGAACGCTAGTCTCCCGTGACCCGGCAAGCGCGTCCGATTCGCTACCCTCGCTAAGCTTGGGAACGCTCGCTTCGCGAATCGCACCCGCTTGCCTAACTTGGGTACGAGACAGCAATATCGATCCGGGATCGAGAATTACGCACCCGGACTGCAGCTGTTGTTTACGTAACGAGCGTCCCCCCATCCCAGAGAGTGAAGTAAGCAGCAGCTGCAGTCCAAGCCGTTATCCAGAGTTAAGGCTAGTCTTGCCTGACGCAGTAAAAAGGGGCCCGAAGTTCCATATAGTGCCTAAAACTGTGTAATTCTGAAGATAACCTCCTTTACAGGGGGTTATTTTTTTACTAGGATACATAAAGGTATATAGTGTAATTTGTGTCTTTTATGTAGAAGATCGAAATGATAGCGACAAAAATCATAGCGGATATCGTGCAGGATAAGAGTGGAATTGCCACTCAGATTCCTGTCGTTTTGACTGACGAGGGTGTGCTCGAATCGGTCACAGACTACGTGCTCAGCTTGCACCTGAATGGCACCTCTCTATCTACTATCAACAAACATATTCAATCCATCATTCTGCTGATCGAATTCATGGACGCGAACCATTCGATGTTTAGCAACCCAGAAGAACTCTTCGCCGTATTTGTTCGAAGGCTTTACAGCGGCACCGTTGGAGATGACGGGCTTGATCCATCAGGTCTCTACTGGATACCTGCCACCACAGGCGCAGTGTCTAGGCATATTGGCCATCTGACCAGCTTCACAAACTGGATGGCCGACAAGGGCCTCGGTAAAGAATTCAATATTCTTCAAAGCGCCACCAGGCACGAAGAGCGCATCCAGTACGCGGCGTGGTTCCGCCGTAACCGCAACGATTTTCTGGGCCACATTAAAGACAAGTCGATCAGTAATACGGTCAAGCGAGCCAGAAGTATCAAGGGGCGCACTCCTTTAGCAAAGACCGATGATGATGCGATTGCGTTTCCCGCAAAACGCTTTGAAGAGTTCTATATGCAAGGGATTGGCGGTGCTAAAGACCCTCGCGTAGCCCTCCGCGACAAGTTAATCCTTTTACTGATTCAGGGTGCTGGATTCAGGATCAGCGAAGCGCTTCTGCTGTGGGTCACAGATGTATTTGAAGATCCTAACGATCCTGACTCTGCGATTGTACGGATTTACAACGAGATAGACGGCAAAGCACCTGAAGACTGGAAATCGCGTAAAGGCATCAAGACGCGCAAAGCTTACCTGCAAGAAAAGTTCGGCAGACTACCGCGCCAAGAGATGCTTGGCACCCAGCACCTCGGATGGAAATCGAAGGTTGTCGATCACAAGGATGGCTATCTCGAAGCACGCTTTTTCCCGACCGAGTACGGTCGGGTATTTATGACGCTCTGGCGGCAGTATCTCGTGTACCGCGCATCGATTGAGTGCCATCACCCCTATGCGTTTATCAGCTTCGATAGCCGCTATCTGGGCAATCCGTACACAAAAAATGCCTTTAACCAGAGTTACGCATCGGGCCTAAGACGAATCGGCCTTGAGCCAAACAAAGCGCTTGGCTATGACCCGCACGGGCACCGACACCGTTATGGCCGTGAACTGACCGATGCCCGTATCGATCCACTGATTCGCAAGAAGTGCCTCCACCACAAAAGTTTGGAGTCCCAGACGGTGTACACCATGCCGTCTAGCCAACAGGTGTCTAACGCGCTCTCTAGTGCATCGGAGCAGCTCAAGCTGGGGTCAGATCAACCTCGGCTCGGCTCATTATTTGACTGGAAAACACTGGCAGAACATGGATTTGAAGATATCGATCCCGATGGTTTCTTCACAGGCAAGAATCCGAGATTAGGGAAGCAATGACAATGGACAATAAATTCAAAGTAAAGGGGTACACGACTGACATGACGCTGGCGTGGGTCACTAAAGACCTTGGGCCAGAGTGGCTTCAGTGGCAGCAGTACGGTGCTGAGTGGATTTCCCAAGAAGAGACGGGGATCGCCGATAAATTAAAGGGATTGAAGCATTTCCTTTGTTACCTTCAAGCCAAAGCGCCTTATGCCTTTGATGTCGCTTCGATGTTCGAAGGGCATTCCAACGGCCACCAAGTATCTAGTGAAGAGTTCGGTGCATACCTTATAGGCGTAGGAACGAACACTAAAACAGCCAAACATGTAGCTTATGCAGTTGCTCTATGTGACTACATCTTGAAACATCACCTATCCGATGAGGATGATAACGGGAAGCCCGTACCGCTCTTTTCAAATCCTTTTGAGAGAATCAAGAGGGTTCAATCGAACACTGAAACCGTTCACAGTCCCCTTCCTTATCGGTATATCGAGCAATTACGTCAGATCGTTTGTCCCTACCCAATCACCGATTCAGCCAATAAAACTCCCTGGATTGGTCGTCATTTCCGTGATTGGCACTGGGCCATCGATAACCTCCCAGGCGGCAACAAGGCGTGGATGGAGGTGTCTCCCGAGGCGATCGATCCGAACGATCCTGACTGCATTGCACGGACTCGAATGGTTCTGCGAAGGATTGGCACAAGCGATAAAAAGGTGGAGATTCACGAAATCTGGTCGCCTGTCATGGCGATGTTTATGTTCACCAAACTTCATCTGCCTCTGCGCTCCTCCCAAGTGCGCTTTCTGGATTCTGGTGAGGGCGATACTTGGCGTTACGAGCAGGGGCAGTGGGTTGAAAACACTCAGCATCCATTCAAGTACGGCTCCGCCAAACGCCCCTACCAGAAGGGAGTATTCAAGCGTATTTACGACTCAATGAGTGAAACCTACTCAACGGGGTTGTACGTCTCCACCAACAAGACGGCGGATCAGAACAAGGATGAGATTCAACGCGGTTACACCATCCCGTGGCAACATGAAGAGCTGCTTTATTGGCTGGAAAAGCTCCGAAACTGGCAGGAGAAATACAATCCGATTGATCGTTTGACCAAAGGAAAAGAGCTTAAAAGAGCGCATTTGGGTGAGGCTAAGAGCCAGAAAAAATTGGAAGCCATGGGTGAGTTTGCGTTTCTATTTCGGGCACATGGTTCACTCCTGCCAATCACTACCTACCCTATCGCGTATTCATGGTACCGCCTGCTATCCAAACTCGAAGAGGACGTGTTTGTCAGTGATCAAACACTGAAAAATGGCGAGCGTCTGCGCTTTGTAAAAGACTACGGGGATGATTATGACAAGCGGGAACTATCCAAGACGGCAACCGAATTCCCGCTGCACAGCTTGAGGGTTTCGTTGATCACCTGTTACACCATGGATACAGACTTACCTCTGCCTGTTATTTCCAAGCTGCTGGCAGGCCATACACGCCTTCTGATGACGATCTACTACAACAAGATCACGCCCTCCGTGATGGCCGAGAAAATGAAGGAGGCTAACGCCGCTCTGGTTGAAAAGGGTGAAGGGGCGCTCAAGAACTTTCTGATTGATGCGGAGATCAATCAAATCCGTCTCCGCACCGCGTACCACCCAGATCAACACAACTCTATTGAAGCCGCGCTGGCTAACCGCAATCCCATTGGCTGGGAGGAGCGTGCAACAGGGCTGTGTCTAGTTGGCGGTAACTCAGTACGCTCTGATGAGGTCTCTACTGTAGGTGGGTGCTGGAACGGTGGGTCAATCATTAGAGACTCAGAATCGCCCGGTCTGCGTGTATACGGCCCTGTACCGCACGGCCCTGAGAACTGTGTTCGCTGCCGATGGCACGTTACGGATGCCACCTACCTCCCCGCACTGAATTCGCGCTTCAATCAGATTAGCTACAAAGCGCATCAGGCCGCGTCGCTGGCCACACAGCTTGAAGGTGAACTCGATACCTTGAAGGATGAGTTGTTTATCGCTGAAGAGCGGGGGGAGCCCTTTGTTAAGCATGACCAGCTTCAGGCGCTGGAACGTCGACACGAGAAACAGCGTGTTGAGTCCGATGAATATGCCAAGGACTATCAAGCCACGTTCAACCTGATCAACCGCATCATGCAGATCGAGAACCAGCGTGATGACGATGATGAGGGGCAGAAGCTCATTGCTGTTGGCTCTGCGGATGATCTGAAGGTGAGCATGAAGTTTATCGAAACGGAGTCTGAACTGCTGCACTTGGCACTCTTGTGCGAGGACGCAGAGTTCTACCCTGACCTGCATGACGATCTGCGCAAAACTCCCGCGATTGCCAAGCGTACCAACGCGCTAAGCCGCATGATGGCACGTTCTGGCTACCAGCCGATCTTCCTTGAAATGGATGAGCAAACACAGCTCATCGCAGGGAACGCGATCATGCGAAAAATGGCGATGCTGGCTGACCCTGACGATAAGCTAGAGGGCTACCGTATCGCCTCGGATTATATCGAGGCACAGCAGTATCTGGTGGATTCAAAACTGCTCGAAGACGGGGTTCAAGAACTGCGAAACGTCGCACCCCTAACGCTTGCAGACCGCCAGGCTTTGCACATTGCGGTGGTGGAGGCTGACTGATGGATATCGATGTAACCGCCATTCTGGATAAGCTGAAGGACGGAAAGTCAGCCAAGACTAAGACTTCACTCGACAAGCTCAACGAGACGCTGAATGACTACTATGCCGAGGGTAAGCGCGACTTCTCGATCACGACCATTGGGCGTGTGTCAGCCGAAGCTGGCGGTGTCGGCTATAACTCGATTCGCGCTACCGCTAACAAGCACTACCGCGACCTGATTGAAGCCTGGGCCGCTAAAGCACAGACCACAACCAAGAAGCCGCCCACAACTTCGCCCCGTGCCTCGGGGCAGGATTACAAGCTCCTTGAGCGGATCGATGATACGGCGGTTCGCGCACTCTTTGGGCAAATCATCCGTGAGCGTGATCGCTACAAAAGCGAGGCGAACATGCTCAAGAATCAGACCAAAATCATCATCGACAAGCGGCCTGTATCGGCTCCTTTGACTCAGTCTGACTCAACGATTGAAATGCTGCCGTCACTCACAGGTATCTGCTCTGAGGGTGAAAAAAAGGCCCTTCAATCGGTATGCACGGATGAGTGGCTGGAGGGTTTGGGCTTCCAAGCAAACGCCTTAGGCCAGGTAAAGGATAATTTGGGGCAAGAGATCTTGCCGAGAGGCTTCCTGACAGGCCTGAGAAAGCTGCTGGGAGAGGTGGACGATGGCGAACGGTAGGCAGAGGGCCAAGCAAAATGTCGCGGCCTTTGATGCGTGGGTCGCCACCCAATCGGACGAAGACTTCGCCCAGATCATTTTTCAAGGCAAACTCAATCGCATGGAAGTGGCCAAGGGCGTGAGTTGCGGTAAATCTGCTTTGAACCAAAACCCCGAACTACGCAAGCGGTTGAAGAAGCTGGAAGAGCTTCTGCGGGAGCGAGGCGTCTTGCCTCAGTTGACTGAGAAAGCTAAAGCGCAGGCCAACCAACCCAAGGAGTACGACAATAAGGCGGCGCGGCGCATCCTCGACACCAAACGCACCTGCCAGCTTGAGCAGGAAAACATCGAGCTAAAGGCTCTTGTTCAAGAGCTGGAAGCCCAATTGGAACGCTTTGGTGAGCTGTCCGAAGTCCTATCTGAAATGGGTATGATGCCGCGCTGATGGACACCTCAACCCCTCTGCATACCGATACCCTGCGCGTTACCAGCATCCCCTGCAGCACGGCGGGTTACGTGATATTCAGTGGTGTGCCTCTGAAGAAAAATTCTTATCGTATCAACAACGGCAAGTATTTCATCACCATCAAGGTTGACGCATCGCTCTTGCCTGTCGCTCCAGCGATTGGCCAACAGTGGGAGGTCAGCGGGAAGCGACTGATAGACACCGTTGAAAGCGGCGATTTGAA
Organism: Congregibacter litoralis KT71; assembly: GCF_000153125.2. NCBI lineage: Bacteria > Pseudomonadati > Pseudomonadota > Gammaproteobacteria > Cellvibrionales > Halieaceae > Congregibacter > Congregibacter litoralis. Next base: position 3,009,367 of record NZ_CM002299.1, read on the forward strand.
TCGCCACCAGTTTGCTAGACACCTTTCAGCCATACAAAATGGCTATCAGAGAGGTGTTTATGAGCAACAAGCGTTACCCCGAAGAATTCAAGAGAGAAGCTGTTCGCCAGATTACTGATCGCGGCTATAGCGTGGCGGATGTGGCGAGTCGACTGGGCGTGACGACGCACAGTCTGTATGCCTGGGTGAAGAAGTACGGGCCGGCTGCCGAGCAACATCGAGTGGAGGCTGATGATCAGGCCGAGATTCGTCGGCTACAAAAAGAGCTTAAGCGTGTCACGGAGGAGCGTGACATTCTAAAAAAAGCCGCGGCGTACTTCGCGAGCCAATCCGAGTGAAGTACGCTTTTATTCAATCCCATCGCCACCAGTTACCGGTGCGACATCTGTGTGCTTTGCTCAACGTCCACCCCAGCGGTTTCTATGCGTGGCGTCGACAGCCGCAATCGACTCGCCGTTGTGAGGACAAGCGGCTCTCTGGCCTAATCAAGCAGTTCTGGCTCGAGTCCGGTGCTGTGTATGGCTATCGGAAGATCCATCGTGATTTGCATGAAATAGGCGAGTGTTGCGGCCCCAACCGTGTCCACCGTCTCATGAGAGACGCTGGAATCAGGGCGCAGGTTGGTTATCGCAAGCCCCGGCATAAGGCTGGAAAAGCGCATGATGTGACGCCTAACGTACTGCAGAGACAGTTTAATCCGGCTGCGCCGAACGAGCGATGGGCGACCGACATCACCCATATTCGGACCCACGAAGGCTGGTTGTACCTGGCCGTGGTTATCGACTTATTCTCGCGCCGGGTGATTGGCTGGTCGATGCAATCACGGATCACGAGCGATCTGGTTCTAGATGCCTTGTTGATGTCGGTGTGGCGTCGCAAGCCGGTGAGCAAGGTACTTGTTCATTCGGACCAGGGCAGTCAATACACAAGCTATGACTGGAGCGCATTTCTACGCGCAAACGGCCTTGAGGGCAGTATGAGCAGACGCGGCAACTGCCATGACAACGCAGTCGCTGAAAGCTTCTTCCAGCTTCTCAAGCGCGAGCGCGTGAAGCGCAAGATATATCCGACCCGGCAGGATGCCCGGGCCGATATCTTTGACTATATCGAGATGTTCTACAACGTCAGACGCCGGCATGGCTCGAACAGCCTACTGTCACCTGTAGACTACGAACAGCATCACGAAAAACAACTGGAAAGTGTCTAGAGAACTGGTGGCGATTCAATTACCTGATGAAGCAGCACACCTACGACACGCCCGCCGAGGCTCGCTGCACCCTGCCGGAAGACGGTGAGCATCTGATCCGCTTTATCGCCAGGGAAAAGGACTTCAAGGGCATCGGTGAGCAGAAAGCCAGAGCGCTGTGGGAGCGCTTGGGAGCCGATTTCCATGCCACCTTAAGGAAAGACACGCCAGAGTCCAGAAGCCTGCTCAGAGAGCTATTGAGCGAAGAGTCCGTGGACGCCCTCTATACCGGTTACGCAAAGTACAAAAACCTCGGAGCGTGCAACTGGATGGCCAAACTCAAAATACCAGCTCCGATCCAGCAGCGCCTCCTGAAGCACCATGATGATCGTTCGGTACAGGCAATCAATGACAATCCCTATCTACTGCTGGGCTTTGGTATGCCCTTCGATGCGGTGGATACACTGGCAAGGCAACAACTTGAAATCACAGATTGTGATCCCAAACGGCTCTCAGCCGCCGTGGAGATGGCGATCCGCAAGGAGATCGACAAGGGCCATACCTATACCACTCAGAACGCCATTCGCCCCACGGTAAGAAAACTGCTGGGATCACCCGATCTGGCAACGCAGGCGTTTATGGCGGGGCATCAGAAGGCGCAATTTGTGCTGAACGGGGAGGCGGGCACCTACCACCCCACGGCCCAGCTACTGATGGAGTCCGTGGTTGCCAAGCGCTTGCTGAAATTGGCAGCCCAGCGCGACCTCTATGACCATGACGCAAACCAAGCCTACCTAAGCGCTGTGGAGGAACTGCCCTACGATCTGACCAAGAAACAAGCACAGGCGGTAGCCAATACACTGGATAACGCGGTGAGCTGCATTACGGGCGGCGCGGGGACGGGTAAAACCACCGTGCTGCGCACGGCGCTGCGAGCCTACCACGCCTTAGGTTACACCATTCACGCCGTAGCCCTGTCGGGCCGGGCGGCCATGCGCCTGCACGAATCTATCGGGTTTAAGACCCTGACCATTGCCGCCTTTCTCAGACAAGAGCCGGTCGAGCGCACTGGCGACCAGCCTCATCACCTGCTGGTCATCGATGAAGCGAGCATGATTGATCTGCCGACCATGTACCGCTTGGTAACCCACATCAGCCCGAAGGTTCGGATCATTCTCACAGGCGATCCCGACCAGTTACCACCCATCGGTTGCGGTAAAGTGCTGTCGGATATCGTGACATCCGAGGTGATCGTCAACACTACCCTGGACATCGTGAAGCGTCAGGAAGGCTCAACGGGCATCCCCGAATACTCCAAGTTGATCAACCAGGGAATCGTCCCTGAATGCTTGTCGACAGGAGCGATCATCTTCCATGAAACCCCTGGCACGCTGATGGCTGAGCACTGCACCGAATTGTTCCTGAACGCGCCACACAATAGTCGAATCATGGGCGCGACCAAGGCGATCGTCGCTGAGATTAACAAGCGGGTTCAGAACGCGGCGAACCCTGATGGACAGCGCCTGGAGTTTGAGTTTCATGGGGAGCGGTTCTATCGAGACACCCGCCAAGGGGATGCCATCCTGTTTACCCAGAACAACTACGACAAGGGCATCCAGAATGGCTCGCTGGGTACGCTGGTATCAACCGAAGCTGTAGGCAAACACTACGGCGTAGTTGAGCTGGACACAGGAGATCGGGTTGATGTTACTCAGGGCTTACTCGATTGCATGGAACTGGGCTATTGCATCACCTTGCATAAGGCTCAAGGCTCCCAATTTCCGCGTATCGTCATCGCCCTGCAACGAGGCCGCATCGTAGATCGTGCCTGGCTGTACACAGCGATTACTCGTGCTGAGGCCGAGATCCACATCGTCGGTGCAGCCAGTGACCTCAAGGCGATTACGGAGTCTGTGAGCAACGCCCATCGCCGCAACAGTCATCTGGTCAATTTACTGCGGCAAGATAAAAACCATCATCCAGAGAGAAGCCTCCTTCCTGATTGATGTTGGTTCTCACGTTTTTTGGAAATTTAGCACCTTAAATGAACCAAAGACTTAACCCGTTTCCTCTTAAATCAACGGGTTAAGTTTTGCGACTCCTGTTTTTAGTCAGACTTAGGGAGGTTTCCTTCCTGCTGACACAAGAAATCTTGCCTTCATTCGATTGGTTGCTTCCGTCTACAAACACTGCAATTCGAGAAACGACAACTCGCACCCTCGAAAGCGGGTTCTGGCGATGTCGCAAAACACCTCAAAGCTGACGGTCAGCGGGGTGGCTCTGACGGGCAGGAGTCGGCCATAGGCAGCCGCCTGCTTGCCCGACCTTCAACTTGCCGCTGCCGAATTACGCAACTTGCATTTGACAAGCAGTTAGGAGACAGTTTGCATGCTTTGATGCAAAAATAGTTGGCAAAAAAGCTTCTTAATAATGAAGAGACTATGTCTGAGGCGATAGCGAAGGAAAAGCGAAACGGACAGCGCTGTTCTGATTCGCATCACTCTATTGAAGGCTCAAATTCCATTTCTCTTGGCTTGTTGGCGGTAATGATGTTTTTAAACGGGTGCAGCGCCGCCGGCCCACAAGTGCGGTCCTATGTCGGCCCAACGGGTGAGACTGTAAACACCGTACGCTGCACACGCGAGCCCACTGCGTGCTTCGAAACAGCGTCTGATACATGCAGTGGAGGGAGTTACAGAGTAATCAGTAGTTACCGAAATGCGGGAGGGCTGTATGCCGATGTTTTTCCCGGCCCAGTAACTTGGTACACCATGGACATTGTATGCGGGCCGGCGGATGGCCGGCTTCCGGAGTTTCCGCTTCGGGGCGAGGAGCCGTCAATGCCTGACTCGTCGCCAACTTACAATACAACTTGCCGAGAAGTTGGTGGGGCATTGAAGTGCAAAACCTCTTAGGCTCACATAAAATCGCCGGGCGACACATCACCTACCTCTTCGTGCGCGTTGGTTAGAGCTGACCGAGCTACATCAAGAACACTCGAGTCGCTCTAGCGAGGCGGGCCGCGGTCCTCCCCGCCAATGACCGCTCCTAGGTGTGGATTCAACCGGTCGGTGATGGTCAAGTCACGTATTTTCTAAATCCTTTTCTGGCCATGAGGTGTCATCAGTGACTGCATATTTGTCCCAAGAAAATTTCGCGAGCGAGAAATGTTACTTGATATTCGCAATTATGCGCCGTCGCGAATCCTCATACTCTTCATCAGATAGTAAGCCTTTGGCTTTCAAGTCATCTAACTCTTTAAGTCGCTGTTCAACGGTTCGTTCACTCGATTTGACCTCGCCAGATTCGTCAAGGCACTTACCCCTGTAGATTCCCGTGAGATGAGAAATACGGGCATCAATTGAATCCTGATTTTTGTTCGCACGTACTTCGTTCACAATAATTCCTGGCCAGAAGACGATGGCGAGTCCCACGTTTTTGCCGGTCACTCCCGAATCGTCTTTGGCCTCTTCGAATTCAACCCCCAAGGAAGCGAGCTCGTCTTTCAACTGAGCGCACGATTTGGAATCGTCACCCGGCTGTACGGTCTGAATCGCCTTGTTGGAGACGCATCCCACAACACCCAGAAAAAGCACTATCGGTATCAGCATTTGAGTCCCATAGCGAAGCTTCTTCTGCAACTTAACCTTAGGGATCGGTTCCATTCGCTCACCTCCTTGTGTAATTAACGGGGTTCTACCCCGATTTTACGGACACTTCAAAGAAGCCCGATAATGGGCAAAAGGAGTGTTTATGTCCAAGAGAAGGAAGTACAGCCCAGAGTTTAAGCGCGGTGCTGTGCAGCAAGTTCAACAGCCTGGCGTAAGCTGCGCACAGGTGGCTCGGGAGTTGGGCATCGGGCCCAACTTGCTGACCCGCTGGAAGCGTGAGGCCGAATTGGAGGGTGCCAGGGCCTTCGGTGGCACGGGCAATGCGCGCGATGAAGAAGTTGCACAACTGAGGCGCGAGCTGGCCCGGGTGAAGAAGGAACGCGATTTTTTGCGCGAAGCGGCAACGTTCTTTGCAAAGGGATCGTCCTGAGGTACCAGGCGATTCAGCGTTGTCGCAGTGAATTCCCCCTCCGCATGATGTGCCGGTGCCTAAAGGTGTCGCCTAGCGGCTATTACGACTGGGAGAGGCGTTTACCCAGTGATCGGCATGTCGACAACGAGCGGTTGCTTAGGCGTATCCGCGAGATCCACGAAGACAGTCGAGGTGCCATTGGCGCCCCGCGCATGCATGAGGACCTAAGCGATGCCGGTGAGACTGCCAGCAAGAATCGCATTGCTCGCCTTATGGCACGCGATGGCCTACAAGGCTGGCCTCGTAAGAAGAAGCGAGGTCAGCGCGGCAGACCGGGCTTACCGCCGCCAGGCGTGCGTAATCTTTTGGAGCGAGATTTCAACGCATTGGAACCGGAGACCAAGTGGGTCACCGACATTACCGAGTTCAAGACGGATGAGGGCAAGCTGTTTTTGTGCGTTGTCGTCGACCTCTTTAACAAGATCGTAGTGGGTTGGTCGATGCATCATCGTCAGGATCGCCAAATGGTTCTTAGAGCGATTGAGATGGCCTTATGGCAACGCCAAGGCGGGTGGTCTGTCATTCTGCATTCTGATCGCGGTACGCAATTTCGCAGCGGCGATTACCAGCGGTTTCTCAAGCAAAATGCACTGGTCTGCTCAATGAGCGCCGTGGGTCATTGCGGTGACAACGCGGCTTGCGAAGGCTTCTTTGGTCTTCTGAAACGGGAGCGCACTCACCATACAAAATATCGGACTTTGGATATCGCTAAAGCAGATATATTTGACTACATCGAGCGATTCCATAATCCTCGCATGAGACGAAGAGTGGCAAGGCAAGACCTGAAGTTTTCAGGCGTTTTAAAACCGTCCGTGGAATCGGGGTAGAACCCACGACGAGTTTGTTTTTTAATGCACAGCAAACAAACTATGCCGCAAACATTGATGGAAATCGAACTCTCAGCCTTTGTGAGGTGGATGCGTAGCTTCGTGAAAGGAACGCACAGCATGGCTTCGTGCTGCTGAGGGTCGAAAGCGGTCTTTGTGAATCAGCGGGTAAGCACTGGCAAATTCAATAATCGGCGGAAGGCGTCGGTTGGCGCGATTCCGTGATTGCACATGTTTTGTCACTTGCGCTGAGAACGTACGGCTTGTTGACGCAATTACCGTGAGAAATTGGCTCAGCCTGAATCTCACGCCTTCATGGGAAAAGCTCATCACAACAGAGCGTTAAGATTTCGCTTTCCGCTATGTACGCTGATTACCAACATTGACTGGAGCGCAGCGACCTAGCGGAAGCTTGTCTTGAGCACTCGGGGAAGCCGAGTAAGGTTTTTACACACTCCGTTACATACTGTGTAAAAATATCATAAACGTAAAGGATCGATTATATATGGCCTTTAACTCACTCACGCACCAGAATACACGGTTTTTGCTATATACTTCTTCGGGCCCCTTTACGCTTACGGCTCTCACCGATTATGCAAAAACCAGCGCTCAGGGTGACCCCGGCGGCGTAGTCAGCTTCTCCATCACCTGCTCGAGAGAAAAACTCGCCGCTTTTTGCCGCGGTGGATACTCCTGGAAAGTAGACAGGAACTGTCCCACGTAATCCTGCGCCGGCACTAACAGATAAGCTCGATCAAGCATCCAATCGTAATAGGTGTTGGATGTGAGCTGCGCTCTTTCGTAGGGGTCACGCCGCAGATTGAAGATGAGGGGTAAACGCAGTTCCACAAAGGGCTCTGACCAGGCCTGTAAGGTCTGTGCCACCCGCTGCTCCAGGAACACCAGTTTCCAGTCGTTATAGCGCAGGGCCATGAGGTCACCGTCATCAGAGAAATAGAAAATCTCGTTGCGCGGCGTCTCCTCACTTTCACCGGTCAGAAAGGGCAGGAAGTTATAACCATCCAGGTGAACCCGGTAGTTTCTTCCGATAGCCCGATGCCCCTTGAGCAGCTTGCTCTTCACATCGGACTCCCCCGCCACGGCAAGAAAGGTTGGTAGCCAGTCCATGTGGTGCATGATTTCGTTGGAGACGGATCCCGCCTCAATTTTGCCCGGCCAGCGAACCGCCGCCGGCACTCGCCAGCCGCCCTCCCAGTTCGTGTTTTTCTCGCCCCGGAACGGGGTCATACCCGCATCGGGCCAGGTGTTCATATGCGGTCCGTTGTCCGTCGAGTAAAACACCATGGTGTTGTCGGCAATGCCGAGGTCATCGAGCAGGGTGAGAAACTCACCGATGTGCATATCGTGCTCGATCATGCCGCAGGTGTACTCGTCCGCCCGAGGGTACATGGCTTTGCAGGACGACATTTTGTCGTCGGCAACATGGGTGCGAAAGTGCATCCGGGTACCACTCCACCAGACGAAGAAAGGTTTATCGTCGGCAACGGCCTTTTCAATAAAACCCTTGGCCGCGGCGACGGTTTCATCATCCACGGTTTCCATGCGTTTTTTTGTGAGAGGACCGGTATCTTCGATGCGCCCGTCAGCAAAGGACCGGATTACGCCTCGAGGTCCGTACTTCTGCCGAAACTCAGGGCTCGTGGGATAATCGCTGTTCTCCGGCTCTTCCTCGGCATTCAGGTGGTAGAGATTGCCAAAGAATTCATCAAAGCCATGATTGGTGGGCAGGTGCTCATCTTTGTCACCCAGGTGGTTTTTACCAAACTGGCCAGTGACGTAACCATGGTTCTTCAAAAGACCGGCAATGGTCGGGTCTTCTTCCTGCATACCCAACTCCGCGCCGGGCAGTCCCACTTTGGACAATCCCGTGCGAAACACCGACTGCCCCATGATGAACGAAGAACGACCCGCGGTGCAGGACTGCTCGCCATAGTAGTCAGTGAACAGCATGCCCTCCTGGGCAATACGGTCAATGTTAGGCGTCTGGTAACCCATCACCCCTCGGGTGTAAGCGCTGATGTTGGACTGCCCCACATCGTCGCCCCAGATAACAAGGATATTCGGTTTATCTGCCGCCGAAGCTGTGAAGCTCGCTCCGATGCAGAGGAGCGCGACAAACACGCTCCGTATGTTTGATAGCCGCATGGCTCTCTCCCCAGGTTTGTTTTTTTGGTAACTGTTCGCTGATAACTATTTGTTGATAACTGTATTGCTTGAGCTGTTTTTAATTCGCCGCGGCAAGCGCCCCACGACGACATTAGTCATTCAAGCGCTTCTATATTACCGGTTTATGACTACCAGTAGTTAGTTCGTAGCCGGCAGGGCAACGCAGACCAATGTGAGAGAAGGGTGAAATCAGCGTCCCCGAAGGCTCGGAAACAAGGGTGGCACACGCTGTCGATAATCTTCATAGGTTTTACCAAACTCTTTCACAAGATCCCGTTCTTCAAAGAACAGTCCGATCCCTATGTAGATAAGCATGCCCATAGCCAGCAGGGCTCTACCCAGACTCATGTCCGGCGTAGCCAGCATAGCGATCACGACGCCTGTTTGGATGGGATGACGAACAAAGCGGTAGAACAGCGGCGTTTTGAATTCCTTGGATCCCGCATCGGCACTCCCGGGTCGAAAGGACTGTTGGAGTCCGAAAAGATGGAAGTGATTCAGCATGAAAGTCGCCAGCAAGGTGACGGCCCACCCCAGAAAATAGATACCTGTGATGACCTGCCTTCCAAGCTCACTCTGAACCTGCCAGAGCAGCGGCGTAATACCCTGCCAAAATCCAACGATGGCCCCGAGCACCACTGCGGTTCCCAGCACATAGGTACTGCGCTCAAGGTGCGAGGGCAGAAATTTTGTTAGCACTCCCTTGAACCCCGGACGGGCCATCACGCTGTGCTGGAGCCCAAACAGCACGATAAGTGAAAGGTTGATCAACCATGCCAGGGGTGCCGCTACGGTCGCAGGACTATCGATATCGTACCGGGGCAACTGCACGAGGCCCATGAAGTTGTTCGCGAAGAGAATGAACGCCAGCAAACTGCCAACACCCAGGAGGTAGCAGACGCCCCCGTAGCCATATCCGATTAGCTTCATCATGCCCATACACCGCCTGCCTGAGAGTTAAGCGCTCGCTGCTCAACGCACAGGAAGCTACTGGTACCTGTTAGTGTAGGATAGCCTCGATAAATAGCGAGGCATGATTGCAGCCAGGTTTGAGTTGGATTTAAACCAGGGTCAAGGCTGGGTTAAGCCAGATGCTCATTAAAAAACCCCAGCATTCGCGTCCAGGCGAGTTGTGCAGCCTCGGCGTCATAGCGCGGGGTGGAATAATTGTGAAATCCGTGGCGCGTGCCCGGATAAACATGCATTTCATAGGTCACATCGTTGTCCACCAGGGCCGCCTCAAAGTCCGCACGCATGGCATTGACCCGCTCATCGTTCTCGGCGTAGTGCACCTGCACGGCGGCCCGGATATCTTTGACCCTGGAGCTATCGGCTGCCGCTCCATAAAAAGGCGCCGCCGCCTGCAATTCACCACCCAGCTCCGTCGCCAGAAAATTCGTCGTGCCGCCGCCCCAACAGAATCCCGTCGCCGCCAGCTTACCCGTGGATAACTCATGGGACTTTACAAAGCGTGCGCTGTTGACCATGTCCTGCCGCAACCTGGCCTGATCGAGGGTGCGCTGCATGGCCCGACCATCGTCGTCATTCCCCGGATAACCGCCAATGGGCGCCAGGCCGTCGGGCGCCAAGGCAAGAAACCCCGCCACCGCGAAGCGCCGGGCGACATCCTGAATATAGGGATTGAGTCCGCGGTTTTCATGCATTACAAGCACCGCCGGAAATGGCCCATCCCCCTCGGGCTTAACAAGATAACCGCGCATGGACCCGGAGCTACCACCGACGGAATCGTAATCCACCCAGGTGGCTTTGATCCGGTCATCGGTGAACAGCACTTCCTGGGCATCGGCATAGTTGGGGATCAGGGACTTTGCCATGGTGAGCGCCGAAGCGCCGGCAATGGTCAGCGCCGCGGCCCTCTCAAAAAACTGACGACGATTGATCTTGCCGTGGCAGTATTCGTCGTAAAGATCAAAAACCTGATCATCTATTTCGTGCTGCTGCATGGCGGTCTGAGCTCCTTTTTGTGGGTAACGATTTTATGGGTAACGAGTGCCCTCAGTCGGCAAGGAGTGCCCCTATATCGGCTCTCCCTCAGCCACAAATAGTCCCACATTTAATCAGGCGCTGCAGGGGTGGCGGGAACCGCTGCGGTTAGCAGCTGATGCTGTAAGCACCGACGCCACTACAGACTTTAGCGCGTCACCAGAGCCTCCGCCGACTTCTCGCCTTCAAAGCTATCCAATCCTGAAGCGGCTGCGCCTATGATTTCGACGCGCGCGCCGGATCCGGCGCGGCTGAGGGACGACACCACCAGGGGAGCACCCGCCTCCAGGCCCTCGGCGCGTATCAGGAGCGACATTTGGCCCCGGGCATCCTCACGGACACCCACGCGTTCTATATCCACCGCTTTGAGAGCGCCCTCTTCTACGGTGTAGACAATCCGGTCGGCGTAGACGCTTTGCAAGGGCACCTCCAAAATACCGTCCTGGGCCGGCAGCGTGATGCGCACGTCCACAGCGCGTCCCAGGGCCAGTTCGCTCGTGGCGGGGGAAGCAAAGAGCACGTCAGTACCGGCGCGGCCGCTGCGCACCTGAGAGCCGATTTCCAGGAGCTCCAGGGCTATCCATTCCTCCCCTACCCTGGCCGCCGCTTCGATGCCCTGTCCGGCATTCACCGCTGTGTGCAGTGCCATTGCATCCCGCTGGGGAAGCGAGACGCGAACCTGCTGGGAGTCTGCATTAAACAGGGACATGACGGTCTGGCCCGCATCGATACGAGCACCCATGGCTGCGTCGATCGCAATCACGGTGCCGTCAAAAGGCGCGACGAGGGTAAGTCGCTCCAGATTCAGCTGGCTCTCCTGAAGATCGGTTTCTGCGCGGGTGATGCGCGCCTGCGCCGACGCGCGCTGGGCCTCATGGCTGGCCAGCAACATCTCCTGCTGGTTCAGAGCCATGGACTGTTCCAGGCGCTGCTGCTCAAGAGCATCGTAGTCCGTCGCAGAAATCTGACCCTTGGCAAAAAGCGTCTGAAAACGCTCCTGCTTTTTCACCGTAAGCTCGAAGAGACGTCTCTGATGCGCCGTATTTTTGATCTCCGCCGCCTGCTGGGCCCGGAGGCGATCGTACTCGCCCTGAGCCTCTGCCAGTGCGGCTTCAAAGCGCCGAACAGAAAGCTTTGCATCCCGGTCATCCAGACGCAGGAGCAGGTCACCGGCGGCCACCTTTTGTCCCTCGCGAACATTCACCGCCGTCACATACGCCAGGGTAGCAGCGCGTAAATCCGTCGTGTTGGGATTCTCTACCCGTCCAAAAACGTGAATCTCCGGAGACAGGGACTGAAACTCCGCCTCTTTTGCAACCACGGGTATGGCTTCCGGCGTCGGATCCACTTCCAGCTCAGGATTAGAGAATGCGCTCAGACCGAAAATCGCCACCAGGAGCCCCAGGAGTATGGATAGACTGATCTTTGCCGATGAGGAGAGCGCCCGGATATAGCGGCCAACAAGGCTTTCGCGAAGCCACCCCGACAGGAGACGAAAAGGCGAAAGTATCAATGACAAAGTCTTCATGAGTTGAGTGCTCCGAGAGCGGTTTTTTTGAGTGTGTTTGCGCGGTCTTGAAGACGCCGCCAGGCCTGTTCACAGCTTTCCAGCGCCGAGAGGATCGCCGGAATGACAAGGAGGATCAGCACCGTTCCGTAGAGCATGCCGAAGCAGATGACCGTGGCCAGAGGAATGAACGCAGCGCCCATGAGGGAAGACTCCAGCATCATCGGCACCAGCCCCAGGCCCGTCGTCAGGGACGTGAGGAGCACCGGGCGGAGGCGTTGACGCACGGCCTCGATAATGGCGTCGTCGGCACCCATGCCCCCATGACGGTGATCGCGATAGGCGGTGACCAGTATGATGGAGTCGTTAACGATGACGCCCGTGAGGGTAAAAATCCCAAGAAAAGCCAGGGGAGTGATGTTAAAGCCCATACCCCAGAGCCCCATCAAGGCACCGGTGAGGCCAAAGGGGATGGCGAACATAATGGCCAGGGGCCAGGACAGGGAATGGAGCGTCCAGGCGAGAATGATGTAGATGAGCGCCAGGGTAATCAAAAAGCCCAGGAACATTTCCTTCAAAAGCTTGCTCTGCTCGTTTGCCCAGAAGCCCTTTCCGGGACTGACACCCCACTTGCTGGCAATGGCCGGCATTAACTCAGCCTCAAGCTCATTTATCACCGCGTCCGCCGTAGTAATGGACTTGTCAGGATAGGCCCGCACCGCGACGGTCTGTACGCCGTCTACATGATTGATCTTGTCGATACCTCTGCGACTCTCGATAGTCGCCACGGTAGACAGGGGAAGAATCTCCCCCCCGGGCGTGGACACGGGTAAACGGGCCAGACTCGTGAGGCGATGGCGATCTTCCCGGGGCAGGGACACACGCACCTCCAGCTCGGCGTCTTCCTCGGTAAACAGTTGAATACGCTGTCCTTCAAAAGCGGTGCGTACCTGACGACCGACCTCGGCAGACGACAGGCCTAATGCCCTGCCCTCGGGAGTCAGATTAAAGACCCACTGATCGCGGCCATAGGGAAGATCGTCGTGTACGTTGTTAACCCCGGGCATGGTTCGCATGACCGCGGCAAGTTCATCCGCCGCCCCTTTGAGTGCTTCCGTATCCGAACCACTGAAGGTCAGTTCAATTTCCGGCCAGGGCTGATCGCCCTGCTCGATCTGCAGTTGCTCCACGATGGCGGATTCGGGTATGGCCTTTTGCCAGTGCTCCAGAAACCTGGCGAGGCTGACATCCCGGGATTCCGGGGACGTGAGCTCGACGAAGACACTGGCGAACTCGGGCCCCTCGCGACGGTCCCTGCTGATAGTGGCGCCATTGAGCTGCACCCACTGGGCAACGATGTTGCCGCCCCCGAAATGCGCATCGGTGGACTGCACATAGTCTTCGAGGGCCTCCAGGTAGTCCCTGCGCTGCTTTTCATCCGCATCTGCCGTGAACTGAATATTGGCCTCGGCGAACTCGAAACTGATATTCATATTGAGGTCGAACTTTATGAAGCTCATGGCGACGAGGCTCACGGCAAAGAAAAAAGCACTTGCCGCCGCGGTAATGGCAACGCGTCGATGGGTCAGACACCAGCCCAGGAGCGGAAGCACCCTCTCCTCTCGAAAACGCTCAAAACGTTGATCAAAGGCTTTGCGCAGGGCCGGTACGGGCTTTTTGTTCTCGCCCATGCGCCGGAAGGAATGCTTGAGGTGTCCCGGCATGATGAGAAAACATTCCACCAGGGAAGCGAGAATCACGCAGAGCATTAAGATGGGGATCTCTCGGATCTCGTCGCTATCCACAATCACCAGAGGTAGGAATGCCGCCATGGTCGTCAGGCTTGAAGCCACGATGGGCGTAAACATCCGCTGGCCCCCCACCACCGCCGCTTCCTCGGGACCCAGTCCTTGCTCGAACTGCCAGAGAGAATGCTCGCCAACGACGATGGCATCGTCCACGACAATGCCCAGGGCCATCACCAGACCGATCATGGAAAGAAAATTCAGGGTCCCGCCGAAGGCGTAAAAGAGCAGTAAGGCCCCGGCAAAGGATACGGGTATACCGAGGGCCACCCAGCCGGCCACGCGCAGATTCAAGAACAGGAAGAGCATGGCGAGGACCAGACACAGGCCGGAGATTCCGTTGCGTATCACCAGGCCCATGGTGTCTGCGGCGAAGCGCCAGGCTTCAAGAAACACGCGGGTTTCGACGCCGCGCGCCAGCAGGGATTCTTCCTGCTGGGATCGCCAGGTCTTGATGACCTCCGCTGCATCAAAGGTATCTGTGCTATCTCCTCGTCGCACGCGCAGCTCAATGGCGGGCTTGCCTTCGATGAGAGAATAGCGCTGATTTTCGATCGCCCGGCGCTCGATATTGGCAATATCGCTGAGCTGGGCGAGCTGATCGCCCGTGGTGGATGCTATGGGTAAGGCTTCGAAACCCCGGACGCTGCGCTGCTGATCCATGGAGCGAATCTGGCGTCGCCCCTGCCCGGTACCGATGGTACCCCCCGGCGTATCGTTGCTGAGATTCGCCACCGCCTGGGCAATATCCACGATACTGGCATTCATCTCTACCAGGGTGAGCCCGTCAATCTCGATGGCAATCTCCTCCCGGGGCAGACCACGAAGCTCTACGACATCAGCGCCCAGGGCGCGGAGCTGACGCTCGGCCTCGTGGGCCTGGGGTGCCAGTTCGGCAAAACTATCAGGGCCCGTGAGGAACACCGCAGCTACGGTCTCATACCATCGATCAATGGCTACTTTCGGGGGTTCAAGATTGGCGGGCAGATCACGAACCAGCGCAATGCGCTGCTTGATGGTGTCCACCGCATCATTGATCTCCACGCTGCGATCGAAGCGCAGCTGTACCCAGGCAAAGCCGTTACGGGTCCAGGAGCTAATACGCTCCACCCCCGCCAGACCGCGGAGTTGATGCTCCACGGGATTGGTCACCAGGGTTTCCATATCCTCGGCCGACGCACCGGGCCACTGCAGTTCCACCTCGGCGACGTTCCAGCTTTGATCAGGGTTCATCTGAACCTTGATTTTTACGGCGCCCCATACGCCAGCCATGAGCATCATGACCATCAACAGGTTTGCCGCCAGGGGGTGACGGGCAAATCCCTGGATCCAGCCCCATCGTTCCGGGGGTGATGACTTCGCTGTTGCTGGGCTTTCCACGATCGCAGACTCACGCCAATTAGTTATTCCGCAAAAATTACCCTGTCTTGGCCGCCCTGTACGGTGCTTTGCGGTGAACTGCAGGGTTTGAACGATCAGTGGCTGCAGGCAGCACCGGGGGCAGTAAATTACGTCGGAGCATTCACCCGGCGCCTGCACCGCCCTATACTCGGTAGCCGTTTGAATCTACTTGTTGGAGAACATGCGCTGATGAATAAAAATGACCGAAGCCCGTTGACGGCGTCCTGCGCCCTGGCGCTGGTGATGAGCGCCCTTGGCCTGGGCCTTTCTGCACAGAGCAACGCCCAGGTGACCATCGTTAAACCCGGCGCCCCCGGCGAGGCAACGCAGACCCTGAGCGCGGAAGAGGCGGTTGCCATCGCAGAGTCTTCCTACTCACCGGCTGATGTCACCTTTATGCAGGACATGATTCCCCACCACCATCAGGCGACACAAATGGCGGAGCTGGTCAAAGATCGCACCAATAATCCTGCCCTGGTGGATCTCGCTGATCGCATCAACGGCACCCAGGCGGACGAGATTGCCTTTATGCAGGGCTGGCTGACCGAGCGTGGTGAGGAGGTTCCCAAGCCGTCGAATCATCAGGCCATGCACATGCATCACGACATGGCAGGTATGGCCAGCCCCGAGCAAATGGCGGCGCTCGCCGAGGCTGAGGGCAGGGATTTTGATCGACTGTTCCTGACCCTGATGATCCGCCACCACGACGGCGCTATCACTATGGTCGAGGACCTCATGGATCAACCGGGCTCCGCCTATGACCCGGTGCTTTACGAATTTACCAATGACATCAGCAACGATCAGGCGGTGGAAATCGAACGCATGAACGGCATGCTCGTCGCCTTGTCCGAGGATCCCCGCTCCGGTTTGGCCCCCGGCGTATTTGACGCGGAGCAGGCCATCTCGAACATGGAGCTGGTAGCGAGCCTGCGTAAACCGGCGGGATTCTTTGATCCCGCCAACCCCGCAGAGCGCGGCGCGCGCGCCCTCGACGAAGAGGACCCCGTGGCAGATGAGCGCGATGAGGGCCCGG
This sequence comes from Congregibacter litoralis KT71, assembly GCF_000153125.2. Taxonomy (NCBI): domain Bacteria; kingdom Pseudomonadati; phylum Pseudomonadota; class Gammaproteobacteria; order Cellvibrionales; family Halieaceae; genus Congregibacter; species Congregibacter litoralis. Next base: position 3,025,400 of record NZ_CM002299.1, read on the forward strand.
CGGACGAGGACGAACGGGAGACCACCATTGAGGATGATGCAGGGAATCTCCGTCATCCCATGCTGAGCTTTGCCAACACCGACATGGCTTTTCGCGATGACGTCCTCGTGGCCGGTAACTACCACGGATTCAACGTCTACAAGCTCCGGGACAATGGCAGCCCGGATCTTATGGCCTCCGTTGTCTGTCCCGGCGGTCAGGGTGATGTATCGATTGTAGGTGACCTGCTTTTCATGTCAGCGCAGGAAAACCGCGGGCGCCTGGATTGCGGGCTTGAGGGCGTTACGGAAGATGTCAGCGAGGACCGCTTCCGCGGTTTGCGCATCTTCGATATTTCTGAACTCCGTCGGCCCCGACAGGTGGGCGCAGTGCAAACCTGCCGCGGCTCCCACACCCACTCCGTGGTGGCGGGTCCCGATGAGGACGGCATCATCACTGTTTACAACTCTGGAACCTCGTCGGTGCGCGAAGAAGAAGAGCTGGAAGGGTGTATCGGTGAAGTCCCGGGCGATGAGCGCACCGCCCTCTTTCGCATTGACGTCATTGAGGTCCCCGTCGACAACCCCGCAGCAGCGAAGATCGTCGACAGCCCCCGGGTATTCGCCGATCCCGAGAGCGGCGTTGCGGCGGGTCTGTGGCGCGGCGGCGATCACGGTGAAGGCACCCAGGACACCTCCCGCACGGATCAGTGCCACGACATAACCGTTTTCCCCGAAGGGAACATCGCGGCGGGCGCCTGCTCGGGCAATGGCATCATCTTTGACATCACCGACCCCGCAAAGCCCACGCGTATTGACGTTGTCACGGACAAGGGCTTTGCTTACTGGCATTCAGCGACTTTCAATAACGATGGCACCAAGGTGCTGTTCACCGATGAGTGGGGCGGTGGCTCCCGGGCACGTTGCCGGGCCTGGGACCCTCTCACCTGGGGTGCTGATGCTATCTATGACATCGTCGACGGCAAGCTGGAGTTCGGCAGCTATTTCAAGATGCCCGCGCCGCAGCTGGAATCAGAAAACTGCGTGGCCCACAACGGCTCCATCATCCCCGTTCCCGGTCGCGACATTTTCGTACAGGCCTGGTATCAGGGCGGTATCTCTCTCATCGATTTTACGGATTCAAAAAACCCGGTAGAGATCGGCTATTTTGACCGGGGCCCGTACTTTGAAGATGAAATCATTACCGGTGGCTTCTGGTCCGTTTACTGGTACGACGGCTTCATCTACGGCACGGAGATTGTGCGGGGTTTGGATGTGTTTGATCTGGTGCCCAGCGAGCACCTGAGTGAGCACGAAATTGCCGCCGCAAAGCTTGCAGATCAGGGAGCGCTGTTTAATCCCCAGCAGCAGTATCGCGTCAGCTGGCCCGCCGCGCCGGCGGTCGCCCTGGCCTATCTGGACCAGCTGGACCGTGACCAGGGTCTGAGTGCTGATATGCAGAAAACCCTGCGCGATGTCCTTGATAAAGCGGATGATGTGCTTGCCACCGGCGACGCCGATGGCGACCTGGCCCGGGACTTGCGCAAAATGGCAAAGGAGCTGGCCTCTGCCCGCGTGCCCGATACTCATGCCGGACGCTTGAACGGTCTCGCAGGCACCCTTGACGGCATTGCAGACCGCCTCGCAAGCAAGCGCCTGGCATCTGTGCCCGGCGATTCCTAGGCACTGAATGCGGAAGGGGCTCGAGTAGACAGAGCAGTCAGTTGAATCGAGCCGACGTTGTTTTCGATCGCTACGCCACCGGCGAGGATGGCGTGGCGTTGTCGCTCCCCGCTAACAGCACAGACATCATACCGACGAGCGATGGTCTTTGAGCATCGCCTCAACACCGGTGCCTTCGAGAATACGATCGACCCGCGTCGCATCTTTGGCCTCGAGATTGTCATAAAGCGTCTTCGTCCAGCGTAGGCACTTTGCCTGATAGGGGAAGGTCCGCTGCTCCCAGAGGGCACCATCAATCTCACAGCTCCACTGTTTATCGCCCCGAAGGAGCGCCTGCGCATTGGCAAGCTGAGCCGGCGCATAGACCCGGCCGATTTCGCTCAGCAGTTCCCGAAGGCTGGATGGCTGATCCTCCAGGGCAAGCCAGTCGTCCTCGGACGCCTCCAGGCCGCTCAGATCATAGTTGCGGTCCACCCAAGCAACGGTGCGCGGAGATATTTCATGGGTGATAGCCCGCGGCGTAGGATCGAAGCCCACCAGTTGTGAAAGCTGTCCGTGGAGGGCAAAGTCCCCCGCCGCCGGCCGGTTCCCCAAAATAAAAGCCTGGCGCGCCAGGTGTTGCTCCATCGCTTCGAGAAAGCGTCGATAACTCTTATCAATAACCGGCGCCGTGATGTCATTGGATCCCACGACAAACAAACGGCCGATCTGTCGCTCGGTGAAAAATGCTTTGGCCCTTGAAAGATCGTCCTCGGCAAGAGCGGTATTGCGCAGCAGGGGCAGAAGTGTTCCCGCTTTGTCAGCATCCGGCGCATAGTGCCACCGGTAGTGAAACATGTACTTGGTGCACCACTCGTCAGCGAAGTCCTCAATGAGATAATCCAGAAAAGCCAGCGCGGGATCGACGGGCAGCACGGAACGATCGCCTCGGAACTCCTCGAGACTCCGAATGATGGGCGTGGAGTCACAAACCGCCGAGAGACCGTCATCCGTCTGAGTAATAAATGTTGGTAGAAGCGCAGGCTTCGGCGGCGCTATGCCCAAAGCCTCGCAGACCTGCTCCGGCTCAGCCCAGGACACGGTGTAGGGAATGCGCCGATAACGCAGGAGGGCAAGCATTTTCTGCGTGTAAGGGGATGCGGTCGCACCGATGAGTTGTACGGGGTCTGTAAAGATCACAACAAGCTCCCTGGATCAGGATTTGGAATTATGGGCCTCGGCATGGATCGCCTCTGCCTTCGCCGTGGTTTTTGCGATCCACGCGTCGATGATGGTGCCGGATCCTGAGCGAAGTAGGCAAGGCGCAGGAGAAAATACCGAAGCTTCGGGGTAGGATGCGGGGCTCAGCAATAAGCCGGAAGACACCATGCGATTTTCCCGTGCCATAGCCGCCATTTTACTGCTCCTGGCCCTGGCAGCCATTGCAAACATCCTGATCACGGCACCCCCGACGGTCGACACAGGGCCTCTGCTGACCCTAGGTGAGAAGTATGACGTCAGAATTATCCGCGACGAGTTCGGCGTGCCGCACATCTACGGCAACCGCGATGCAGATACGGCCTTCGGCCTAGGCTACGCCCAGGCGGAGGATGACTTCGCTACCTTGCAGGATGTGGTGCTTGCCACACGCGGACAACTCGCCGCCGTGCGGGGACCCGACGCTGCGAAGACCGATTACCTCATTCGCCTTATGGGTGTCTGGGAGGCCCTGGATTCAGGCTACGAGACCGTACTCAGTGAGCAGGCCCGCGCGGTGGCGGAGGCCTATGCCGACGGCATCAACCTGTATGCAGCTCAACATCCTGAGGAGGTAGAGGATTTTGTATTGCCCATCCGCGGCAAGGATCTGATCGCGGGTTTTACCTTTAAGCTCCCGCTGTTCTATGGTTTTGATGAGACGCTGACCGCCCTGTTCGATGGCAATGATCGTGAACTGGCACTCCAGGGTAAGGACGCCCTGACCTTTGTGAATCGCGGACGCCCGGCACTGGGGAGCCAGGGCGTTGCCATCGCACCGCAGAAATCCCGTGATGGAAAGACGCGACTTCTCATCAACTCCCATCAACCCCTGACGGGCCCCGTTGCCTGGTATGAGGCGCGTCTTCATTCCGAAGAGGGCTGGAATATGGCGGGCGCGACCTTCCCGGGGTCGCCGGTAATACTCCATGGTCATAATCGCTACCTCGGCTGGTCCAGCACCGTGAACAAACCGGATCTTGTGGATGTGTATCAGCTGACACTAAACCCCGAGAATGAGGATGAATACCTCCTTGATGGGGAATGGGTGGCGCTGGAGAAGCGCTCAGCGGACATTCTCGTGCGCCTCTTTGGTCCCTTTCGATGGACTTTCAGCGAGCCTCTCTACGCATCCCGTCACGGGCCGGTATTGAAGCTCGATCATGGCACCTTCGCCATCCGCTGGTCCGGCATGGGCGAGATCAGAACCCTTGATCAGTATCTTGCCCTCAACAAAGCCACATCCATGGCCGAGTTTGAAGCGGCCCTTGCCATCGGCAGCCAGCCCTCCATCAATCAGGTCTACGCGGATCGTGAGGGCAATATCGCGCACTACTACAACGCCATGTTGCCAAAGCGTCAGGAAGGATGGGACTGGACAAAAGACCTGCCCGGCGATGACTCAAGCCTCATCTGGACAAACTATCTCCCTTTCAGCGCCGTACCGGCGACGCGCAATCCGCCCAGTGGCTTTGTCTTTAACGCTAATAACAGCCCCTATCTGTCCAGTATCGGGCCCGGACAACCACAGCCCGAGGATTTTTCCGACACCATGGGTATTGAGACCGGTGTCACCAATCGCGCCCTGCGGCTCCGGCGACTTCTTCAGGAAACGGAAACCCTCAGTCGCGAGGACTTTTATCGCATCAAGTACGACGTTTTTTACGATGAGGATCTGGAAGCGATTCAGCAATTGCGCCGCTTTATTGCCAATGGAAAGGACGCCCTGCCACCGTCACTGCATGCTGCAATGGATCTCCTGGCCTCCTGGGACTTGGGCACCCAGGCCGACAACCCGGCGGCTGCCCTGGGGGTTCTGACCCTGACGACCCTCATTGATAGTCGGCAACGGCGCGACGATGTCGAGCTTGGCGAGGAACTCGCCGAGGCCCGGGACTATCTCCAAAGCCATTTTGGACGCATCGATCCCCCCTATGGTGAGGTGGTGCGCCACGTGCGAGGGGATCAATCCTGGCCGCTGGATGGCGGGCCGGATACGCTCCGCGCGGTGTACACCGAAAAAGACCCGGAGACCGGCATCTTGCGCAACGTCGCTGGAGACAGCTACATCATGTTTGTCGAGTGGGATCAGAAAGGTCAGGTGAGTTCCCGCGCTATTCACAATTTTGGATCGGCAACGCTGGATGCGTCCTCACCGCATTATGGGGACCAGGCGCCGCTCTTTGTGAAGCATCAGGACAAACCCGTGCGTCTTACCCTGGACGAGCTGCTTCCCCACGCCAGCAGAGACTATCGTCCCGGCGTAGCGCCCTCCAGTGACTGATGCCCCGGGTGCACGGCGATCAAGTCCCCCGCCGGATCGTAGGTGTCGACCAGGGACTTGATCCAGGCCAGACTCTCGGCTGATCGGGGCCCATCCACCGAGTAGCTGCCGGGCTCTACGCCATTCTCCCAACCCCAGCGCGTATGAGTAAGATCCCCCATGATTAACTGCGCGCCCCTCGTCGTCCGGGCGAGATACACAGTGAGCCCCGCCGTATGGCCGGGCGCGTGGAAGGCAAACAGGCTGCCATCACCAAAAACATCAACCACCTTGCCGTCATTAAAGGTCCATTCCTGTAGACGGTCTACCTTGGCCAAAAGACGGTCCGTGGTGCCCCGCGTCGCTGCATGGGTCGCTGCGGCGTACTGCGCATCCCCCGGGCCCAGATACACCGGAGTTCCCTCGGGCAAATCGTCAAAACCCATAACATGGTCAAGATGGATATGCGTGAGGAAAACCCCCGCGATAGCCTGCTCATCATGGGCAGCCAATATCTCGCGATTAGAACGCTTAAGTTTCAAGGCATCCATATTCATCACTTTTGACACCAGCCAACTGATATCGGCGTTTTCGTCGCCCCGAAAGCTCTCTGACACGCCGGCATCAACGAGAAACATTCCCTCCGTGGGGTGGGTCAGCACATAGGTATAGATGCTGATGTCCTCCTCCCGATCTTCTATCCCGGCGGCTCTTGCCTTGGGATGATCGAGATTCAAAAGCCCGGACAAGGGCACAGACCAGGTAGCTGACTCAAGCTTCTCAAAGCGAATAGGCCCCGGCGCCGCGATGTTCTCAAACGCGGCCTCGACACTGACGCTCTCACCGCGGTCAGCGACATCGGTGGGTACATCCGTTGCAGAGCAGGCGGCCAGCGCGAGGACGGCGCATAGCGTCATCAGCCCTCGCCCGAGATTGCCGGTGCCAATAATGTCCTCAAAAGAACCTTGTCGCTCATCCATCATGATGGAACTCCTTTATGCCCCGCCGCGCAGATAACACCCGGCGTATAGCGACTCGGCACGTTAACTCTCGTCATCGGAACCCGGAAGCGGGACCAGAGACTGCCGGATGGCTTCTACGGTGTTCGACACCACCTCGCGCCGGTATAGAACAAGCACCGTGATGGTGGTCGCAAGAAGAAAGGGCACCGTGCCAAACAGCCAGCACATCACCGACAGCCCAAAGTAATAGGCGCGGAGGCCGGAGTTGTTGTCATGGCCCGCGGAGTCCATCAACTTGGCAAAATTACAGGCGAAGGCATCGGTCTGTTCAGCGCTGATGTTTTCGTCAGCATCCGGTGCGCCACCCATGACCACGGCGGCAAAGCCGTACTGGCGCAGGCTCCAGGTCACTTTAAAGAAAGCGTAGATCAGAATAACCAGAAGAAGCGCCAGCTTTGCCTCCACCTGACCGGTGCTCTGATGTTCGGCAAAGGGAATGTGGGAACTGAGCTCCGCAATCTGATCACTGGTGGTGAGTGCCGTCAGCACACCCGCCATGAGCAGCAGGGTCGCCGAGGAGAAAAACCCCACCACACGCTCCTGGCTGGCGAGGAGAGACGCATCCGTCATGCGCATCTCCCGCGTGAGCAAGCGCCGGGCCCAGGCCTCACGGTGATCCCGAAGAGAGCGCGACAAGGAGGCTCCCTTTTCACGCTTGGCGCGATACTTGGCGTAGCGCGCATAGCCCGCCCACATGAGCAGGAAATACCCGAGGGCTGCGATTTCTGGAATATCAAAGGGGTTTTGCATAAAACTCTCTGACAATAAATTTTCCGGACTTGAAAGCTATGGCAACACCGGCCTCACCGGCAGTCGCCGCAGAAGCCTATGCTGCTTTTGCATACCAGGGAAACAAGGCACTTTACTAGTTTACGTGAAAGCGCCAATGGCAGCCCTGCCGAGAGTACACACTATCTAAAAATTCATGAGAAAGCGTGTAGCTAGAGAAAACCTTTGATTGACAAGCCAACGGCGGTGGCAGAGATACTGCTCAGCCTACCCGGCGTCTGAGAAGAATAAGCAAACCCATGGCCAGAAGAACAATCGGCGCCGGTGCTGGCACTGGGGTAGCCTGATTGAAAGGCTCATCAAATACTTGCTCGAAGGGTAAGCCACCATTACCCCCGCCGTTAATCCCACCGTCGCCACCGGTCCCCCCGGGACCGTCGCTGCCCGAGCCTCCCCCATTGCTATCACCGTTGCCGCCGTCGTTCACCCGGGTAAAAGATCCGCCGCCGTTACCTCTGATCTGCTCGTCAAAGGCGAGGACTCTGAATGGCGATGCTTGCCCCTCGAAGGGCGAATCGGGCAGCCCCTCAAGCAAGTCCGTAGCACTCAGCACGCAGGGGCTGACCATCAAGCCTCCGACGCAGGGATCAAAGTTCGCAGGCTGGGGCTTGCCCCTGCGAAACTTGCGCTGGGAGCCTGAGTCCAGCGGTTGATCTACTAGCGGCAAGGATGAATCAAAGTTCGCGGGAAGCAGATCATCAAAAATCGATGACGCATCCTCCAAAGGGCTTCCCTGGCTTAGATTTGTAGGACCACCCCCTACGCCACCGCCGGCACGAAAACCACCTGGAGTCGCCCTACCCTGACGGGAACGTCGACCTTGAGCCCTCGAAGAGCCCCCTTGAGAAAAACCTCGAGAACCCGGAAGACCTCCAAGTCTCGCGTGAGCGCTATCTTCCCCAAACATGTTGGAATCCGGCTCATTGAATAATCTGGGTAGATCAGACGGCAATGCCGAATCCAGGTCCTTCTCGTCCAGGGACCTCAAGAGCTCTGATGCCTCAGACGGCGATGAACCCGAGGGCGCTTCGCTTCCGCCGCGCACCGAAACCAGGGACTGCGCGCGCTGCTTTATGGGCTTATCGGCTAATTGCTTCAATAAGCGAACGGACGCATTTTTTGAATGGAGACGGCTGCTCACCGTCGCATCACCGAAAGCGGTTACCGCGTAGGCGAGTATGAGCAGGAGTGCCAGAGCGGCACCCAAGCCCGATATCACCATCTTTGTTTGACGCCGTCGCGTCCCGTGGCCCAACACCGCTCGCTCCCGAAAAACAATCAGGGAGGAGTGTGCCAGTGCTACGCGGCGGCACCAGCGCCAGGCAGTTTTAGTGTGCCCCGCATCACGAAGGCGCGCGGTTTTCACAAAAAACTGTGAACGCGATCACTCGGGTGTTAAGACAACTCCCCAGAGATGCCCCTGCTTAACGCTGCCTGGCGACCTGTTCTGGCGACACGGCGCCTGCTTTATGTCCCCAGGCGCTGCGGATATAGCTGAGTAACGCCGCGGCCTGCTCATCGCTGAGCTTGTTGGCGTAGGACTCCATACGCTTCCATCCCCGGGACTTCCACTCCTCCGAGGGTGCCGTGTGAGGAAGCTGTGCACCGTAGAGCGTGATGTTAATAAGGGTTGAGGGGTCCACATCGAGCACCACAGGACTCCACAGCACCGGGGGTCCGGTCTCCGGCGATCCCTCGCCCGTGGGCAGGTGACAGGTGCCACAATGAATGTCGTACTGTACCGATCCGGCCCTTAGCACGTCTTCACTTGCGGGTTTACCTGCGGGCTGGGAATTTGCGGGCAGACTTTGCAGGTAGGTCGTCATGGCGCTGACATCCTCAGCAGACATGCGCGAGGTGCTATTAACCACGACGTTGTTCATGGGACCAAAAACCCCCGAACGTTGACTGAAGCCCAGCTTCAGATAATCGGCAATGTCATCGTGGGACCACTTACCCAGACCATTGTCCGCGGATGTCAGGTTGGGAGCAGACCAGGCCGAAAGCTTGCCCTCCACGCGCTCCATGTACACGCCTCCGGTCATGAGAAGATCGCCATCGAGGCCACCGGCGGCATTACGTGGCGAATGGCACATGCTGCAATGACCCAGCCCTTCCACCAGATAAGCGCCGCGATTCCATTCTTCAGACCGCGCGGGGTCGGCTTCAAAACGCCCTTCGTCAAAGAATGCCGACTTCCAGACCTTCAGACCCCAGCGTTGGTTGTAGGGGAAACCCAGATCATTCTCCGGCGGCTTGTAAGACACCGGATCCAGGGTCTGGAGATAGGCATAGATCGCGGCGATATCCTCGTCACTGACCTTGGTAAACGCCGTGTAGGGAAACACCGGATAGAGATGACTGCCGTCCGGACGCTCGCCCTGGCGCATGGCCACGGTGAATTCCTCGAGGGTCCACCCGCCGATACCTGTTTCCGTATCCGGCGTGATGTTCGTGGAATAGATCGTGCCGTAGGGCGTTTCAAAATCCAGCCCCCCCGCCATCGACGGTCCATTCTCCTTTGTGTGACAGCTCACGCAGTTGCCTACGGCGGCAAGGTATTCACCCTTCGCCAGTAGCTCAGCCCCGGGCAACTCCTCCATCGCGGTCCCTGGATGTGCTGCGCCAAAGCCGGCGAGCATCACCATCACAGTCAGAGCTCTCAAGAGGCGGCACTCCAGGAATCGCAATGCCCAGCGGGATTCACCGCGTTGCCATCGAAGATACTGCAGCTTCCGCAGGCGCCCTGCGCCCCACTGTAGAAGGCGCAGCCCGCGCAGGTTTTTGTGCTGTCCGAGGATTGTTCGGTGTAGCGCAGGGTCTTGCGTACACTCTCCTGAGCCGAAGTCATCTTGCCGGGATCAGCACACACGAGCGCTGCATCCTGACCGGCGTCACCGCCTGCATCACAGGCACTCAAACCCGCAAGCACACTTCCCGCAAGGGGCAGTTGCAGACCGCGTAGCAATACCGTGCGGCGTGAAAATCGTCTGTCCATTACTAACTCCTACTGATGACTATCGACCCGCGGCAAGCCTGCCCCGTCGGATGGCTTCCTGAGATTCCGGACCGTAGGCCAATAAACCCAGGAAACCCTGCTCGACCCGCTGCGCCACGGACTCGGGACTCACCGTGGTCAGGTTCGGCTTGCCAACGCGTTTGCTCTCGGCCAGCACCTGCTGGTTGATTTTTTCTGCCGCCTCCCGGTCCCCATCAAGGGCACTGGTGAGGCTGCCGATGCCACAGACCAGCGCACTGAAGCCCGGCAGATCGGCGATTTCTTCGAGCTCGGCAAACACCTCGGGATCCTCAACGATGAGCATGGCGACGATGTCACCCTCAGGATTGTCCGGAGACCATACATTCGCGCCCTCAAAAAAAGACACCGCGGCCCGCGCCTCGTCGGCACTCATGATGTGAGGAATAACGACGCCATTTGCACCCATGGCCAGCAGTTCTTTCACCCGGGATCGGGCCGCCGCCTCGCCATCAACAGCAATGGGCGGAATACGCACCAGCAGAGGCAGTTGCTGCGCATCCCCTGCGCCTTTGCGGATACCCTCGGCAACGTTTTGCGCAGCCTCGGCCTCGTACTGTTGCTCGAGGCTCAAAAAAGCAAAGTCCAGCAGCGGATTTGCCGCAAGGTCCAGACCGGTCTGCACGGTGTAGCTGGGCCCCGCATGGGCACTTTCATCATCACCGTTACCACCGCGGGACTGAGTCACGTACTCACCGAAGGCCGGCTCACCCATGGCCCATAAATCGATGAGGGCCCGCCCCGATGACCCCGTCTGCTCCGCGGCCTGCGCGCTTTGAAGCCCCGGCGCGCATAACAGCGACGCAGCCACCGTTGTTACCGCAAACAGCTGTCGGATACCCATAGTCTGATTCCTGATTTTATAAATGCTTGTTGCCGTCCCGCAGTGAAACTAGCGCTGCGCTGTGTTGAGCTGCATCGCCTCATCATCGGGATGCACGATGAAGACCTGGTGCATCTCCACATCCACCGCCGACGAGATAGCCGTATTCTCACCGCTTTGGGGATCGGGATGCCCGTCGGCCAGACGCTTCATTGCTCGGTAAAGCGACGCAGCAGAAAGCTGCCCATAGCTCTGGTGATGAGTGGTCCAATTGCGATTCAGCCGGTGATTGTATTGCTCAACATCCACATACCCCGCGAGAAGGCCCTTGGCGGTATCCGGCGTTAACGTCAATTGAAGCTGAAAGTCTTTAAAAATGTGGAAGCCACCCCCGATACCCGGGAACGACCAGGGAAACTTGGTTTCCTCCGCAGCCTCGGTGGTCAGCACGCCATCGACGATCCTGCCCTGCACTTCGCCCCGAAAACTATCACCCCAGCGACCGTCTACACGCTGGGTGCCCCCGGCGACAAAACCTTTGCCCGAGGCATCGGTCACAAGGTCATCGAGACCGCGATAAAAATTGACCGTGACACTGTCGTCATTGCTCAGGTCATCCACGCCCGTAATCTCAATCATCCAGCGGTTGTAGGCATTGCCGTACATAAAGAGGTTCGAGAAGTGGTAGAACGCACCGTCGGGGCCCCGGTAAATGGCAACACAGGCAAGGGCGCGATTCAGCTGATTATCAACGCCTTCAACACCGGCGGGACTGATGAAGTCTTCCTCGGTCGCCTTGCTATCCAGGTTCAGGCCATAGGCGTTCGGACCCACGGCGTCGTAAAAGGGAAAAGGCTCTTCGGATGTTTCGAGATGGAAACGCCGCCCCTCGCGCACCAGGCGGGTCTCGGCCTCCGTGAGCAAGGCACCGTCCTCCTGGGGAAACAACTCGGCGAACTGCTCCCGGGGTCCGATGTTAAAACCCTGGGGACATTCGGTCTTCGCATCTTCCGTCTGATACAGGGACCAGTGACGCTCCGTCAGCACGTAGCCAATGCGGCCTCCACTGACGCTCTGGGCCTGGACGCCCGTCGCTGCGACGAACATCCCTGCACTCAGGGTCAAGGTAATGCCAGCTGCCCTCATGCGTACAGATAACCGTGACATAGCTGTCTCTCCCGGGCGATCCGGCGCCCTGTTTTGCGGTGCTGATTAGCGACGAAATGCATTCTCACCAAAGTCGTCGCGCAGTACGAAAACCTTGTAACCGTTTCGACTGCCTGTGAACTCCCCAATGCCGTCGCCGTTAGTCACGCCGGGCTCTTTATCACCGACATAGGTATAGACGGGCCGCTTTCGGTACGCCCAGACATGTAACACCTCGGCATCAGCAAGCGATGGCCCGGCGTAGCGCCCGCTGTTTGCATCAATGGCAATGACGCTCCAAAGGCTACTGTCACTGACGGCGTCGGGCTCCGCCCGCACGTAGGGGAAGGTCTCGCGGCAGAGCTCCGGGTCACCGTCACCACAAATCGCCAGGCGATATTCCTGGGCGGCATCCGGGTGGTCACAGGCAATCTGGGCTACGGAGTCATCCCGGCAATTGTAAAGATAGATGGAGCGCCCCCGGCTATCCGCGAGCACCTGACCACCGAACTCCACATCCTGCACCGTGAATTCCGGAGGAGGTGTCACCGCGCGCTGGGTGTACACATTGTGCCACCGGGGATTTTGCCAGTCAGGTACATCACTCCCCTGAAAGCTCCGCGTGCCCTTGTCATTGTTATAGGTGTACAGCGGCTTGCCTCGAAACGCCCACTGATTAAAACCCGAGGCCTGCTTGACGACGGTCCACTCGCCACGATCCATGGCAATACCCGGGGCGGGTACCGGGGTCCAGTTTTTCAGACATTCCTCATCGCAATTGGATTTATTGGGCTCATCACCATCCCAGGTGTACACCGAGAACTCATCTTTGTTTACCAATAGTCTGCCCGTAGTGCTGGGTATGACTTTAAACCCGGCGGGAACATCGGGCGGTGGTCCTACGGGCACCCGTACAACGCCGCCATCATTTCGAGAGCGGATCCTGGAGCCTCCGAATACGTCGCCAGGGGCCGCATCCAGGTTTGATCGGTAAAGCGGAAAACCGTCATAGGACCATTGCCGATCGCCGTTGGGGCGTTCCGTAATAGTCCACTTATCGATCTCCTGCGCATCCTCGTCTGCAAGGAGAGGCGGCCACACCGTGGAGCACGCAAGCTGCTGCCCTTCCGGGAGGAGCAAATCCGGCGGATAGGGACTCATCAAACCCGCAGACACGAGGCTGACCTCATCACTGCAGTTGGAGGGTCCGTCTTTTCGGTCACCCGTAGATCCGTTCCTCAACGCGCTCAGAGGCCATTTATAGAGGGTGCGTCCCTGCTCGTCGGCGTACACGGGGCCTTCAAGCGCCGTCACTACCACCTGGATACCGGGCGGTGTCGGCTCTTCGATGTAGGCCTCGCTTTCCTGGCTTGTGGCCGGTTGCCAATACTTCCCGCCGACGGCAGAGTCGGTTTGCCACCCCGGGAGGGGCTGGGCCGAAATCTGACCGGCAAAGCCCGCAATCAAAATCAAGGAGGTCGCGTTTATCCGCGCTATGACGCTTTTACTTGCCCCGACAAATTGCTTCACTCAGGCCACCACCTCAGCAATGGGCACAGAGGTCTTGTTACTCAAGGTTCCCCAGGACGGCGTGTCGATATCCAGGAGCCGCAGCGCGGTGTAGCCAACCTGGGCAACGGACCCGCCCTGCAAATCCACATGAATGCCGCTCTTGGCTTTTCCACCGGCGCGCCCCGCCAGAAATACCGGCATGCCATCGATGGCATGCGTGCGCGCGTAGCCCACATCCGTGGTGCCCAGAATCAGAACGTTATCCAGCAGGGTTCCGTCGCCTTCGGGGATCTCTTTAAAGGCCGCCACAAAATCAGACCAGGACTCCATCGCACGACGGGTAAACCAGGACGCGTGATGCTGATAACCCAGGGCAGTGTCTACGGGTTCTTCATGGGTGCAGGTGTGATGCGGTTTGGGGTATCCGGGCTTAATAATCGAAGAGAACGCCGCGGAGTAGGTCATGTTGAACACCCGGGTCTGATCGCAGGCAATCGCCATGACCATCAGCTCTGTCATCATTTTATGGCGCAGCTTCACCGCGTCGGCGGACTTGTCCATGAGGGGATTGACGGGGGCTTCCCCCGGCGCGATGCAGGAGGCGATGGGCTCGGGCTTGGTCAGGCGATGATCGAACTGGGTTTCCAACTGACGCAAGCCCGTAAAGTACTGATCGAGGCGTGCACGATCCGCGGCGCCTACGGTTTTCATCATCGCGCGGGACTGATCCATCACACTGGAGAGCACGCTGCGGCGCGCCATGAGCCGCGGATCCAGATTGAACTCCTCGGCATTGGGATCCTGAAACTCCGGACCGAACAGGCGCTTGTAAAACTGCAGGGGCGACCACTCCGGTGCATTGGGTGTCGCGCCGTTCAAATAGCTGTAGGTGTCCCGGGCATCAGCCGTTGCCGTAGCGGTGAGGGAGCTGAATCGTGTGGCCCGGCCGATCTGCTTGGCGACGGTCACATCGATGGTTTCCGCAGGAACTATGTCTACCTCGGGCGCCACGCCGGTTCTGGAGACCACCCAGCCCGTAAAGTGATTGCGGTTGGGCGAGGCATCGGGAAACGCCGAACCGTTGGTAAACAGATTAACGTCGTCGCGCACGGGCTCCCAGGACGCAATCTCCTCCGGCAGGTCGTAATTGGCGCCGGTCTTTTTGGGAACAAAAATGTCCGAGGTCCCGCCGAGACCGTAGCCCCAGGTGCCAAAACGTACGGGCATGGGACGCCCCGAAGCCAGCGCGGTGCCGCTACCATTGAGAAACACCTCGAGAAAGGGAAGCGCAACGGACACGCCAACGCCGTTCATCATGCCCTTGAGCACCCGACGTCTACTCCACTTACTCATAACAACTCTCCTGCGGTTCGAGAACCTCGATTAATTTGAACTTGCTGTGGCGGCCTCGCCATCATCCGCGCCGGCAATACTTTCTGCACTTTCTGCACTTTCTACACTTTCTGCACTTTCTACTCTTGGGTCATTTTGCACGCGCGAAAATGCATTACTCAGCGCGACGGTTCGCAACAGATCCCGCAGCCGATAACCCTGCTGGGCAAATTCTTCGTTGAAGTAATCCATCACCGCGCGCGCTTCCAACTCGGGTGGGCCACCGGTGCCGTAGCTGTAGACGCGCTGCACCAGACAACGCGGCAATTCAGGGTTCTCCCGGAGCGCCTGCCCCAGTCCGATGGCGCCATCAAACTCGAATCCGTCGAGACCGCCACTGGCATCGATGGTGGCGCCGTTTTCCGTCAGGCGAAACCCGCCCGCACCGTCAAACTGCTCCAGGGACAGGCCAATAGGGTCGGTGATGCGGTGGCAACCGGCGCAGGAAGGTGTTTCGAGGTGAGCCGCCACACGTTCCCGCTGGGTGGGGTAATGGGAATTGGGGTTGGACACCACGGAAAAATCGATTCCCGGCGGAGGCTCAGGTACTGTCTGACACAAAAAGAGTTCGCGCAGGGCCTGGCCACGCAAGGTAACGGAGCTGCGGCCGGGATGGGCGTGAAGAGACAGAAAGCTGACCTGGGTGAGCAAACCGCCGCGAGGACTGTCCTCGGGAAACGTGTGAGGCGCCCAGCCTGGCTGCGCGGGCACGCCGTAGATAATCCCAAGGGCCGGCGACATAAAGGAGGATCGCGTCGTGAACAGATCGCGATAGTCATCTTCCTTTACCAACAGATGATCGATGACAGTTCGCAGGGTCTGCTCCCGCGCATCTTCGGCGGTGACACCGGTGAATTCAGGATAGATGGTGGAATCCTTGGCGAGGGTTTTCACCTCTTCGAAGGCAAACATATCGTCAAAGAATGCCCGCATGCCTCCCGTCAGACGGGGGCTGGCCAGCATGCGCTCCACGGCCCGCTCGATGCCCCCCTCGGATTGCAACTCTCCGCTCTCCGCTGCCGTCAGTAACTCGTCGTCAGGACCTGCGTTCCAGAGGAAGAAACTCAACCTCGATGCGAGAGAATAAGCATCGAGTCGCAGCTGCCCCGGGTTGTCCGGATCGGGCTCCACCTGCTCCACCACAAAGAGACCCTCGGGGCTGATCAGCAGGCCCTCCAGCGCGATCTCAAGGCCTGCATAAAAGTCTTCTAACTCGTTGGCGGCGTTCCCCGCGAGTTCTACGTAGAGATCGGTCTCCTCCTCGGTCAGGGCTCGACGGAACAGCAGGCGACCCACACGGCTGAGAAACGCTCGCGCGCACAGATCGTCGGCCTCATCGCTAGCTGCGGGCTGGCAAGGTACGAGGTAGTTGCGATGGGTCGCGTCCACAACCTGCGTGGCGACGCTGGAAGCGACACCCTGGATACCCTGAAGCTGGGCGCTACTGACCCCGGCAATAGAGGCGCTGTTGGCGAGGAGGCCTTCGGTGCGCGCCACCGGCGCAAACTCCACCTGCAAATCAATGCCCGGCCCAAAGATGTAGCCCAGGGAGTTCTGGTACTGCTCGGCGGTCATAAGACTGGTGATAGCCCGGGTACCGGGGCTCTCGGGCTCCGCCACCTCTTCGGCACAGGCGGCCAGCAGACACAGCAGGGCACTACCTAATGCCAGGGAACGACCAATAACAGTGAGCCGCTGCCCCGGGGGGAGCATCGCGGCCTTACGCAGAGAATCCATCTTGCGGGCTTCCTGTTCGCTTATTTTTATCAGGCTTTTTTTTGGTTCATCGCGCCTTTCCGGGAAAAGCGGATTTAATCTTGAGGAAGAAGTAATCGCTATCACGATATCCGTAGGCCATTCGTTTGATGACCTTGATGCGGTTATTCACACCTTCCAGCACGCTCGTGTTTAGCGGGTAAACAGCACTGGCAATAATGCCCTCGGCATACGGTTTCAGGTTCTTTGCAAAGCGCCTGAGCGGCTCAATCCCACTTGCCAGAGCCTGGTTGTACCAATGCGTCCAACGCCACCGAGCGGCTCTTTCGTTCTTGGCATACCAAAGCTGCTTTAGCTGGCTCTTCATCAAATATGTGATCATCAAGGGTCGGTTAATCGCCAGGAGCTCGTTGAGATCCGCCGCCTGCCGTTCATCTAGATTCTCCGGGTTGCGCAGTAGTAGCCATCTAGATTGCTTCACCGCTCGACGAGCCGGCTTGTCCTGCCGTAACGCATTCGCCTGATCGACTCGCACACGATCAATGACTTCACGGCCGAACTTGGCCATCACGTGGAAGAGGTCGTAGACCACGCGCGCCTGCGGACAGTGCGCCTGCACTTCTAGATCCATGGCGGTATTTTGGTCCATCGCAACGGCTTCGATGTGCTGGCAATGCTCACCCAGCCAGACAAAGAAGGGCCTGACCGCTTCGCGAGAATGGCCTTCGCCGACCCACAGTACTTGCCGCCGTTCGGCGTCCATCACAACACTGGCGTAACGATGCCCCTTGAATAACGCGAACTCGTCCATCACCAGATAACGCACACGGCTCAGGTCTGGGGCCGTCAACTCGCGTCCCAGTCGTGCTTTATCAATCGCCTTAAGCGTATGCCAATGCAGACCTGTGAGCTCGGTGACATGCTTGATCGGCAGCAGTCGTAGCAGCACCTCCGCGTGAAGACGCATGCGCTCCGTCATGCGAGCACGGGGCGCTAACCAGGAAAGCCGTTCGCGGCCCACACCACAGCGCCGGCAGCGCACGCGCCTGACAGGCACATCTAACCATACGCGATAGTCGAACAGATCGCGGTCTCTCACCCGTCGATACTGCGTATCGTGAACCTTTGGACACAAGGCCCCGCACTGCGCGCACGCCGGAGCTTGCGCTGGATCGGGAGCGAGATGGATAACACAAGTGCTGGAGCCCAGAGTCTTCGAGGAGATAGGAACAAACCCTTCCCAGGCGAGGCCAGGAAACGTAGCATCAAGCATGGCGGCGGTCCTTCGGTCGGCTGTTTGGTTGCACTTACAACCTAAACCGATTGGCTGTCCGCCTCTACTACTTGCTATATCCCGCTAATACGCGATGAACCTTTTTTTTGCCGGAACCTTCGCCAGTAAAACTCGCCGACGGCAGGCGTCCGACTTGCCTGTGTTTATAACGTGTCCACATAATACTACGCAACTCACCCTGGCACATCCCGCGCCGGCCCATACCCTCGGCCACTCACGCCCGCAACGTTAAAGATCTCACGCTATTTTCACCCCGGAAGTTGGTTACACTTTGCGACGCATTAAACCCCTATCAACAGTACGCAGACAGGAACCTAAGCATCGTCACCAGACTCAAACAGCCGTGCTTCCTTTGCGCGCTTTTGGCACTTTTGACCCTCAGCGCCTGCGGTGGCGGCGGGGGTGGTGCCGGTAGCGACGGAGAAAGCGGCAGCAATAACCCTGAGACCGTGCCACCGACGGTAACCCAAAGCTGTGGCGTAGAGTCCCAAAAGGATTTTGTGCTCTCCGTCGCCCGGGACTGGTATCTCTGGTACGACGAGCTGGCGAGCGTATCCCAGTCCGAATTTGCCAGCGCCGGCGAGTATCTGAACGCCCTGACAGCACCCCTGGCAGAAGACTTTCGCGATCCCGGTTTTTCGTACCTCACCACGGTGGCGGAGGACGAGGCTAACTTTAGCAGCGGTGCCTTTGTGGGCTTTGGTTTTCGCTTTGCCATTAATGATGCAGGGCAGTACCTCGTCAGTGATGCTTTTGAGGGTGCGCCTGCGGCCGAGGCAGGATTCGTCCGCGGTGCTGAGTTCCTCGCCGTGGATGCCGGCGATGGTTTCGTCACTTTGCGGGAATTTGAAGATCAGGGAGCGGGCCTGGACGACATATTCGGCGGCTCTGTTGCGGGTTTGGAACGCAGCTTCCGACTGCGAATTGACGGCAGTATTGTTGAAGTCACCGCAGCTAAACGGGAGCTGGATGTGCCGCCCCTCGCCACGGCACCGCGCATCCTTGAGCGACCCGGCCTACCGCCCGTTGCCTATCTGCATTTGCGCAGCTTTACCCTGTCTGCAGAACCCGCCCTCGATGAGGCGTTTACGGCCATCAGCAACCAGGGAATCACCGACTTTATTGTGGACCTTCGCTACAACAGCGGTGGACTCGTGAATGTGGCAGCCCGATTTATGGATCTCCTGGGCGGTGAGATCGCAAACGGCGAAATCGCTTTCAGTATCAGCCACAACGACAAACGCACCGCAGAAAACGAAAGCTTCGCGTTTAACGCTCGGCCTCCGTCAGCCGCCCCCCTGCGCATCGCGTTTATCACCAGTGAGACCACAGCGTCCGCCAGCGAGTTGCTGATCAACAGCCTGGAACCTTACGTAGAAGTCGTGCTCATCGGCAGCGATACCTCGGGCAAGGCCGTCGGTCAGTACGCCTTTGATCAGCGGGGCTGCGATACACGCCTGCGTCTTGTGTCCTTTGAAAGCGTCAATGGGGAGGGTTTTGGGGGGTTTTATACCGGCCTCGTGGATACGGGACGTTTTACCCTCTGCGCGGTGGAAGACCCATTCACCGGCGCTTTTGGCACCACCGAAGACGCGCTTACGGAGGGTGCCCTCGCCTGGCTCAACGAAGGCAGTTGCCCCGCGAGCGTCGGAATCAGTTCTGCCGGAAGGCGGACCTTGCGCCGGGGCTCATCCCCGATTGGCGCAGAAGATCGACCGGACCGACGTTCCACCTGGTTACAGTAAGAACTGCAGTAACAACTGCAGTAACAGAGCCATAAAAAGCATGCTGGTGATATTCGCCCGCACCCTGTAGTTTCTACCCCTGAGTTTTAAGGGCGTTTCTTCGAGAGGATATCTATGAACAGCGGCACCATTAAAAACAACGGCATTAGGAATGGTTTTATGGGGGCCGTGTTTAAGCACAAAATCAAACTATCCGCAGCGCTGCTTTTAGCCGGTCTTTCGAGTGCTGGGCATAGCCAGGACATTCAGAGCGAGCATGCGCAAAAGACCCTGGACATCTACCGGACCATCGTCGAAGTCGACACCTCCAAGACCAAGGGCAATACCCTCGGCGTCGCGCAGTATCTTGCGGATGAGCTTTTAGCCGCGGGTTTTGCAGACGACGATGTCCGCGTCATCCCCAAGGATGATTTCGGTATTCTCATCGCCACCTATCGTGGGGATGGCAGCGCCGGCAAAAAGCCCATCCTCCTCCTGGGTCATATGGATGTGGTGGAGGCTCTGGAAAAGGACTGGGTACGCCCTCCCTTCAAGCTCACCCGGGATGACGTCAATTTTTACGCCCGGGGCACCATCGATAACAAGTTTGGCGTCGCACAACTCACGGGCACTATGATTCGGCTTAAAAAAGAGGGCTTTGTCCCCGACCGGGATCTCATCCTGGCGTTTTCCGGCGATGAAGAAAGCGGCATGCTCACCACGCGCATGATGGCCTACGAGATGCCGGAACTCGTGGAAGCGGAATTCGCACTCAACTCCGATTCCGGCGGCGGCAGTCTCACGGCCGATGGTCGGGCCATTGACTACAGCCTCCAGGCAGCGGAAAAAACCTTTGCCACCTGGGAAATCACCGTACGCAATCCCGGAGGGCACAGCAGCCGGCCCCGGGATGACAACGCCATCTACGAACTTGCCAGCGGTATCAAGGCCATCGAGGCCCACCGGTTCCCCGTGATGTGGAGCGAGATGACGCTCTCCTATTTTCAGCAGGTAGGCGAAAAACTGGGAGGCGAGCTTGGCGATGCCATGGTGCGCTTTGCCTACGACCCCGAAGACGAAGAGGCGGCAGCGCGATTGCGCACCGAGCCCTCCTACGTAGGCACAACCCGAACCACCTGTGTGGTCACCATGCTTGAAGCGGGTCACGCGGAGAACGCCCTACCCCAGTCGGCGACCGCTACCGTCAATTGCCGAATCTTCCCCGGTGTTGCCGTGGCGGACATCGAAGCTGAACTCCGGGCCGTCGTGGATAATCCCGAGGCAGAGTTCAAGCTTCTGGGAGATCCCACGGAGAGCCCCATTTCGGAAATCCGCGCAGATGTGCTGTCCGCGGTAAGCAAGGCGGTGCACAGTCGCTATCCGGGACTCGATCTCATTGCCTATATGTCCTCCGGCGGCACTGACGGCATGCATTTTCGCAAAGCGGGTGTTCCCACCTTTGGCGTGGGTGGTATTTTCATGAATCCCGATGAGAAGTTCGCTCACGGACTTAACGAGCGCGTGCCCATCAAAGCGTTCTACGATGCCCTGGATCACTGGTCGATCATCATCCGGGATCTGACAGGAAAATAAGGCGATTTAGGAAAGACACTCTATGGCGCTTTGCCCCTGATCCACAGGCTTTGTAACAGCGTCGTAGAGTGGTAATTTTAGCGCTACGAGAGGTCCTGAAGGTGGTACGCCGAGTATGGAGACTCCTGACACACCCGCCAACGAATTCGAACGTCTTTTTGCGCTCCACCGAGCGCATCTTCTGGACACAGCGCCGGACAGGCGCTTCGACGACATCACAGATCGCGCCCAGCGCAGTTTTGCCGTGCAAACGGTGCTGGTAAGCCTGGTCGATGAGAATCGCCAGTGGTTTTTGTCACGCCAGGGCCTGGAAGCCACGGAGACCGAACGATGTATCTCCTTTTGCGGGCACGCGATTCTTAGCGATGAAATGCTTCTGGTTCCTGACACCCACAGGGACCCGCGCTTCCGTGACAACCCTCTGGTCACGGGCGACCCTTTTATTCGCTTTTACGCCGGCCAGCCCGTTCGCGAGCCCACGGGGTTCCGCGTCGGCACGCTGTGCCTCATTGATCCCAAGCCGCGCACGCTGTCATCGCAGGAACAGGAACTGCTGGCTTCCCTGGCCGCTGAGGTGGAGAGTGTGATCGCGCTGCGGCAGCAGGAATAGCGGGGCGTCGGGAGTTCAGCCCGCTCCCGGGCGTATCGGTGGTCTCTTGCGTGATGTGTGCAGAGCATCCACGCTAAAGACGATAACCGCCGCCCAGATCAAGGCAAAACAGATCATGCGCGGCGTCGTAAACGGCTCTCCGAAATACATGGCAATAAAAAACTGCATCGTCGGTGCAAGAAACTGCATAAAGCCGACGGTGGTGAGCGTCAGTCGGCGTGCGGCAACGGCAAAGAACAGCAGGGGAAATACCGTGATCGGCCCCGACAGGAGCAACAGCATGTTTGTGGAGCCATCGGCGGCGGCAAATTCTGCCCGGTGGCTCAACATCAGCCATAGCAAGCCCGCCCCGGCCAGGGGGAACAACAGTGCAGTCTCAGCAAATAGACCCGGCATCGCCGCAATGGCGACGCGTTTGCGGATAATGCCATAGGCGGTAAAAAGTGCCGCAAGGGATAGAGACACCCAGGGAAGACCACTCCCCTGTACGGACAACACCAGCACACCAATAGTGGCAAGGGCCACGGCCAGCAACTGCGCCCGTCGCAATCGCTCACCAAAAAACAGTACCCCTACGGCCACGTACATCAGCGGGTTAATGTAATAGCCAAGGCTGGCCTCAAAGATGCGCTCGTTAACAACCCCCCAGATGTAGACGAACCAGTTGCCCGAGATACACAGGGCAGAGAGTGCCAGCCAGGCAATCACTCGCGGATCCCGGAACGCGTTCGCAACGTCGGTCCACTGCCTGCGCAGGGTGATGATCAGGGCGCCGAAAGGCACGGCCCAGACGATGCGATGCAGGAGTATCTCTGTGGGTGTGACTGTTTCGAGGAGTTTGAAGTAGATGGGGAAAACGCCCCACAGGCCATAGGCGGCCAGACCAAAAAAAATTCCGCTGCGGAGCTCCGCCGCCTGCTGCTCTTCGGGCTTCACCTTGGGTGGGATTCTGCAGGCTTGAGAATACTCATCGTTTCTTTACTCGCTTGAGTTCGTAGATGAGCAACGATATCAGAATAACGCTGCAGCCATGGGCGCACCTGGTGGTGTTCTCTCGGGCGACGCCGGGTGCGAAACTCCAACAGCCCAGCATTTACTAGGATGCAAGCGTACCCCTGTCGTAGGATGTCGCCAGGGATGTTGACTGAAGAGAACCACCGAACGCTGAGGTGTCAAACGAAGGGTCAAACCAGGTGCACAATGAGGAATAAAACCATGACTAAACACTTGTTGTTCGGGATCCTGCTATCGCTGGTGATTCCTTTCGTAAACTCCGCGGAGGGTTTGCTCACGGAATCAAGCAACTATTCTGTTTCAGAGACCGTGGACCGGCTGGAAGCGTTATTGAAGGCCAAGGGCTTTCGCATCTTTGCCCGCGTTGATCACGGTGCCGGCGCCCAGAGCGTGGACCTGGAACTACTTCCCACGGAGCTCCTGATCTTTGGTAAGCCCCAGGGCGGCACGCTGCTCATGCAGGCCCGGAGAACCGTGGGCATCGATCTCCCCCTGAAGTTTCTGGTCTGGGAAGACGATAAAGGCGAAGTGAGGATCGGGTGGAACGATACCGCCTGGATGGCGGAGCGCCATGACATCGACGAGGGTGTGCCGGTGTTAAAAAACGTTGCCAAAGCGTTGGAGAATTTTGCCCGGCAGGCCGGTCACTGAGGCAACGTCCGGGGTCGACCTCTCGACGACGGGCGCTCTCCCCTGGCCCTGGCCCTATCACTGAGGGTGACGATCATCAGCTGCTCTTTTCGCAGATCAAAAAACCAGCCGCGCCCCGGTGACTTGCTGACGTTGAGCTTCCAGCCTCGGTACGGTGCCATCATGGGGTATCGAAGTCGCCGGGACTTGCTGGCAATTGCCATAAACCCGGTCTTTGCCGAGCGCCATGAGTTCAAGTTGACCGCGCTGGACAAAACCACCGCTTTTCCCGTCGAGGGTGTTGTTTACTATCCCGACCCAGGACTTTTGCTGGCGCTGATCCTGTTCAGTCCGGCATCTATCCTTGATTTGGTTTTCTGGCGCCGAAACGGTGCGTGAATACAGTCTTCTTATAAAAGTACTTTTAGGAGTTCTTTCATGAAACGCTTACTCAGTATCGTTGCCATTTCGGCGCTCGTCCTCGGCGGTCTGTTCTTTATTGCGGTCAAGACTGTCCCCGGCCAGAACTTTCTTCTGAACCGGGCGGCCACTGCCATCGCGGCGCAGCAGGACGTTACCGGAGAGGGCCTGCGCGTGTTTGTCTGCGGCAGTGCGGCGCCTATACCGACGCCGGGGCGTGCCCAGGCCTGCGTAGCGGTGCTGACACCGGAGCATTTTTTCGTAATCGATGCCGGTGCCGGATCCGCCAACAACCTGGGGCTCGCCGGCCTACCCGTAGACCGACTGGATGGCGTGCTGCTGACGCACTTTCACTCCGATCACATCGCCGACCTGCCGACCCTTAATGTGCAGGCCTGGGCCACGGGCCACGAAGGGCCCCTGAAGGTCTACGGCCCGCCGGGAGTACAGCAGGTGGTTGATGGTTACAACATGGCTCTCGCCCAGGACCGTGTTTATCGCAGCGAACATCACGGCGTCAGCTTTATGCCGCCGGAATATGGCGTTATGGAGCCCGTAGAGCATGCCAAAGAAGCAAGGCTCGAATTCGGCGAGCTGACCATCACGGCCTTCGAGGCCGATCACAGTCCCATAGATCCCGCAGTCAGCTATCGCTTTGACTATCAGGGTCGCTCCGTGGTCATCACTGGTGACACCATCGTGACGGATCGTTTACGAACCATGGTGGACGATGCAGACCTGCTCCTCACCGACGCCCTCTCCCTGCCTATCGTCGAAACCATCAAGAAAGGCGCTGAAGGAGGCGGACGCGATCGCCTGGCCCACATTCTTGGGGATATTCAGGACTACCACGCCCACACGGAACACGTTATCGAACTGACAAAAAATACCGGGGTAAAAATGACGGCGCTCTATCACCTGGTACCGGGACCTCGAAACAAGGTCATGGAGAATGTTTTCAAGCGCGGCTTTACCGACAACATGGTACTGACTCACGACGGCATGTGGTTTGAGTTACCCGCGGACTCAGACACCATCGACGTCGTTGACTGAGGGAGAAGATTCTCAGGGCGGTGGAGAACGCAGCTCACCATACAACGGAGTCTCGTTAAAATCGCCAGCTTCGCACCCGCCCGACGATATGACGCCCAGTCCTCACACTGTGGATCAGCCTACCGCGTCCGGGCATTTCCTGTGGCATTGCTGACAGGGAACCGTGTCCCGCGGCTGAGCTTAGCGCCAGGCCTACAACTGCTCCCTGACAAGGCGCGCCAGGTTTTCCCTTAGTTTGAGCGACGCCGGTCGCGCAGCCCAACGTTGGGGGTCGATTGCTTCAGCATGCTTGAGATCCGCATCAAAATGCCCGGCAAGGGTTTTGGCGAGCTCACGGGAGAGAATATTCACATTACACTCCTCGTCTTTTCCCAGAGACCGGTGATTAAAGTTCGCCGAGCCCGAACTCACAACCGCGCGATCGATAATCATGACCTTGAGATGAGGGAGCGTGCGGTTGTAGCGAAAGATTTTTACACCGGCATCCAGCAAGCACTCCACACTGGGGTAGCCGGCAAGCTGCGATAGCTGCGAGTCCGAATGCGCCCCGGGCAGCATAATCTGCACATCCACGCCGCGCTGCGCCGCATCCCTCAGGAGCCCAACCAGAGTAGCGTCGGGCACAAAGTACGGGGATGCGATGAGTATCTGCTCCTGGGCCACGCAGACCAGGGCACGCAGGAGGCTTGCCGCCTTGGTCCAGTCCACCGTCGAGTTGGACTTTACGACCTGCACAGCGAGTCCGTCATCCCAAGACCTGAACTGAGCTTTCGGGTGTTCGATTTCCCAGTCGCCGGCCTCGTTCCAGTTGTCGAGGAAGGCCGCATAGAGACCGGCCACAGCGGGCCCCTCGAGGGAAAAATGCGTTTCACGCCATTCCCCGGGGTTTTCTGCGTTGCCCGTCCACTCATCGGCAATGCCGACACCGCCCGTAAAGGCGACCTCATGATCGATGCAGAGGACCTTTCTGTGGGTGCGTTTGTCGATGCGCCAGGGGCGAAAGCTGCTCATGGGTCGAAACCAGCGCAGCTCTATGGGCGAATCCTCCAGCATCTTCAGGCAATCCCTGCATATATCCTTGGCGCCGAAGCATCCAGCAAGACTCTTACGCGGACGCCCTCGCGGGCTTTCTGAGCCAAGGCGTCAGCAAACTCCCTGGCAATAGCCCCCGACCAGTAAACGTGTGTGAGAATTCCAGATGCGATGAAGCCGCGCGGATCGCCGCCAGCATCGCGGGAAAGATCTCATCGCCATTTTTCAGCGGCACGACTCTGTTACCGTCAGTAAACGGTACGCCAATGGCAAACTCCAGATGGGTTCGATAGTCGTCTAAGGTCATGGAAGGCGGTCGTCGAGGTCGGATACCGCAATTGTATTGAGGTTGACCGGCGCGAGGAACCGTAAATACCCATTTACTGGCGCGCCCGGCACGATTGACTCAAACAGCCCAGGGGCTGTTTTCGCCCTCCGGGCGGTGTCGCAAGCGACCCCGTCTAAAACGCTCCTATTCGTCGCGTTTTATCGAACGAGCACGTTCTTCGGCAGGAACACCCCGGATACAAAAAAGCCCCACCCGATGGGTGAGGCTTTTTTGTATATGGCGCGCCCGGCACGATTGATGATTACGCCCTTTGGGGCGCAATCACCCTTCGGGCGGTGTCGCAAGCGACCCCGTCTAAAACGCTCCTATTCGTCGCGTTTTATCGAACGAGCACGTTCTTCGGCAGGAACACCCCGGATACAAAAAAGCCCCACCCGATGGGTGAGGCTTTTTTGTATATGGCGCGCCCGGCACGATTCGAACGTGCGACCGCCTGGTTCGTAGACGCTTTTCACTTGTAACCTATTGATTTTATTGGCCTAAAAACGGCGCCCGTTGTCGTGTTTGCAGGACAAAGCACTACTTTGCAGCACTGATGTCGGAAATTTGTCGGAAAGAAAAGCGGTCGTTCTACGCTGGGAGGTTGGGCGCCGGGCGGTCTGGTGTTTTTGTCGGAAAAAACCCTAACTTCAAACTCAAATGAACCAAGAAACAAGCAAGTACGACAAGACGAAGTATACGTTTGTCGTCAAAAACATGTGTGCCTGCGCAGTCGTCGCAAAACTGCAGCGCCGTTGTCGGAAAAAAGTCGGAAAGCGCTCAGCGCAGGCCGAGTTTCTCAGCTACGGCTTTTCCTTCTCGCTGGTGTCTCACGCCCCACCCGAATTTTGGCCATGGGACGCTACAATGCCTCCAGCACCGGCTCCCACAGCGCAGTAGTACAGTTAGTCCCTCTGCAACAAATCTGCATGAATTTCTTGCACTGCCGTATCGATCCCCGATTTTAAGACGGCAGCGAGGTCACGCAGAAGCGCGTCTATAGCAGCGATACGCTCTTTTTGATGATCTAAAGCGATACTTGCCTTTCGCCAGCTTTCCGGGGACTCTACTTCAACCTTATCCATAAAATGGTGGACAAGTTCATTTCGCTCGCAGACAAGCGCTTCAATTTCTTCGCGGGTCTCTGGTTCGAACGCAAATGAGCTAACCAGAGCCCAAGTTTGCGAAGAAACGTCCTTTTCGGCATCAGTGAACAATTCGCCTGTATTCATTCCCATGGTTTGCTTTGAGGCGGAAGACTGACGTTTTGCGAAGTTGTCCTTCAATTCTGCGGCGTTGGCACCTGACACTTCTAAACGCGGCACAATCCACTTAAGGGTTCGCTCTAGTTGCTGGAAAAGAAGCACATTCCGACCGAGCTTAAAGACTACTTCATCTCTGCAAGCATCTAGGTCCAAACCATAACTCCTTTACCACTCGTTCGACGCTGATTATCTCGACTCACGGATACCGCACCAGTTGGTGCGGGCAGATCAATACAGCCCCTCGAGCGCGCCTTTCTCCGCGTGCATTAATCGAAGCATCGTGGTCATCTGGTTTATTGTTCCAACGGAACCGCCCCTTTGATCCCATACAGCTGAAAAAAGCGCCGCATACGCTTGCCGCGCTGTCTTCATGGAGCTGGCAAAATTGTTTGTTTGATAGCCCAAGTTGCGTCGTGTCCCCAAATCCCGGATCAGGTAGCTGATGTCCGCTGACACGTAGCGATATGTTTCCGAATAGCATTGCGCAATACCCATTGTCGAACCGTTAGCTTCGAGGCAACGATCTTCCACCGAGTCAATCGGATCATGTTCGTCAGAGAAGAACACTTTGTAGAACTTGGCGTCTGCCACACGAAAAACTCCGCTGCCTCTTGTCGGATCTATGCCTAATTTGAGTGTTTCGCCGCGCTCCCATGTCAATACGTCCTCGTAAGGTATGAATTCATAGTGAAACCACAACTTAAAGGCTTCGCCACTATCCTGCTCGACCAAGAGGTAACCGGGATCATGGAAGTCTTTAAAAGCGACCGTCTGCGTTGATGTAAACGTCTCCGAGGCGTGTGTTGCAAAGGGCAACAAAATCGACACCTGCAAAATTTGTCGCAGTAATCTAGAAAGTCGTTCAATCATAGTCACGATACTCAACGTTCGTACGCTTGAAAGAATGTGAGTTCAATGCAGTTGAGCACCCTACGGCTCTTCCCGTGACTGAAGATCCTTGACAACATTTTCAAACTCGGCCGCCATTGTGGGGTTGTTCTTCGTCAACCGCTTGATGGTCACATCCTGTGCCTTGTTGTTAGCAAGTCGTAGATTATTCGCTGACTTCAGAAGTGCCTCCTTGGTCTTCTGCAGATGGTTCATTGACTTGTCTATCTCGTCGATCGCTGTTTCAAACTGCCGCGATGCCAGGTCGTAGTTCCTCGCGAAACCAGCTTTGAAGCTCTCGAGTTCTGTCTCAAAATTTGTAATGTCGATGTTTTGGGCTTTCACGATCGCCAGCTCTGTTTTGAATTCCAGCGCACCCATCGCTGCATTGCGTAGCAGGGTAATGATTGGAATAAAGAACTGCGGTCGGATCACATACATCTTTGGATAACGGTGGGACACGTCCACGATACCGCTGTTGTATAGCTCGTTATCAGACTCAAGCAATGACACTAATATGGCGTACTCGCAGCCCTTCTCGGTACGGTCCTTGTCTAACTCCTTGAGAAAATCCTCATTCCTTTTTTTGGTCGCCGTGGCATCGAGCTCATTTTTCATCTCGAACATGATCGACACGATCTCTGTGTCATTTTCATCTTTGTCCCGGAAGATGTAATCGCCCTTGCTACCGCCGCGCGCATCGTTATCTTTCTCAAAGTACGCCCGGGGAAACGCTGTCGCGCGAATGCGGTTGAACTCGATCTCGCAATGCTGTTCCAAAGTCTCTCCGACCATTTTTGTGGACATGCGCGCCTTGAGGTCGCGCAGGCGCTCGATCGCCTCGTCCCGATCCTTAATTTGAGTCTCGTATTTGTCTTTCAGGGACTTTTCTGCCAGCTGTTTTTCGAGCTCGGCCTTCGCGAGGTGGTTTTTGAGATCGTCTCGCTCTTTTTCTACCGCACCCACCGCGGTTGAGATAGCGAGATTCTGCTCGACCTCACGCGCACTTAATTTCGCGGTCAAGCCCTGAATCTCGGCATCCTTTTGCGCAGCAATATCCCGCAATTCGGCGAGACGCTTGGCCTCTGCCAGCTCAGACGCAGCATGCCTCTCGCGCTTGAGTCGCTCAAGCTCATTTCGGATCTCGTCACGTTCCTTCTCGACGGAGCTTAACGCTTCGGTTACCGCGAGCTTCTGCGCGACATCGACCGCATCAAGCTTTGCCATGAGGTCCTGAATCTGCGCGTCTTTTGTGGCAGCTGCCGCCTGGAGTTCACTGCTAGCCTGGCTCTTAGCCAGCTCTATAGCGCTCTGCTTTTCGCGCTCAGCGATTTCTAGGCGCTCATGCAACTGAGATTCAAATTCGCTATCGCACACCTGCTTGAGAATATCCGCATAGCCGGCTTCGTCGATCGTAAAAGCCTTGCGACAGTGCGGGCACACGACTTCATTCATCTCTTATCTCTCCTTACCTCAATATCAAAATACGAGCTGGCCCAAGTACTTATTTTCATAGCCGCCAAGCTCAAAAGCATCGCGTGGGACGCTAAAGTAAATGGATTGTCATTAACTCGCTTACTCGTCACTGACGCGTAGCCTGATGGGTGGTACCTGCATGTCACCAACGACCATCTCATCATCTTCAGCAGGCTTAATCAGCTTGATGGAAAAAGCTGCGCAGGCATTCTCCGCGACGACGGACGCCAGATCGTCCAGGGTATCGCACAGATAGACGCGCCTTTCACAGGAATCACAGTACTTCTCGACAGGGCTATCTGTCGTAATCAAAGTGTCCCAGGTCTG
This sequence comes from Congregibacter litoralis KT71, assembly GCF_000153125.2. Classification (NCBI taxonomy): domain Bacteria; kingdom Pseudomonadati; phylum Pseudomonadota; class Gammaproteobacteria; order Cellvibrionales; family Halieaceae; genus Congregibacter; species Congregibacter litoralis. Next base: position 3,055,651 of record NZ_CM002299.1, read on the forward strand.
TTCGCATCGATATCCCCACGAGCAGTTCCTGATCTCGTACTGTTTGTGTTTACTCATCTTGTTGCCTTTGTCATCTTTCATTACTCTGGGCCTTCATTTACTCGAAGACCCCATCCAGTAATGCCACTGCGCCTCACTGGTCTCCGATTATCTTAAGCCCCTGACCAAATGGGTTATTGGGACTGTCGGTTGCATATGGGCTGCCTGCCCCGTAGGGATTATTTATAGAATCTACTGAGTTTGGATTGCCATATCGACCATAAGGATTACTCACTGACTCGGGATCGTAAGGGTTCGCGCTAAGCTTGCCCCGGTAGTTTCCCTGGCTGTCGTAAAGCTTGGGAGCCTGTGTCGCGTATGGGTTGGTGGCCGACTGATTGCTGTATGGGCTGCCATACCTCCCATAAGCGTTGTTTATGCTGTTGCTTTCGAACGGACTGCCAGCGCCGAGGGGATTGCTCACCGAATCCGAATCAAAAGGATTAGTGCTCAGGTTGCCGATATCAACCTGCGCATTCGATGCTACCGCATTTGTCAGTACGGTGAATGCGAGAATATTGAGAGCTCGCTTTTTTATCTGAAGATTGATCGCCATAGCCGGCTCTCCCTGTGTATGAATTGATGCCATGAAGCTTCTTGCTCCGCGCGTTTGTATAGAGGACACATCCTAGGCAACCGACCAACAAACGCCATCGTGTATAGATTTACATGTCGCCTCAATAAGCAGGTTTTGGACAAACCCCGTCAAAAACAGGACTTACATCATGAAAGCCCGCGCCGATTCAGCTCATATTCGTGATTAAGCGTATCGCTGACGTTAGTCCATGATGATTTGTACACCCGCTTCAAGTCGATTCAGACGGTGCTGTAACAGGCTGACATCCAGTGCCGTCGGCAACTCAACACCTTTGTAGTCGTTGCCCGGGCATGGTCCATTGATAAACTGGGGTCGGTCGGTTTTCGTAGAGTCCACCGGCTCAATATGCCACCTGACTGTGGCGGTGCTGCGTAGCGTACTGTACCGGGGATAGGTAACCGAGGCGCGCTTGTTTCCGAGTCCGGTTGTAGAAGATCTCAATATACTCCCGGATCGCTGCTCTCGCCTGCGCACGCGTCTCAAAGCGTTCATGGTGAATGAGCTCCGACTTCAGGATTCCCCAAACGCTCTCCATCGGCGCGTTGTCCCAACAGTTTCCTTTGCGGCTCATGGACGACAGCATCTGGTGCTGCCGTAGCAGCTGCTGATAGCTCCTCGCACAGTACTGACTGCCGCGATCGGAATGATGAAGAAGCCCAGGACCTGGTTGCCTGACATCGATCGCACGGCGCAGTGCCGTCTCCGTCAGGTTAACCGTCATCCGTTCCGACATCGCGTATCCGACAAGCTCCCCGTTGAACAGGTCTTTGATGCCTGCCAGGTACAGCCAGCCCTCGGCGGTGTCGACGTAGGTGAGATCCGTCAGCCACACCTTGTTCGGCACATCGACGGAGAACTGTCTGGCAAGCCGGTTCGGCGCCACAGGCAGCCTGTGCTTCGAGTCCGTGGTCACACGGAACCGCCGCTTCTGCTTGCAGCGAAGGCCCTGCTCGCGGCGAATACGCTTGATGCGGTGTACGCCGACACGAATACCGTTGTCGGCAAGATCGGACTGAAGTCGCTCGGGACCATACGTCCTGCGCGTGCGCTCGTGAGCCGCCTTGATCTCCAGCGTCAAACGCGCGTTCGCCTTCGACCGTGGTGACGGCGGCCGCTTGCGCCAGGCGTAGTAGCCGCTCTCGGATACGTCCAGCAGACGGCACATCGCGGCGACAGAGTGCTCGTGCCGTAGCCGGTGAATCTGCGCGTACCTCACCGGGATTCCTTCGCGAAGTACGCCGCAAACTTTTTTAGCAGATCGCGCTCCTGCTTGACCTCAGCGAGCTCACGCCGGGCACGGGCCAGCTCCATCTCAAGCTCTGTGGGTGCGCGCTGATGCTCACCCACCTGCTTCAGCTTTCCTGCCCGGGCTGCACGCACCCAGTTACTGAGACTGCTCTTGGGGATCGACAGCCGCTCTGCCGCCTTCGCCACCGACATGCCGGTCGACTCAACCAGCTTCACGGCCTCAGCCCGGAACTCCGGCGTGTAAGATGCCTTGGGGATTCTTTCCATCGTTGTCCTCCAGATCGTAAAGATAAACGATCCGATGGACTCCACGAATTCCGACCGACCTCAAAACCTCACCTCTCCTACCGGTGAATCGGCTGACGAGTTGGGCCCCAGATCCAGATCACACAGCAGCTCATACGCACGGACATTAGGACTGTCGTGCAGACACCAAGCGTCGCAAACGGTAGACCAATCCAGCGTGTCATCGGGCTCGATGCCAGTCTCAGCCCATTCCGCCAACGCCTCTTCAACCGGCTCAAAAGAATAGCGCTCGACAAACTGCCGTAGCGTCATTTCCGGCGGCTCCTCTGATGGGTCACCGAGATACAGCGTAAAGCTGTCTGTGATTTCACGTGACGCGATGACGGTCGTATGGGCTGACTTAGGTGCCTGAAGAAGCGCCTCACCATGATTGTCAAAGAAGTTAACTGCTCGCTCATAAAATCGTGGCAATACAAATCCTGTAGCGGCACCGAGGAGGAACTGCCGTCGGGAGATCATGAATTCTCGTCCTCACGGCCTTGGGCCACCATCGTGGGTGGTGCTCCTCCTTGTCTCCTATCGCCAACAAAAGCACGCAGTTCGTCTTCTCCACCCTTTCGACGACAGTAGCCACAACCAAAGGTATTGGAGTCAGTGCTTATGTACAGCGAATGGTTTGTCTCAGAGCAGCGGGCCCGCCAGGCACTTGGGGATGTACCTGTGGGCTCCGGCTGCAGGCGTAACTCTCGGGCTGTACGAACCACGGAGGTTTCAATAGCAGACGCCTGGGAGGCCATCAGATCGCCCTCGCGAGCAATCCCGGTAAGAGTCTTCTGATAGACCTGCTCTGACAGAACACCTGGCACATAGAATCTTCCGGGCCACGCGTGCCCCCAGCGTGCACGTATCAACGCAATGAAAAGACTCTGCGCATCGGTATTGGTATCACCAGAACGATTCGCCAGAACTGCTCGAGCCTGTTTATCTGAAAAAGCCAACGAGGATGGTGATGCAGCGTTGTCGAGATCGTGTGATCTAGGGTGCGCGAACCAGAGCTCTACATGTTCATTGAAGATGCGCAGATACAGCGCCTCAGTAATCGAGTCCGGGCCCAAATTGAGCCCGTAAATACACACCAGCGAGGCATTTTTGGGAACGAGGCCCCCATTATTCTTGCCCCATGGATCAACATCCACCAGCTCAAACGTCTCATTTTTCGCAGTCATGTTGTAACTCCTAATCCCCGAGAATAGTCGGCGTTAATCAGCTCGGGGAACAGAAGCCAGATCAGCCGCTTTAGCTGCATTTTTATCCCGCCCGCAAGTTGGTACTTAAATCGGCGGCGTACCTGTTCTGTTAAGTATCGCTATGTACTGTGCTGTTGAACGCAGCTCATTACCGGTAGCTTCGGAATCATAGAGAAGAATACAAGGCGTCGAGTACAGTCTTCGTAGCCTGAAAGGCGGTTCTATCCTGCGCCCTGTGTCGAGCCACCAGTGGCCATGGATTAGGTAATCGCTTGCTGATAGAGCTCGCCTGTTCGCCCGCGTAGAACGCTTTTAAAGACAGGAGCTCAACGTCACTGAATAGTGCAGAAGCCGGAGTTAAAAATTGAGGGTCGCGCACGGAATATCTCCTTTTTGTTCCATACCTGCGCAGCAGGGCCTATGGCGCATCGATTAACCACCGTTCCCGGAGTGGGCGGTTGGTGGGGACGAACCCCTCTTGATGCCCCTTTATCATCTCATAGCCAAGATCAAATGGCTTGTTCATCAGGCAAAACGTTATCGACTACGTGACAACCGTCACGTTTTGCAACCCCCAAAAGAGCTATCTGTAAGACGCATCTTGAACAATACCCACCACAGCAGCGATTGTTGTACTCGATGAATGAACTGATACTTTGAGGTTTCACACTGGACACCCAGAAAACCCGGGATACCTTGTAGGCGAGATAATTTAGGTGCAACCGATACGATCTCCGGAGGCAAACCGAAATTCGCCTAATTTGTCCGGTCCAAATGGCTGATCTAAGTCAATAAGCGACCGGCCGTTCGAAGTACCATATGCTAGAGGATGGATTGGTCTCGCATTAATAAGGCGAATGTCACAATCGAAGTGGACCGCCATAGAATGCCGAAAAGGAGAAAAAAGTGTCGCAGGTAATGACCCAGACTGATGCTCTTGTAGAGCTGAGACTGCTTACACCAAAAGTAACACTAGACGATCGGGACGATTTCTTCGTCACGTTGATCAATAGTGATCTTCCAATGGAAATTGTCACAAGACTCACAGCGTTGTGGGACGTAACAAGGGAGGTTGGTGGAGAAATTGTGTACGTTGGCAAGCTCATTGTTTACGAAATAATGGAATTCATTGCAAAGTTTCCTCACCTAACCATTGGATTGGCAATTGGCGCAGTGCTGCATACTCTCCTAGCAGCCGTGCCTATAATCGGCCCGATTCTCACCCCGATAGCTGCTGCAGTGAGTGCCAGCATAGGATTTAGATTGGACAGCGGAAAACCGTTATCTGGCAGTTTAGAGGGAACATTAATCAACACGTTCGCTGATATTGTAGCGATGGCAAAATCCTTCCTGCAGTGGTTTCTCAACGTGCTCAAGCTGGCATTTGCAGATGCGACCAACTGACAGATCAGACAGCCAGTCGCGCAAGGAGTTGCTATCGGCACTTAAGCGCCTGGAGAAGGCTCGACCAGACAAAATCGGACTAGCTGGGGACTTGATCAGCACAAGTCTCGGCGTGACTGGGGGCGTTGCCGCGTCCGGATCCGTTGCTGCCGCGGTTGGCGCAACCACAATACTCGGATCCAGTACTCTTGGCGGCGCTTTAGGCGGTATCTTTATTGCCACCACCCCAATCGGCTGGGTGGTTGGAGCCGGGCTCGCTGGCGGCGCACTTGGCTATGGTGCCACACGACTAATTCGAAACGGTGAAGTCCAAGACCGAGCCAAGAAATCAATCTACGAGAGGCTCAAAAAGCGCCTCGCAAGTGCAGAAACTAGCAGTGGCTACGAGGCCATCGATGTACCCATCCAACAATTTGAAATAGACAACAAGGACTCTTACTACGACTTTGTAAAACAGCTTAGAAAGGCCGTCAGCTCACGGACGATATCATCTGAACCCGCGGAGCGTCTGCTTGGGTCCGTCACGTCTGGCGCAATGGGGATACAAGAAGCAAAAAGTATTTTGGGTAACACCCAATCGGAAACAACTTCCGAACCGTCGAAACCCTCTCAGAATCAATGGCTTTCGTTGGACACATATCGCGACTTACTCCAACGCAGCGTGCTAGCGGACGTTGATCCAGAACTGGATCAACTCGAAACGTACCTGCATCAACACGTCCCCCGGATCTGGCTTCTCGGTAAAACCGGTGCAGGAAAAAGCTCACTTATCTCCGAGATCACCGGCCAAAGCGATATCGAGATTGGCAACGGTTTTGAGCCATGTACCGGGGAGATCACACGATACCTATATCCCACTGAACAGCCAATTATGGAGTTCTTGGATACCCGAGGACTGAGCGAAGCTGGCTATGTCGCGACCGATGATGTTAGCGAAGCTTCAAATAATACGCACGCGATTCTGGTGGTCATCAAGATAGACGATCCAGAGCAGTCGGCAGTAATAGAGACACTCTCGAAACTACAAAAACAGTCACTCGAACGCGTTCTTGTGATCTACACCACTCCGCACGGCATAAATGATCCAGCGGAATCGAAAAGAGCTGTCAACCACCTGCATAATCTCCTCAAAAGGCAGCTAAAAATGAACTTGCCGTTCGTTGTTGTCGATTTTTCGACCAAAACGAACGTCGAAGCACTTCGAGAGCGCTTGTCAGAGATGATGCCATCGGCAGCAGTGTTCTTGCGCCAAAACGTGGCAACAACGCATGAGGAAAAGATTTATCTGAATCAGCGAGAAAAGATCCTCTGGCACAGCGGTGCTGCAGCGTCCGCAGATCTGGTACCTGGAGTAGGCTTGATAGCCGTACCATCAGTACAGATCAAAATGCTGTACCAACTTGCAGAGGCTTATGGTCTTGCGTGGCACAAGCAAGAAATACTTGAGTTTATCGGCTGCCTTGGCGCCGGCTTTGCCACGTCTTACGGCTCACGGGCATTGGTAACGCAGGTCGGTCGCTTTATCCCGGTCTGGGGACAAACTATCGGGCAAGCCACTGCTATGGCCCTGTCGTTTGGACTGACTTTTGCGTTAGGCCGAGGCGCCTGCTACTACATGTATCAAAAACGGAATGGGCAGGAGGTTGATATCGATGAGCTTAAGTCAGTGTATGAGCAAGCGTTAAACCGAGGAAACTGGGACATTCAATCCGGCGAAAAAAGTGCGTAACCTAATTTTCAAGTGGCCAGCACTACTCCTAATAAGCACCCTTCCCGTGCTGACCTTGCTAATTGTGCAAGGTGCGCTAAGCATCTATCGAAATACATTTTATAGCTGGAGCCTGATTTCTGCCATTGGCGTAATAGCCGTCATATCGGGGCTATCTGGCTGGCTAATTTGGCGAAACCGCACATCACCCACTACCGACAGCCAGGCCACAGATATGGTACAGGCGAATCCCACTTGGGGTACGTTTCAACAAAGCGTTTGGGACGAAACGAGTGCCGTCATTACGGATCTATTAAAGAAAGATAGCCGGCTAGACGCGATCCCACACCACTCAATGAGTGTTCTTCGGAAGATTTCAGCAAGCTGGAACAAAACCCAAACGCACTCTGAGTATGCAGCAACAGTTCCAGAGGCCCTACTTGCAGCGGAAGTTCTTGCCACTCGGTATCGTAAGGTGCTGATTGAGAACGTACCTTTTTCGGGAGACATAAAGGTGTCAACGGTTTTGCAGGCCTGGGACATCTATCAGTCACATGGAACCAAACTTCAAAACGCCTACAAAGCTTATCGCGTTTACTCCGCATTTAGTATACCCGGCGTATTGAAGGAGCTCGCGTCGGCCTTGCTAGGCCCACTTAGTGACCAGGCATTGGAAAACCTAATCTACAACCTGAAAAGAGCCTATCTGCTAGAGGTAGCGAGCGTCGCGATCGACCTCTACTCAGGGATGTTTAAAAGAGCGAATGATGAGCTGGACTTTGCTCAAGACATTCAGAAAGACCGTGATATCGCGGCGAGAGAGGTCGGACCAATCAGGATTATGGTTATTGGTCAGACAAGTTCTGGGAAGTCTTCGTTGATCAACGCGATTCTCGATCAATTTAAGGCGGAGTCAGGCCTAACCCCCACGACTGAGACTGACTCCGCATACGAATTCTCTCTCTCCGATGGCTTTGATACATACATCATAGATACTCCAGGCATTGATCGAGGAGCCAAGTCAGTAGATGAAACTGTTTCAAAGATCGCCAATGCCGACCTACTGATATGGGTAATGCGGTCTAATCAACCAGGGCGAAGCATAGATAGCGATGTAAACATCGAGTTGAATGACTACTTTGGAAACAATACCAATCAGCAAAGACCCATAGTTATAGTCGCAGCAACACACATTGATTGTATCCCCGCATTTACCAGTGCGAGCGAGAATACTCTCATGCAAGTCACGCGACCTTTAGCTGAAGCTTGCAGCAAAGTGGTAGATTTTGATGAGTTCTGTCCGCTATCCCTCGTGGAGCCATGCTTAGGAGTCTCTGAGCTACGGAATGTAATTGCGAACTCTTATGAAAAGGCGCTGAACACTAGATTGAATCGGATCCGCACACTAAAACCTGAATCGCCACCAGTTTGCTAGACACCTTTCAGCTGTTTTTCGTGATGCTGTTCGTAGTCTACAGGTGACAGCAGGCTGTTCGAGCCATGCCGGCGTCTGACGTTGTAGAACATCTCGATATAGTCAAAGATATCGGCCCGGGCATCCTGCCGGGTCGGATATATCTTGCGCTTCACGCGCTCGCGTTTCAGAAGCTGGAAGAAGCTTTCAGCGACTGCGTTGTCATGGCAGTTGCCGCGTCTGCTCATACTGCCCTCAAGGCCGTTTGCGCGTAGAAACGCGCTCCAGTCATAGCTTGTGTATTGACTGCCCTGGTCCGAATGAACAAGTACCTTGCTCACCGGCTTGCGACGCCACACCGACATCAACAAGGCATCTAGAACCAGATCGCTCGTGATCCGTGATTGCATCGACCAGCCAATCACCCGGCGCGAGAATAAGTCGATGACCACGGCCAGGTACAACCAGCCTTCGTGGGTCCGAATATGGGTGATGTCGGTCGCCCATCGCTCGTTCGGCGCAGCCGGATTAAACTGTCTCTGCAGTACGTTAGGCGTCACATCATGCGCTTTGCCAACCTTATGCCGTGGCTTGCGATATCCAACCTGCGCCCTGATTCCAGCGTCTTTCATGAGACGGTGGACACGGTTGGGGCCGCAACACTCGCCTATTTCATGCAAATCACGATGGATCTTCCGATAGCCATACACAGCACCGGACTCGAGCCAGAACTGCTTGATCAGGCCAGAGAGCCGCTTGTCCTCACAACCGCGAGCCGATAGCGGCTGTCGACGCCACGCATAGAAACCGCTGGGGTGAACGTTAAGCAAAGAACACAGATGCCGCACCGGCAACTGGTGGCGATGGGATTGAATAAAAGCGTACCTCACTCGGATTGGCTCGCGAAGTACGCCGCGGCTTTTTTTAGAATGTCACGCTCCTCCGTGACACGCTTAAGCTCTTTTTGTAGCCGACGAATCTCGGCCTGATCATCAGCCTCCACTCGATGTTGCTCAGCAGCCGGCCCGTACTTCTTCACCCAGGCATACAGACTGTGCGTCGTCACGCCCAGCCGACTGGCCACGTCCGCCACGCTGTAGCCGCGATCCGTGATCTGGCGAACGGCTTCTCTCTTGAATTCTTCGGGGTAACGCTTGTTGCTCATAAACACCTCTCTGATAGCCATTTTGTATGGCTGAAAGGTGTCTAGCAAACTGGTGGCGATTCAACCCGCATTTTCGCAAAGTGCCTGGAAGGAATTAGACCGTTTAAAAAATGGAACCATCCAAGGGCTTAAACTTGCAGCAAAGACAAAGGATTGAGTTAGCAAACCAAAGTAATCCCTTAGGCACGTCTTTTCTATTTTGATCGCTTGCCGACATCATAGAACCCAGCTGCCAGGGTAATTCGAAGACTGGTTCTCCGCCAATACTACTTATAGGCATAGAGGGCATAAACAATTTTTAAAGTGTTTCTTTTCCTAATCGGCTTGATAATGCTTACCGCTGTGTTTCGGCTGGCATATCGCGTGGTAACTCACTTAATCCGCATTTTTCGTCCTGTTTGCCGGTTTATTCAGCCCGTTCTCCGCTTCATAGCACTCTCTCCCCGATTCGCATTAGACTCAATCGAATATCTTCTCCGCTCTGCTTTCTCTCCTATTCTCGTGATCCCAATAATTGTCTCAGGATCAACAATTACTAGTGAAACACTACTATCCTCTACGGCATTTTTTTTGGGGATCATAGGAGGCATGTATTTTCTGCAGCTTAGGTACCGCCATAAATTAGAAAGTCTGATCGATGAAAAGAACAGCTCTCTGCAGAGAACGCTTTTATTGGCAACCCTGATTTTTTCCGGCTATGCACTTTATAACAGTTTCGCACACATTTTTCTGAATCTATGGATTTTCAAGATCCCACTGACAGCCCAATCTATAAGCGACCAAGGTTTGGTTATCCCTTTAAGCGCCACTCTACTCTTAGTCTCCGTGGCCGGAGCATTTTACTTTAGGCAGAAAAACGAGGCGGCGACGCCTCTATTCCTTGGGCTTATCTCTTTTCAAATGAATCTGATCGCAGTAGCGTGCCTGTACGTCATCAGGGATTTCAATGACAGTCACAAATACTTTAGCTTAGAGGTAGGCCGCGGTTTTTTCGCGCTTCTAGTAAGTGGGCTTTGTCTTTCGCTCTATATTGCAATACAAAGGCTCACAGTCTCGAGCATAAATGAGAAGTCATCCAGCGATAGCAAAACACGCACTGCCGCTTAAACGCAGAAGGGTTCTACCCCGATTTTACGGACACTTCAAAGAAGCCCGATAATGGGCAAAAGGAGTGTTTATGTCCAAGAGAAGGAAGTACAGCCCAGAGTTTAAGCGCGGTGCTGTGCAGCAAGTTCAACAGCCTGGCGTAAGCTGCGCACAGGTGGCTCGGGAGTTGGGCATCGGGCCCAACTTGCTGACCCGCTGGAAGCGTGAGGCCGAATTGGAGGGTGCCAGGGCCTTCGGTGGCACGGGCAATGCGCGCGATGAAGAAGTTGCACAACTGAGGCGCGAGCTGGCCCGGGTGAAGAAGGAACGCGATTTTTTGCGCGAAGCGGCAACGTTCTTTGCAAAGGGATCGTCCTGAGGTACCAGGCGATTCAGCGTTGTCGCAGTGAATTCCCCCTCCGCATGATGTGCCGGTGCCTAAAGGTGTCGCCTAGCGGCTATTACGACTGGGAGAGGCGTTTACCCAGTGATCGGCATGTCGACAACGAGCGGTTGCTTAGGCGTATCCGCGAGATCCACGAAGACAGTCGAGGTGCCATTGGCGCCCCGCGCATGCATGAGGACCTAAGCGATGCCGGTGAGACTGCCAGCAAGAATCGCATTGCTCGCCTTATGGCACGCGATGGCCTACAAGGCTGGCCTCGTAAGAAGAAGCGAGGTCAGCGCGGCAGACCGGGCTTACCGCCGCCAGGCGTGCGTAATCTTTTGGAGCGAGATTTCAACGCATTGGAACCGGAGACCAAGTGGGTCACCGACATTACCGAGTTCAAGACGGATGAGGGCAAGCTGTTTTTGTGCGTTGTCGTCGACCTCTTTAACAAGATCGTAGTGGGTTGGTCGATGCATCATCGTCAGGATCGCCAAATGGTTCTTAGAGCGATTGAGATGGCCTTATGGCAACGCCAAGGCGGGTGGTCTGTCATTCTGCATTCTGATCGCGGTACGCAATTTCGCAGCGGCGATTACCAGCGGTTTCTCAAGCAAAATGCACTGGTCTGCTCAATGAGCGCCGTGGGTCATTGCGGTGACAACGCGGCTTGCGAAGGCTTCTTTGGTCTTCTGAAACGGGAGCGCACTCACCATACAAAATATCGGACTTTGGATATCGCTAAAGCAGATATATTTGACTACATCGAGCGATTCCATAATCCTCGCATGAGACGAAGAGTGGCAAGGCAAGACCTGAAGTTTTCAGGCGTTTTAAAACCGTCCGTGGAATCGGGGTAGAACCCGAACGAGGCAATTAGCATTAACCCCAAATGTACGGCCGCTCGACTAAAGGCCATCCATACCAGGGAAACGCACAGCAGCACTGTAAAACTTCTGCTCGATAATCAGTGTGTGTTCCAGCCTTTTTGGGATGCGCACCACGGCGACGAATCGGAGTCTGACTGGGAGACGCGCTTTGCTGAAACTAAATCAGGCGCGCATAGAGCCCTAGCGCGAAGCGATACCACAACCGTGTTGAGTATCGTTTTGACACGTCTCTACACGCTGCGCAATCAATTGATTCACGGCGGGGCAACCTGGAGCGGTAGCGTCAACAGAGGTCAACTGCGCGACTGTTCAAAGTTCTTGGGCGAACTGGTGCCCACGTTAATACAAGTAATGATGGATCATCCCAATACGCTCTGGGGTGAGGCTTGCTATCCCGTAGTTGAGGTCTAGCACCGCACAGAATCCACAGATACCCGCGTTTTCGATCAGGCGAGCTGCCTCGTGCCTCTGCACCTCGGAAAATTTGTACATCCAAGAAACTGCTGCCCAGCGTTCACGCCTTTCTTCGCAACCCTTACAGTCATCTGAGAGCCACACACCGGGCACAGTGGATTAGCCGCAGCTTTGGTGAGCGAAAGTCGGTGAGCACGATCTGTCTCCGCGGAGCGTTCGTGACGGGCATCTTCGATCGCCTGCACCGCCGCATATACCTCGGCGTCAGAGTGCCGGGGCACCTCAAATTTGCGTATATATGATGCCAATTCACGCCGAAGGACCAAGTTGCGAGGCTTTTCTTTCTTGAACGTCGCCGTGCCCGTCAGGACCACCAGTGATTCCAGTTCATCTTCGGCCAATCCTGTGACGGTAGCCACTGGGGTCGGTCGGTTTTCGTAGAGTCCACCGGCTCAATATGCCACCTGACTGTGGCGGTGCTGCGTAGCGTACTGTACCGGGGATAGGTAACCGAGGCGCGCTTGTTTCCGAGTCCGGTTGTAGAAGATCTCAATATACTCCCGGATCGCTGCTCTCGCCTGCGCACGCGTCTCAAAGCGTTCATGGTGAATGAGCTCCGACTTCAGGATTCCCCAAACGCTCTCCATCGGCGCGTTGTCCCAACAGTTTCCTTTGCGGCTCATGGACGACAGCATCTGGTGCTGCCGTAGCAGCTGCTGATAGCTCCTCGCACAGTACTGACTGCCGCGATCGGAATGATGAAGAAGCCCAGGACCTGGTTGCCTGACATCGATCGCACGGCGCAGTGCCGTCTCCGTCAGGTTAACCGTCATCCGTTCCGACATCGCGTATCCGACAAGCTCCCCGTTGAACAGGTCTTTGATGCCTGCCAGGTACAGCCAGCCCTCGGCGGTGTCGACGTAGGTGAGATCCGTCAGCCACACCTTGTTCGGCACATCGACGGAGAACTGTCTGGCAAGCCGGTTCGGCGCCACAGGCAGCCTGTGCTTCGAGTCCGTGGTCACACGGAACCGCCGCTTCTGCTTGCAGCGAAGGCCCTGCTCGCGGCGAATACGCTTGATGCGGTGTACGCCGACACGAATACCGTTGTCGGCAAGATCGGACTGAAGTCGCTCGGGACCATACGTCCTGCGCGTGCGCTCGTGAGCCGCCTTGATCTCCAGCGTCAAACGCGCGTTCGCCTTCGACCGTGGTGACGGCGGCCGCTTGCGCCAGGCGTAGTAGCCGCTCTCGGATACGTCCAGCAGACGGCACATCGCGGCGACAGAGTGCTCGTGCCGTAGCCGGTGAATCTGCGCGTACCTCACCGGGATTCCTTCGCGAAGTACGCCGCAAACTTTTTTAGCAGATCGCGCTCCTGCTTGACCTCAGCGAGCTCACGCCGGGCACGGGCCAGCTCCATCTCAAGCTCTGTGGGTGCGCGCTGATGCTCACCCACCTGCTTCAGCTTTCCTGCCCGGGCTGCACGCACCCAGTTACTGAGACTGCTCTTGGGGATCGACAGCCGCTCTGCCGCCTTCGCCACCGACATGCCGGTCGACTCAACCAGCTTCACGGCCTCAGCCCGGAACTCCGGCGTGTAAGATGCCTTGGGGATTCTTTCCATCGTTGTCCTCCAGATCGTAAAGATAAACGATCCGATGGACTCCACGAATTCCGACCGACCTCACCACGGCCTTCACATGCGCATAGTTCTGGCGAAACGGATTTTGAACGCTGACCTTCTTGCCTCGGCCAAAGGCTTGAGTCCACTTTGCCTGATCAAGACTCCCATAGAGCGCCCCACTCCAGTTCTTGGTCTCAATGACAAAAATACCGAAGGGCGATAACACTATGTGGTCTATCTGCGTCGTACCTCGTGCCGTCGGCAGGGTCACATCCTGGAGTACCGTATAGGTAGACGAGTCCAGGCCAGCGCCCAGCTTACTTTGAACGGCCCACTCACCCACGCGACCTTTTGTCCTGGCGGAATTGAGCCACCAAAAGAATACGCCAATAAAGGGTGCCCACCAAAAGTCAGAGAAGCCCTGCAAAAATAAATCAAGGATTTGGACCGTCTCCACCATTACCTCTAATTAGCCATGAGACCAAGAAAAATTGAACGTTATCAGAAAGGCCGATCGTTGTTGGAAAAGCGTCGGAAACGCACCAAAGCCTTGCAGGACTGATTGAAACATTTTTGACGGCGTTTCATGCGTTTATCGGCATCATGGCTTTGCAGATCCGCCTGGCGTCAACCCAGGCGGTTTGAAGCGCGACTGAAGTAAATCAACGATCCATGATCTGCCGGTGTCTGGCGAAGCATCACACCAAAGATGTGGCGCACTTGCTCACAGGAATACTGCTTAAAGATCCTGAACGAAGTTTTCAGTCATAAAGGCGACGCTCAAGCGCCTTGATCCGGCGTCGCAGCTCGGCGGCAGGGAGCCAAACCATGGGATCTTTTTCATAAAGCTGCAATGCATCAAGAAGCACCCTCACCGAAATTTCTGTGTGGGCTTCCATCTGGTCAACTGCCCAGAGAACGCCGTGCGTTTCGACGTCGTGACCCTCGGCGACCTTACGAAGGTTGCCGTCGCCCGTCAGCAGCATCGAATTGTCATTCACTTCGGCCAGCACGAGAGCAAAGCAGTCGTAAACGGCAAGTGGCAAGAACCTGTTCGCATAATCCTGTGCCCGCTGAGTCTCCTCGCCCGTCAATCTCTGCACCTGCATTCCTCGAGCGACCATCATCTCTCGCTCCCGGGGCGGAATGGAAAGCAGCTCCCGATCGTAAAGCGGCTGAGGTACCACGAAGGTAAATGGTAGCGTAAGGACATCCAGATGGAGACGCGCCTTATGCAGATCAATCAGGCACGAGCTGTCGCTAACGATAATTCGCATGGTGGCCAGGACGCCCTTGCAGCATGTTCTCGAGTTCATAGTAAGGAAGCTGTAGGAGCTCGGAAGCCTTGCTCGGAGAAATCAGCCTTTCAGACAGTGCCCAATAGCAAAGTCGTTCGTAGCGGCGGGGTCGCTCCAATTTTCCTGCGTGCTGCTCTTCGAGGGGCTCTGGCTCCGCACGACGCCAAGAGCGCGCAAAAGTCTGAAACGCATACGCAACCGCAGACTCGGTGAGGACGTCGATCTGCTTTAAGCGCATGAGCATTGCGGCTGCCGAGACGCGGTAGATCCGTTTCAGCGCATATATCTCGGGCGCGCTTACCTGCCGGCGATGCACCCCAACTTCGGCCCTCAAGTGATCGCCGTGAATAAGGAAGGCTCCCGCAAAACGATCCGACGCTTTTTCGTGATCTACCGGGGACTGCTCATCTATTAACCGGTGACCCAGCTCATGAGCAAGGGTGAAGCGGCGGCGTTCTAACGGAAAGAATCCATTCACGACAATAACTGGCACAGGAAGCTGGGCCTCACCGCGCTCTACGAGACAAGTGAGTCCAGAAACACGTTCGGGCAAATCAATGACAAGTACCTTAATGCCTTTCTCTTCAAGCAACTCGGTAAGATTGGGGATCGGGTCTAACCCTAGGCCCCAGGCCTCCCTAAGATTTGCGGCTAGCTCCTCAGCTTCGTCCAGGGATGCCAAAGGGCGCGGCTCGAACGGTCGATGCCATTCCGCACTATCGAGCTCCAAGAGATCCTCAATAACCAGATAGCGCTCCACGCGCTCTATAACAGTCGCCTCGACACGAGAACGGTCTTTGACAGAGGTCCCGGATTTCTTCCGAAATTCGACCCCACTAAGCTGCTTTACACGGTTACTTAGGAGGTACTCAAGGCTAACGTCAAGAGCGCCACTCATTGCGGTAAGCACGTCAGAAGGCGGCATGACCTCATCCCGTTCGTACTTCCCTATCGACTGAGCACTTACCTTCCGATCAATCGCATCGGAGAGCGCGCGCAGGGACAACCCGGCTTTTTTCCTGGCCAGCCTAAGCCTTTCACCAATCATGATCGCTCCTTCCCAGCGGTTTACATTTTTTATTTTATTGCATTTAATGTAAACCTTGCGATATATTCTGTCAACGTCAATCCAAGCACAAGCAGGAGGCCAGCATGGCCGGGAATGATCGTTACGCAACGCGGCACAAGGATGGCTGAAAGGTCATCTGAACGGGAAGCCAGCACGCAAGCAGCGTTCACCGCACTCAGCGCGAGGCCGAATCTCGGGCGAAGTAGATCGTCAGCAATCTGGGAGGCAGCGAAGTTCGGATCCAAAATCGGCAGGGCCTCTGGCGGAATTCGGATACCGTTCCTCACGGCAACGACCTGCACCCTTCATAGGATCGGAAGTACAAACATAGGGTCTGTAACTGCGGCGTCTCAAGCGGTTGGGGCCCTTAGGCCGGAATGAGCACATGCTCAAGATGTGGCAAGCCCGTGGAGTTCCGTTACGTAAACGGACGCTGTATTCCTCTGCATGTTGATGGTGGGTGTTCCGAATACGCTGCTTCCCCTGTCAACGATTACTCAGGCACCAACCGTACACAGGAGTACACCTGCTTTCCGACCAAATGCCCGGAATGTGGCGATAACGTGTTTTTCCTTCGTCACAACGGCGGGAGCGTATGGGTTGATCCGCCACTTGGTTGGCCATGGTACAAGCACAGCTGCTTCAACACAGAAGCCACAGAGGGGCAAGACACTCTAGCGCTCGACTACGCAATCGATGCTACAGAACCTACCAACGTCAATGACGCGCAACTTGTGATCGGCGTTGTCAAATCCACCGAAGTGCGTCCCAACAAACGGATGACTGATGCAATTGTGGACACAGGAGGAGCCTCGCGGCTCGGCTTGAAGGTGAAGAACAACGCAGGCTATCTGTTTGGCAAGCTGGTCGTGGTGGAAAACCATCGTGACATAGTCTTTCCTGTTAGACACCCAGACCATCGATTCGAAATTATAAGCAAGCGGCAGTTAGCGCCAGAATATGTCAACTGCACTGTTTGCGGCGTGATCCTTAATTTCAAAAACGTACGAAGACACATGAAGCTTCACGATACAAAGATGTAGTCGAGGGGAGGTAACCTTAACTTTATCGGCCCGGTATTAGTACTGATTACACCGGCTTCCCAGCAAATTCTCATGTCGGAAGTCAGTCGGAAGCGAGGCTTTGGCGCGACAAACTGAGCTGCAGAGAAACCTGAAAAACAAGTGTCTTTGCGTAGAGATTCCAGCTCGATCAGCTGGTGGTCTACCTTGTGGTTGCAACAGTAGGCGACAAAACTTCATCAACGGAAGGCGCAACTAACAATACATCTACTTGAGGCTGTTGATGTCGAACTGTGCTATTCACTCAGGGGAAGTTTTCAACTGAGCATCCAATTGTCGAATGGTGTTAACGATTCCATCTTCGCCCATTGCTATTTCAATGAGTCGTTTGTCCTCTTCAAATACGGGAGGCTCATAGTCAGAAGGAATCTGGAATGACGACTCGAGCTCCGCTACACGTATTGCGCGGAAACACTTGATCCCCATTGAGCTGTGATATGCCAATTCGTCCAGGTTATCAGGCGAAATCCTTATTGCGTAGATTACGCCGCACGTATACTGCGCCCTCAACGCTGCAACGCGCTCTACAAGAGGCTTGAGCTTAGCAAGGGCCGTTGCTACAAAGTCTACCGTGGGCAACATCTCGCGCGGCAAGCGAGACATACCGGGTCTTCTTTCACACCTCTCATAATGTTTTTCCCGCAGCACGTCATCAGAGACATATCGCTCAAGATCTGCCAGGCAATAACTGAGAGCTCGGCAAACCTCTCCGCCAGCGAAGTCCGCCGTTGCAAAGGTCGCCGCTCGAAGAGCTGACTCAGCGAGAAAAATGGGCTGTCCGCGTCGCTGTGAAAAATCATGGCCGATCGAAAATGGCTTCAGCACTGCATACCCACCCGGATGCTCTCCCGACCACGATAATGCTTCGAAGATATCAGCTACGGCCGTTAGTTGATCAATCGAAAATACCGGCTTTCGTGCTCTTAAACCCTCCTTTCGAACGCGAGACTCAAACAAGTTTGAGGTTCCGTGAAACAAGAGCCATGGATCTTGCTGCGCATCAACTGGTACATGAGGGTCTAAGCTCGACATAGAATTCACTCCTCACCTAGCAATAGCGCAACACCGACCAGATTGATCAGCTCAATCAAACCCCACAGACGGAAAGCCCATTTATTCAAATCGGGCCCTAAACACCGTAGGTTCCAGATGAACATGCCGATCAATCGCTCCTTTTAACTCAAACAACCGTGCATTGGCGCTGAAGTCGAATACGCGATACAGCGCATACTCGGCTGATCGCTCCTGTGAGAATGTGAGCTCGTTGGCCGACACGAAAAATGGGAGATACTTCCCGCTATTCGTGGTTTTCACTTCGATGAACCGTTCGTTCTCGGTCTCAGAATCGAATGAACGAATGTCAAATCCTAGCCCATCCCCAAGGACTTTACTGCTCCATTCCACACGATCTGCCAGATCCGCCCTCAGACTCGCACCCAGTCGATAGCGCTCATACTCCAAGGCAAACTCTTCTCCGCGCTCGCCCAAACGTCTATTCGCCGACTCTTTCGCAGCGTAGTTCACCTTCCTAGCGGTATAAGTTCGGCAAACCTCTCGAACCTCACTACCGCGCTTTGGTAGCTCCGGATCCAATACTCGCGCCCAATCTATTTCATAGGGCCCGGGCAAATGATCAGCAAGCGATTCAAATTGACGCTCCATCTCCTCGCCTCTGGCGGCCAAATGCGCCTTTACCACAGCCACCAGCTGGTCCTGATAGTTGAACCGGGGCTTATATCCCTTGATGTACGGCTGCCCCAGATCGACTAGGACGGCGCTCACATTTTGATGCTTGAACTCGACAGAGCCCTTCGATCTGCTGGGAAGAAGCTTTAACAACACATCCCGGTGCTTGGTCTTGTTATAGCTGTCGCCGATGAGTTCGGCTGTAAGCATCTTGAAGTAATCTGCTACGAGGACCTCGCACTCAAACCAGGACCAGCCGTTCACGTCGATCAACTGGTCCACGTCCGACCTTGATAGATTCCTCAACAATGACTCGCGAAGAAGCTTTCGAGGCACTTCGAATGCCAATATCTCGAACAGTTCATCGTCTAGATAGGCGAAGGAAATAGTCTTTCCGATTACGCCTGCGCTTGTGGCTGTTGTCAGACTCTCATATTCCTCAGCAGCACTTGGTCTTACTTGGTGATGCCAAAATTCAGCGCTCCTCAAATGGAAGAACGGCAGAAACGGATTATTGGTATCGTTGCCTTGCGCAAGTGCGTTGAAATTCCTCGAAAAAGCGGCAACAAGTTCGTCGTCATAGTAAATCCGATTGTCGTCTAAATAGCCTTCAGCTATAAGGTCAATCACCGCTAGTAGCATCGCCACTTTATGCGGACGCGGACGCCCGCCAGCCACACTAAGTCGTAACGTCGCAAATTCATTTTGATAGGCAATAAGACTCATCAGCTAATCCCAGTAATTTGCCTTTTCAGGAATAGTCCAGCGAACGCCACCGCGTGGGTCGAACACGTCGCCCTCATATCGAGGAATCAAGTGTATGTGAACGTGCGGGATGGTCTGCCCTGCTATAGCTCCATCATTGATACCGATATTGTAGGCATCCGGCGCATACTGCCTATCGAGCCATCTTTTTGCGCTCTCTAAAAGCCCTAATAGGCTCTTGCGCTCCAGTTTAGTGAGCTCAAAGAATGACGATACATGCCTGTTAGATACAACCAATCCATGTCCCTGACTGACTGGATAAGCATCCAAGAGAAAGAAGCCCTGATCGTCTTGCAGAATTAGGCGATGCGGGCCATTGCTCAGCACATCACAGAAGGCGCAATTCGAAAACGATTCGCTCATTTGATGCGGTCGATGATTGCTTGAATGGCTTCACTGTTGAGGCCCTGGCCCTCATGTTCCTCGGTTGTTATCAATGCTCCTCGGTCCCCGCCGCCATCTTCGACAGGAAGGATACCTTCAGCGATGTAGTCTTCATATTTTCTGCTCCAACGCTCCCGATATTGCGGGTCCGACATCATCCCCAAGTGTTCCCAATAGTAGGTTTCACCCGAGTCATCGTCTTCGATCACAAAGTCGGGGTACCTTTCTCTCCCATTAATCACTACCGGGGGTTCATAAGAATAATCAATACCAGTCGAGTGAAGCTGGTTTGCAATAATGACCTCGGATTTCGATCTCACACGCTCACCACGTGCCGTTCGGTGTATCCGGTTCGCGTCCAAGAAGACGTGTCTACTCTTGATCTCGATGTCCACTGGATCAGGATCAACAAAGATATTGGTTAGTCGCCGAGCGATCTCAGAATAATCGGGTGAGCTGAATCGCGCGATATCGCGCAAGTCGCCCTGGTGGAAAACGACCACCCTGTCCTTATGGCGAGTGAGCGCTGTGTAGAGCATCTCTCGGCTTAGCAATCTACATGGATTCGGGATGATCAAAAATGTCGTGCCAAACTCGCTGCCTTGCGTCTTGTGTACAGTAAGAGCGTAAGCAAGCTCCAATGGTGGATTCGCATCTTCGCCAGAAAACTCGGAAGCAAAATACTTGTATTGCGGGCTGCCCGCTGAATACTGCGGCCCGGTTTGCGCGGTCAACTCGACTTCTAAATGCTTCGGGACGCCCTTACCCTTTTGATATTTACCAACGACAACGCCGATATCGCCGTTAGCGACGTAGGGGCTATCTATATCCGGCCACACCTTTCGCTTGGAGCTATTGCGAACATTGATGACCTTGTCTCCCCACAAAATTCGTTGAGGCCCCATCGGCTTTGGGATCTTTGGCCATCGCTGTGCCGCCATGTGCTGCGCGCGCTCGCGAAATCGACTCTGTAACAGCCGGTTTATCGCCTCTACGCCGACTTCGGAAGCACGCAGCGGCGAGAGTATTTGCCAGTCTTCAGCACTCTCCGCTGCGCCTCGACGATCTTTCCAGCGGTTGTTGAAGAAAACCCGGTCGGGATCTTTATCCCACCGTACCCCACCAATACTAACCTCGAAGCCGGCTTCGTCTTCTTCTGAATCCAAGCCCAACTCATCTACAAGCTGTCCCACGAGCTTGGCTTGCAGATCATCCGGAGTGGACCAGCTGACGACTTTCAATCCATCGATTGATCCAGAGCTTATACGAGTCCACACCTCGTCCGCTGCTGGGTCCAGAGGGCCCCCACTGAAGTAGTCCGCGAACAGTAGGTCCTCCCTGGGCTTGTCTCCATCAGATAGTTGTCTTCGGGGTATCGACAGAGAAGCATATCCCGCGTCTACGCGCGGGAAATAGTTGGACTCACCGTCAGGCCGTAGCCGTTCGACGATGTCGACAAACGGACGACCCGCACCAATGGGAGGCAACTGCTGAGGATCCCCGACCAGGATGAGGCGCTCGACGTTCTTGATGCCAGACAGCAACGCAGCCAACTGATCCTCAGTCAACATCGAACACTCGTCGACGATTACGGTTTTGCGGTCTCTACAGGGATCGGCGGCGCTCACCCATAGGTATCGTCCGGTCTCACCGTCATAGCGGCCATACTTTAAAAGGAACTGGGCTATCGTCTGACCTTGCTTGAACATACCCGTCGCCTGTTCGAGCCTGACTCTCGCTTTTCCCGTAGGAGCAAGCAGCAGTAACCCGGATTCCTCGACACCTGGAATACGACAAAGCGCCTTCAATAAAGTGCTTTTCCCTGTTCCTGCAGATCCGGTCAGCACGGATATGCCAGACTGGTAAATCTCTTCGAGAGCTGCGGCCTTTTCCTGCCTGGCCTTGTTCTCCGAGGCCGCCAATACCGGGTCACTGGGCACACCCTCGCCTATCGCATCTGCTACTAGCGAATCCCAATCGAAATCGCCCGCGGTCCGCTTACGTTTAAGCCGCTTCTCGACGGTGCGTGCGATTAACTGCTTCGTAGAGGCATATTCGGCCAGCTGTAGCGCTGGCGCGCCATTCTTCAGTTGGACCGCGTCGATGAAACCAGTAAACGATTCGATAACAACCGCGAGTAGATCGTGATCAATCTTGCACTCGGGCTTTAGCGGTCGACTACGAATTCGCTGAATCACCCAATCTACAGGCAGGAGTGTGTGTCCCTCCTCAATCGCTTCGCTGAGCGTGAGAATACAAAGTGGCCTGACTCTCCTGGGGTCAACTGGTTCGCTGACTAACGTTGGCGCAGAGAGTGGAAACCGCTCCCTGACATGCTTCTCAGGAAATACGCCGCGATCGACCGCTCCAAACAAAATCGGGTCTAAGTTTTGACGGTCGGCTTCGTAAAGCAGGTAAGGGTTCGCGAGAAGGTCGCTATCTGAAATGGCACCAGAAGCGAGGTCCGGTCGTAAATCTTTTTGGTAGAACCGTTCCGCCTGCGCAGCACTGATGCCGCATCGACTCAGCAAATCCAGGAGACTCTTACGATGCTCTGGCAACTTCTCCCATTTCTTGGACATCGTCGGCCCGATCTCGTTGCTCAGATAGTCTGGCAAGCTACTAGGATCATCGATTATCGATTCAAAGAAATCCCAAGGATTGTGGCTTGCGCCTGCGCTCTCCTCTTCCGCACGACTTGAGATGTACCACGCCAACAATGTTCCATGATTGAAGCCAAATGCCGACAATG
Organism: Congregibacter litoralis KT71; assembly: GCF_000153125.2. Classification (NCBI taxonomy): domain Bacteria; kingdom Pseudomonadati; phylum Pseudomonadota; class Gammaproteobacteria; order Cellvibrionales; family Halieaceae; genus Congregibacter; species Congregibacter litoralis. The sequence continues at coordinate 3,078,161 of NZ_CM002299.1, forward strand.
CTGATCCGAACCCAGGAAACGGACCACGAATCTCCCACAGCCGATTCAACTCGCGATCGATCCACCTCAGGATCTGGGCCCATGGTCCGTCCATCGACCCGCGAAAGACCTTTACGGCCCTCTCGCACTCTAGGAGCGAAGCAATGGCGCCGTCGTGGGGCAGTAGTTCAGAACCATAGGAGTATTCTGAAAAGAAATCATGCGGAGCAAAAGCTACGTGAGCTTCCAAATCAATGGATTCGTCTTCAAGCGATAATTCCATCAATTCTTGGTAAGGAAGGATGAAGCCATTCTCGAAGTCATCTCTTATTGAGTGACCTACGTTCCGCTCCCACAGGAAGCCCTTGATATCGTCTGAATCAAGCTCACGTGAATACTTGTACTCCGTGGCATCACCCACCGATTTGACTCGCCCCGCACCCACGATAACTCTGCGATGGTCGTCACTAAGTGGAGTGCGTTTCGCATAAAAGAAGACCAACGAAGTCTCTGGCTTTATCGCACTAAAGAAAGTCTCCAGCATGATTCGCTGGTTGGTGCCCTCCTGCACCCAACTCGACTTAAAACTCAACTCGGGTTCGCGCCGTGGCTCCCAATCAAGCGCTAGTTCGTCAGCTTTTCCCTGAATCTGCTTCTTCGCATCGCCCTCCACTTCGGTTCGAAGCATCCAACGAAACGGAACGGCTGCAGCAGATCTGGCCTTGTAGGTGAATGGTGTGGGGGCAAAGTGCCCGTGAGTATCAGGGCTGCTCCCGACATAAGGCTGGTTTTTCTCACTGTCGATATCGAAATCGGCCATGAATGTCGCGTGCTCGGCGACACAGGGTGGCCTGTGCTTTACATCCAATAACTCAATCGATTGACCGGCGTGCTTTTCTTCCCAGCCATCATCTTTGGCTTCGGCCACTCTGGGGAGAATCAGACATGAGGTGTTACTACATGGCGACTGACAAACAGTGCCTCGCCACCCATCATCGTGCCAAGGTACGCGTATCGTGAGGTGGTGCAGCGGCAGCTGCCTCGCGCCAGGATACATCGCCATACTTCAATCTCCTTCGTTTTCGATTACCACCAACAGGTGCTTCGCCCGCGAGCAAGCCACGTAGTAGTCCGAGGCAGTGAAATGCGAACCCTGGGTCTCTTGCGGCACATCTATCAGTATCACCGCATCCGCCTCCAAACCCTTGAAACCTTTTACCGTAGAGAATAAGACGCCATTGTTTTCCTTCCATTGAGTCAGATCATCTGTAACTAAAATACCCATTATAGAAGTGAGGCTTTTAAGAGAACTACGCGCCTTGGTATTTGGCGACAATATCGCTACCTGCCTCGGCTCCAACTTGCCGTCCTTTATCCATGTCCGCAGATATCGCTCCACCCGCTTCTTCACGTCATAGCCGAGCTCGACAGAAACTAAGATAGGCTCCTCGCCCAGCGGTGCGTCATCCCTAGTCGGCACATCGACCGAGAGAATTTCTGCACACCTCCGTGCAATCAAGCGGGTATTTCGACAATTAGTAGGAAGCTCGAAAGGCTCACCGAGCGCTGGTAACGACCCCACTTGATCCAAATAGAGGTTTTGACGAGGATCATAGAAGACGTACATTGAGCCCTCCTCCCCATTCGCATTGATCATCTCAAGCGGCATCCACCAGTTTGGGTAAAAGTCTTGACCTTCGTCGACGATAACCGCGTCGAATCGCTCCGGAAGCATGTCGATGGCGTCCATCAGTTCGTCTGCGGCTTTTTCTCGCCAAAATTGCTCTGCGCCGTTTTTCGGCGGCGAGAATGACATGCCGGCTTTTCGCACCCACTCGGAGCATAGTGCGTGAAAGTGGCGGACGACTATGAGGTCACTGTAGCAATCAGGAATTGACTCTCGTATCCACGCGGCGAGGTTCTTGTTGTAGCAAACGAAAAGCGTCGTTTTTCCCGCCTCTGCAAATTTCTCTGCTTGTGCCTGCGCGAGCATCGTCTTCCCTGACCCTGCGACGCCCTCAATGCAAGCTCGCTTTCTCGAGCCAAGAAAGTTCAGAAGGTTTCGCTGCTCAGTTGTAAGCCGAAACAGCTTCTCTTCCTGCTCCTCCAGCTTTCGAAAAAGCACGGGTAGCAGATCAAAAGCCGGAGATATCGCTTTGGTTATCTTTCTGATGTCATCCGGTGACAACGGACTGACTTTCTCGCGCCGAGACCATTGACCTAGTGCCGACATGATTCTTCGATCAATAAATGGCAAGTCCGACGCTGAGAATATGACCGACGCTTCAGAACCAGGGGGCGCGGGGCCACGATACTCGCAGTCCGGAAATACCACTGCATAACCGTAGGTGAACGGGAGATTAGTTGCGCCCTGATATCCTCGACGCTTGATCGCATCCTCGAGGTAATGCATGTTGCGCCTGACCTGCTCAAAAGGGTCCTGTATTGGTTTCAAACGACCACTATCGAGAATCCGACTCCACTGCCTCGTCTCATCGTCGTAAGTAATTTCGCCACCTTTGACCTCCAAGACGAGCATTCCGTGGGTTGGCAAGATGATTACGAAGTCAGTCTCACCTTCGCGAAGCGTTGTATTGCCACGATCATTGCGATCAGTTTTTAGCCAGGGGTAGCTATGGTAAACAATGCAATCGTTCGGTAGCAGGTCCACAAGATACTTCGCCGTGTCCCGTTCGGACTTAACACCAATCTCTTGTATTGCCACTTTCGGTATAAGACGCGCCATCCAAAGTCCTTGATTTACTTTATCAACTAACGTCTACTGCGAAAGGCCGAAACATCGGCCAATTGATCTCTTCTACCTCGATCGCATTATGACTGCCCTGACCTCGCATGGTGACCGAATAGTATGTTCGCTCTCCGTTCATGCTTTGCTGTTTTTGCCATAGGTAGCGGCCAACCAGCGGCTTGTCGCCTAGGATGATGACAAGCGCACCCTTTGGCGGTAACTCATCGTCTTCAGCTAGAACTCTAAATGTGCGAGTTTCATCTACTTCAAGCTTCTCGTTTCGATATCCGATCAGAAGAGAGCCAGAGTACTGCCGATTCTGATCTAGCTCTTTGATATCGATCACTTTGGGCCCACTGTCTGCGGCAGGCGGAGCATATGCGGCCTGTGAGTAGGCCTGAATATCGCCTTGGGTAATCATGTTGAGCAGCTGACGAGAGAGCATGCCTGGAACAATGCCACCGTAGGCTAAGACACCTGTCTCGATATTCTTGTCCATAGCGGCTGAGGTTAGATTAGCGCTCGTCAAAAATGCCCTTTCACCATCAGCAACTACGCATTTGGCGTGCATGCTAGGGAATCCCCCCGCACCAGAATCGCGATTTTCTAAAGGCCATACATAAATCGTTGCCCCAACCAACTCCTTGGCGACACGCTTGACGGTGTCTCGAAAGAAAGTGCCACCATCTTTATCAGATGACTCAAGCAACATCCGTACGTCAACGCCTCGCTCAATCGCGTCGCGAATAGCAGTCTCAATCTTTGGGATATTCACCCACACGTACGACCCAATGAACAAAGATTCCGCTGCAGACTCGATCAGCTCGATATAGACCTGCTCAGATCGCCTAACGGGGACATGGTGTGTGTCAGGGCCACTCCATACCAACTCAATGTTTTCCCGCGCTTTCTCACTCATGTGCCCGTGAGAAGCGCCCACCAATAGGCCGGCAAACTCAGCACCACTGCAGGCTGCCTGCCTCCACTCTTCGACTACTTCGGACAACACATGATTTGCCGCCTGCGAATTAAAAAAACCTGCTAATCTTCCTGCGTCGGTCGATGAAAGTGTGCGTGCCTTGTTTGCCAGCGCACGGATTTGATTAGGGTGCTGATTGGACACCAGCCGACAAATCGCATCCAGCAGCTTATCCACCCGCAACACCACCGAAAAATGCAGCGGCCGCATTTTCGAATGTTGGCACCACCAGCGCCCGATCTAGATATCTGTTGCCACACTCACACGAGGTCTCCGCTGCAAATGTACAGGCGTGACAAGCTGCCAAGTGCAAGGTGCCGTCTTTGTCGGGACTATGTTCTGAGCATAGCGGGTCAGATGAGCAGATTTTTGCGCGATTGAAGGCTTGCGATAGCAAACGACCTAAGTTCTCGGGTTTACCCAGCTCTACGAGACCGCCCAAAGTACCATCTGAGTCGGGGGCGGCTGTGTAGATCAGCACGCCGGCCTGCGGACTATCTCCGCTAGTATCAGCGTATATTCGCTCGCGAATACTTGCCGCGTTGTACCCGCACTCAAGCGCTAACTCGCGAATCAATAGATGGGCGACGGTATGTAATAGCGCATAACGAATGCCGGGGTAACCATTCATCGGTTCTAGCTTGCGAGAGTTTCGCCAAGCTTTGTGGCCCTTGAACAGCTTTTCATTAAGAGCTACCACCTCGGCCTTCGTCTCCCAATCGGCAAGAGCCTTCTCATCAAACCGAATGAAGATACCCTCGCCATGCACCTGGCTCGCAGGTATCCAGCTAGGGCTGTCGTTACAGAGCGCGGCCATTGGAGGCTGCTCATCTGGGTCGTTGCTGGCCTCTGGCGCCTCTACTCTCGTAAATCCAATTAGAGCATTAACCTCTCTTAGCCTTTTTAATAGCAAAACATCAGCTATTTGGTTCTTGAAAGCAGCCGGCACCTGAACGGCCTCACTGAGAAAGTGCGGCCAATCCTTCGGCGGATTTGGCTCACTGAACACCTGCCATTCAGGCGCCTTTAAATCATCCTGCGTGACACCCGCGGTCACTTCGCCCTTCTGGATTCCTTCGACTACCGCCCAAACTTCTTCGGGTGAGTACTGATCGATACCAGGCAAGATGGCATTCTTCACTAAGATTTTGATAATCGCTTTAACTTCGAGCACAGATTCTACGTCGACGAAGTTGTCCCACCCATCCTGAACGAGCTGCACAATAGGGTCTTTGGTGAGCGGGATCGCCAAAGCAGACAAGGTCATTGCAAACCAACTGTTGGTCGCACCAAGCAAAACAGCTCGCGGCTCCTCAGTACAATTGGCATCGTATCTATCAAGGTGCGGATGGCGTCCACGGCAGGCGGGCAAGCTCTCTTTGCCGGCCTTACCGAACGCCTGAGCTAAGTTGCGTTTAGCACCGCAGCTATCACATTTCACCCACAGGTTTTCGGTCTGAAGCGAAGCCCCCGCCTCGAAGAATCGCAATCCACCGGTACATCCTGAATTCTGACCACCGTGCACGTAGTAGCGCCAAGGAAAATCGTCTAAATGGCCATTGCGGCACGCCAAAAGAAAACGGGCAGGAACCGCATCCGCGTCACGAGCAGGTTTATCACCGTCTGACCCACGACACGACTCATGCACAAACCTCGTATTCTCCGGCCGGTACCGACTCTCTTTGACTTTGAATAGCCCTGAATCGTACTCCGCCAACATTCCACATTTCACACAACGCAACCAGCGCGGAAATGGCCTTACAGGCACACCCACTTTCGCTTCAGGCGACCAAGGATCAATTTTGTCTGCCTTAACATAAGGAGGCATTCGCATGCTCTCGACCTGTTGGCCAAGAATGCGCCTAACAGCAGCAAGCAGCCTTGCCTCGACGATCGGCGGGCATCGATCTTTATCCCAGCGATCGATACCCAGCGTCAGAACTGACAAACTAGGCATATCTACCAACGCACCGGGGCCGTAGGTCCATAAAAGCTGGCTAGGACGAACCTCCCCGACTGGGGTCACTTCGCTCATTCCTCACCCCCGCCATCTTTTTTGACTTGCGCCTTCCACTCGGGTCCGGGATCCAGCTTTTTGAGATGCATCTGCAACTTAACGCCGGGCTCTACTTCTCGCATCGACATAGGCACGGTGAATCCGTCCCATTCCTTGATGCCAGGCGAACGAATGAGTGCCACCTTGGAGTCGACGTTAGCCCCTCTCTTCTCGTAAGCAACCGTTCTTCCGGGGACGCCATTCTCTTTCACCCAGTCATCAATACGCTGCTTTATAGCTCCTCGAGCGAGCGATTCAGCGTCAGCACTCTCCTCCACCATCAACACTCTGTCGGTAACAGTCTTGATTATGTTTGTCACCGCAGGCGCCGCAGTGGATTTCAAGGTAAAGGCACCATCATTGGGGCTTAGCTCATCATCACCCAAACGCATCAAACTCAGCATGGCTCCGGTTAAGCCACGATCCATCGCACGGGGAGAGAATGGTGTAACTGACTGTGCTTCTACATGCATGTAGAACGTCGCATGGTAATGCTCGAAGCTCTCGTAATGAGATAGGTCTCTAGGCCTTGACCAGGTCAGTACTGTGCAAACAAGCCCTGGAAAACTACGCCCGACTCGGCTTGTCGCCTGTATATATTCGGCTGTTGTCTTGGGCTGCCCGTTAACAGCCATGATGCCAAGTCGATTAACGTCTACACCAACTGACAACATATTCGTCGCCAGCACGACATCTACCGCCCTGTCCTCTTTTTCTTGCCACTTCGTTACGTATTTACCGGCGGCGGCATCCCACTCGGCTTTAAACGGCACCTCTAATAGGTCCAGATACTTCGGTATATCTTGACTAGAAACTCGAGACGTAAGCTCCTTAATATTGTTGACGCTACGCTGTGCCAAACCGGGTCGATCGACTTTACTCATCTGGACTCGATAAGAACGGGTTTGAACGTCGTCTTCGGCCAGGCGCTTCATACCGCCTAATTCTCGGAGTGAATTGAAGTAGCCCACGCTAGTCATATATGGGTCGGCCACTTTGCCGAATCGATCAAACAGCGCCTGAGAGGCCGTGAGAAGCGATGTGTACAAGCGAATGAGCACCGCTGGCCTGGCACTACCAGGCGAGCATATACCGAGATAACGTCGGCCATAGTGCTGCTCAATAGGCCGTTGCACCGAAAAGAAATTGTCTTCTACATCCAGGCCGCTAGGAGGAAAAACAGCCACCTTGCGCATAAACACGCCACTGACCTGCTCTTTCGCCTTTCGTACGGTCGCCGTGGATGCAATCACCTTTGGCCGAATCGCTTTTTCATCCAAATGCCAGGTAGCGAGCTCATCGACAGCCGTCTCATAGAGTCCGATCATCGTGCCGAGCGGACCACTGATCAGGTGAAACTCATCTTGAATAATCAAATCAGGCGGTCGAATTGGCCTTATGGCCTGCGCTTGCGATTTCGGCATCGTAGCTGTCTTGGGATGATTACCGCTGCACGGTGCATCCGCCCATAAAAGACCATGGCGCTGACATTCCAATTCGGCCTTGCCAAACAACGTACGCGTCTCGCCGCGCCAAGCCATCATGGCGAACTTATCCACCGTCGCGATCATCATTGATGGAGGCCTGTGATAAATCTCTTCATCGACTACCAGCGCAGGCAAGCCCGGATGTGGATGGCCAGAAGATCTTCCTTTAGAAAACTCACAACGCGCTTTTTTATCGCCGCAGTAAATCGCGGTTTGTAGTTTGTGAGTATTGACCTCGATGTCTCTGCCCGGATCGATGTCGGTGCCGCACCAAGGACAACTCGTCAACTGTGCGGGCGAGGTGCCCCCAGCGCTGAAGGTGTTAGGGTCTCGAACATCACTGATAGCCTTATGACTCGCCTTGGTTGTACCGGGCGTAACCTTGTTACCCACCCAGAGACCAATCGTAAATGGATACTCTCCTAGACTCTTATCGCCTTCAGCATTCCATTGCCGACGAAGGACCTCCATTGCACACATTAGTGCTGTCGCCCTTTGGAACTGTTGAAGAGTAAGCAATCGCAACGTGTAGCGCATGATTACGGAAAGGCCTCGGCTGGCATCGTAACCGCCCAAATTGCCCTGAAAGCGGCGAATAGCCATCGTAAATGCCGCCACACCCAAATAGGCCTCGGTCTTACCACCACCGGTAGGAAACCAGAGCAGATCAGCGAAGGCTTCGGCGGGATCTGTTCTGTCGTTGTGCTTTGGGTCCGCCAGCGCGGGAAGGGAGAGCAGCAAAAAAGCCAACTGAAACGAACGCCAAGAATAATTCTTAGGGTCCTTGGCAACTTCGTCCACCGTAACGATCTTGTCGCCACGGCGTCGCTTGAGGGCATAGATACTCTGTATACGTTGCTTTGCCATTGCCTTATTGGCAAAACGAAAGGCTTTCAAAGCGTTTTCGTTGGAGGTGTCAGCTAGTACGGCGATACCTTCTTTCAGGCGGGCATTAATCTCGTCACAGCGATCCATCGCGATTTCGGCCGCTGCTTTGTGCTCCGCGAATTCCGAATCGATACGACCTGACTGCTCTTTAATCCAGGCCGTGTAGTCGTCTGCCATCATGTTCAATACAGCCACTAAATCTGACCGTTCCATTGCGGCAAGACGAAGCATACTAAGATAGCCATCTCGGACTATCGTCTTCTGCACGGGCCGATCGTTATCCCCGCCCTTACCGCCAGGGACATCTGTTATTGGCACTTCGTACTCAGGCATCACGACCGTTCGAATTTCGGTGGCTAGCTCAAGGCTTTCAGTTGCCGCCGTCGCATGAACAGCAACACCATGGCCTACCGCAAACTCGACTTGCTTCCGATAGATCATTTCAAGCGATTTTCTTTCCTGCTCGCTATCATCGGTGCTCAGAACAGGTCGACGCCGAAAGATTGGCGCGTCACCTTCAATCGCACGAGTAATGATTTCCGGCTGGAAGATCCAAGCGGTATCTTTGTTGGTGTCAGGCTCAGCTTGAGTATTGACTAAAAAGAGGGTGATAAGTCGGTCGCCCTTTTCGTTCGGTTCTCTCACAGCACCCTGCACAACGACCGACGGATTTTCTTTATCAGGCGAAATTGGCGCAATAACACCCTCTTTGAGCGTTAGGGAGACGGATCCACCACAGGGGACACGCTGCCATATCTTTACCTTTGCTCCCTGTTTCTCCTCGCCTGTCTCAGGGTCCTTGATGATCTTGTATTCGTCGTGGTCGTAGAAGCGCTCGTATCGACCCCAAAGCGCCTCAATCTCGATCTCATCGATATCACCCGCAACACAAAAAGTTAGTCCGAAACTTGAGGGAATGAGTGATTGATTGTTGCCCGTGTCCACCTCCTCAGAGGTTTCGGCGTCAGGCACGGCGTTATTGGACGGAGAGTCTGGCTTCTGGGCTTGCGCCTTTACTACGAGATCATCAGGATCCTCATCATCCTCGCCAGAACCGTCTACTCCTAAACCATCACCCTTAGCCGCAGCATCAAGCGGCGCCAGTCGACCAACAAGGTAACGATCGCGCACACTCATATCGCTTATCTGCTCCATTGGGCCATTCGCTGGCCCCAGGAGGTCGTCCATTACGGAGATTTGCAGAAGGTCGCGGACATACTCCACATCTTCGATCAGTGGAACCTCAGGCAAGGTCCTATTCGTCAGCCTAGGAATGGCCTCCGCGAACAAAGTCCACTCGAGTCGTGATATCTGACTAGTTGTGGGAATATTCAACCCAGAAGCGCTTAAAGACGCTGGCTCATCTGCGATTAGCTGCTTATCGAACAGAAGAGTCGTACGGTCCAACTTATTCCTAATTCGATAAACTCTACCTACAGAATAGAATTCCCCGCGTTCATTGGCACAGATGACCCAGTCACCGCTGCTGATTGAGCTGAACAATTCCTTATGGCCAGTTAAATCGATTCCGTATTCGACACCATCTTTCCGCTTTATGACAATGTATGCACTGGGATTAACATTGCTTACCAACACACTCATTCTCTACCTCTGTCGGAAAATCCATTTCCAGCACCATGAAGCCCTTTTTTCAAAGCGACACACTTCTTATAAGCCATTAACTTTCGCGGACCGAAACGAGTGTCTGCAAATGCGCGTGGTTATCTGCCCTGCTAGCCTTGCCATAGCCGATTTCGCCACACACGGCCTCTATTTTCTCGCAAAGAATATCGGCATCAAGTGGCGTAACCCATAACTCTCCACGAGTTGGTTCTTCCCGGTTGGTAGTTTGCCAAACGGCATTGTTGTCAAGTGGGTGCTCGGGCCTGAAGGGATGAATGTTAAATATTTTGTGATCAACTTGAGTGATCCAGGCTGCCCCAACCTCAGTAATTGCACCCCACGAACGCTTGGTATTTTCACTTGTGATAAAGATAACTAGAATTTTTTGAGTTGAAATACTATCTACAAAAAAAGCTCGAAGATAATCGTACAAATGAAAACCATCCGGGACTCTGCTCCTTTGGTCATCACAATTAGTGTAAATGATGTCTTCGGCGGGTGCGCCATTCATCAACAGCATCTGATAAATGATGTCGGCAAAGGGCTTGTCGGCACGTGTCTGACTAATAAGAATTTTCTTCTTTTGCGTATCTATTAGGCTTTTAAGTCCGAGATCTGGGCTGTTATCACTAATGGCTTTAGCAACTATATTCTCAATTGCTTCCCTTGATAGATTCTCACCAAGCTGCAGAACCTCTTGGGCAGCACTCTCACTGGACTTCTGTCGAAATGCATCAACATTTCGCTTAAGCTCCTCCTCTCTTTCTTGCTGCTCGTCAATCTTTCGTTGCTCTACTTTGCGCTTCCTCAGATCGGTGAACTTGTCTCTCATCTTCAAAATATCATTCAGAAGACTGAGGTCGGTCGGAATTCGTGGAGTCCATCGGATCGTTTATCTTTACGATCTGGAGGACAACGATGGAAAGAATCCCCAAGGCATCTTACACGCCGGAGTTCCGGGCTGAGGCCGTGAAGCTGGTTGAGTCGACCGGCATGTCGGTGGCGAAGGCGGCAGAGCGGCTGTCGATCCCCAAGAGCAGTCTCAGTAACTGGGTGCGTGCAGCCCGGGCAGGAAAGCTGAAGCAGGTGGGTGAGCATCAGCGCGCACCCACAGAGCTTGAGATGGAGCTGGCCCGTGCCCGGCGTGAGCTCGCTGAGGTCAAGCAGGAGCGCGATCTGCTAAAAAAGTTTGCGGCGTACTTCGCGAAGGAATCCCGGTGAGGTACGCGCAGATTCACCGGCTACGGCACGAGCACTCTGTCGCCGCGATGTGCCGTCTGCTGGACGTATCCGAGAGCGGCTACTACGCCTGGCGCAAGCGGCCGCCGTCACCACGGTCGAAGGCGAACGCGCGTTTGACGCTGGAGATCAAGGCGGCTCACGAGCGCACGCGCAGGACGTATGGTCCCGAGCGACTTCAGTCCGATCTTGCCGACAACGGTATTCGTGTCGGCGTACACCGCATCAAGCGTATTCGCCGCGAGCAGGGCCTTCGCTGCAAGCAGAAGCGGCGGTTCCGTGTGACCACGGACTCGAAGCACAGGCTGCCTGTGGCGCCGAACCGGCTTGCCAGACAGTTCTCCGTCGATGTGCCGAACAAGGTGTGGCTGACGGATCTCACCTACGTCGACACCGCCGAGGGCTGGCTGTACCTGGCAGGCATCAAAGACCTGTTCAACGGGGAGCTTGTCGGATACGCGATGTCGGAACGGATGACGGTTAACCTGACGGAGACGGCACTGCGCCGTGCGATCGATGTCAGGCAACCAGGTCCTGGGCTTCTTCATCATTCCGATCGCGGCAGTCAGTACTGTGCGAGGAGCTATCAGCAGCTGCTACGGCAGCACCAGATGCTGTCGTCCATGAGCCGCAAAGGAAACTGTTGGGACAACGCGCCGATGGAGAGCGTTTGGGGAATCCTGAAGTCGGAGCTCATTCACCATGAACGCTTTGAGACGCGTGCGCAGGCGAGAGCAGCGATCCGGGAGTATATTGAGATCTTCTACAACCGGACTCGGAAACAAGCGCGCCTCGGTTACCTATCCCCGGTACAGTACGCTACGCAGCACCGCCACAGTCAGGTGGCATATTGAGCCGGTGGACTCTACGAAAACCGACCGACCCCAGACTTCTTACGAGCTCAAGCATTGCTACATAGCGTGGATCGTCAGACTTGTAGCCTTGGCGATTGCTAAGGGCCATATCAGGCAATTCAGATAATTCGAAAAGGTCGATATGCAGCTGACCAATAACATAGGCCTCACCCATTTTGTTCTGACCAACTGCTGGGAGAACATTAAACTCGCCCATCTTCTTGTTTGCATAAATCGAAATGAAGTTATCAGGAAAATCGGTAATCTCAGCTTTGCGGCCTCGCGTGGTTCTGTATGCTCCTATCCATCCCTCAATCGTCATATGGTATTCATGTTCATGGCCCTGTTGATCACGCATGATCAATGGAATAGATAGACTATCCGTCGCATCAACTAGATCCGACCTAGAGTCTGGATACAAATTTGGAACCAGATCACATAGAGGAGCATACTCATTACCTAATGTAATCAAGGCTCCCAGTTCCTGGATTATGTTTTGGTCAAAGTCTTCGACCACTTCAACCTCATTGTCTCGAACAATGTGGATACGAAAATTCGCGTCAACGAGAGGAAATATCTTGAGAAGATTTCGCTTAATCGCGCTTAATGTCTTATGTAGCCTGTACTGCGGGTTACGCATAACAATTGCAGAGCCATGATCTTCAATGTACTCAAACACTACTTCGTTATCATCAATGGCCCTAAGCATGCTATCCGGGTCAGGATATCGCGTGAGAACAAACCCCGATTTTTCACCATCAGCGACAGTCAAAACATCGACGTTCTCAGAGACGGATAAAGCGGCTAGCTTTCCAACGCCTTTTCGGCCCATTTTTAGCCGTCGGCCCGATCGCGTTAATGAATCGTTATCATTTGTTCGCGAAACGCCAGCAACATTGAGATATTTTTCTATGTCGCCGTTCTCGTACGACATTCCATGGCCGTCATCCTCTACTCGGATGTCGTCTCTATTTGAAATTATGTAGACATTGTTAGCATCTGCATCGTATGCATTGGCTATCAATTCAGCCAAGACGTAGTAGACATTGGTATATAGGTTTGGCCCCAAGAGCTCCAATATTCTCGGGTCGACTTTGAGCTCAAATTCCTTTGTCATTATTTATCTTTTCCGAATATGTCCATTTGAGGCCTTGGCTCCGCCACTTTGTCCAATTCGAGCTCGGTGTCAGTGGGGGCTCGATATTCTTTTCTATCCATTGAAGCAGCATTAACTCCTATGCCACCATTTTCTGTTTGGTAGATCTGCTTGTTTAGATCCACTAATCGGCCCAGTATTATCGACCTCATATCATCAGTAAGCGCCCATCGCCATGCGTCGTTTGATGAGCCACCAGGAAAAATTCGAAAGTCGTAACTAATACTTAAATCAGGCCATCCGTATGCAGCTGCAACCTCTGTGTCCAGTAAAATAAATAGTTTGCGGATATCGTTGATGACAGGCTCGCTGTTGGTTGGATCATTCACTGAATTCATAACGTCAGTGAGACCACAATCATTCTCTTCACTAAACTTCACGGCCAGATCATTGAATTGGACAGCAGTCTCTATACATAAGTCTGATGCAATTACTGCTGGAAATGGGAACTTTCCAACTGACTCTGTAATTGACAAAGTCAAACGCCCCTCCAGCTTCCCGCCTGAAAACACCTGCAACCATGTTCTGAAAAAACCACTCAGGCATATCGCAAAAAGGTCTGTTCTAGAGCTTTCTATCAATAAAACTTTGTTGGTGTATATCCACTCTGTAGGTGCAAGCATACATATTGGATGTTTAGTGACTTTAGAAAACGCGACAAACTCACTCCTTTGACGAAGTCTTTTCATCTGGTCAGCTCGATGGTTCCAAAACTGCCACCAACGCTCATAGAGCCCCTTGTAACTCTTGAGTGCTTCTGGGGTACGAGTAGGTTGAACCTCTTCAACTAGAAAACGGTAAGCTAGCGGCCACTTATTTTCTAACTCTTCTAGAGTCAGATCAGCTATATCCAATGCCCAGCGGTCATACTTTTGCAACGCATAACTGGTGATATCATCGCCAGTGATATAAGGCCTCAACAAGCTGTTTTTTTCATCCCTCAAACCATCAAACCAAGGGTTATCCGGTTTGATAACGAAGGCCAAGCCTTTACTGTTGTCCACACCCGCAAAGGCAAAAGGTGACTCAGCTAGCGCCTGGGGCTTCCACGCGTCCAGCTCTTCGGGCTCAAGTCTCGGACCTATCCGAGCACACTTACGACCATCAGCGTCGCAATCAGAAAGCCACTCCCCTTTGATGAAGCCAACGATCGCAACTACTACAGCTGCTGTGCCAGGCCAGGGCATACTTCTTTTAGAAAAATAGATGTTCCCTTGCTTAACAACCTCGCCGAGCCCCACCCCGACAGCACTGCCCTCTGCAATATTGCTCGTCGCTAAAAGGCCATAACAACCATCGCTACCCAGAAGCGTCACGGCACGCCGATGGAAGACGACGCACAAATCGATTTTACCCGGAGAGGCTCCAAGCACCATTTGGCACAGCCATTGCGACTTTTGACCCAGTGAAGTCTTCCACAGCCGGTTTCCAAGAAATGGAGGGTTCCCAATCAACGCATCGAAACCATTTTTATCCCTTAGAAAGACTTCTGGAAACTCTATGGGCCAATGAAACGGCCTCCTTCTTTCTTTTCCCGGCGGCAAATCCAAGGAGAGATTGGAATTCGCTCGCTTAGTGATTTCACTAATTGCATCCTGATCACCATCAACGGCCTGGCCGGCTTCAACAGCTAGAGAGGAAATCGCATTTTCTAGGGCGGACTCATTTCCATTGCAAGAAAATACCTCGGCTACAAATGCATCCGCGATTTTCTCTGGCACTTCCAGTTTCTGACGTGCATCAGAATCCAAAAGAGCCATAGCTTCAACGTCATGTATGTCACGAATTGGCATATCTCGCAGAAGTGTTCGCAACTCCATTGCACTTCGAGCTGCTTTCTCAATGTTCTGACCAAATAGTCGTTGCTGAGTTTTCTCACCTGGCGACATACCCAGATTGATCAGCTGGTCAAGCTTGTGTATACCTAGCAGGCTATCTCCACTGCGTAGGTTGTGATCGAGAAAACCAAAAGGACGTGACTTTGCGAGCGTTACTAGCCAGATAGACAATTTAGCGAGTTCTACCGCTAGAGGATTAAGATCCACACCATAGAGACAACGCTCCGCAATGAGACGCCGCGCTACCACCATTCGCTCTTCTGCATCTAGAGGTAGCAGCTCGCTTTCGTCCACGGTCTCCAAAACTTCCCCTTTTACGCTCACGACTTTACCCGCGGCCTCGGCTTGAGACCAAGCTTCGCAGAGACGTTCGCCCAGCCAGCGGCAAGCTTGTACTAGAAAAGCGCCCGAACCCATTGCCGGATCGCAGATCTTCAAATCAAGCAGCTCGGCGGCTGACTTAAGCATCCATTGCTCGCGTGGTTGCCCCTCGGTAGAACCCACGAAAGTAATCGGGGTCAATGTATCGTTAACAATAGATTCGGTAAGTGATTTCGGAGTGTAATGGCTGCCCGTCCCGCGGCGGTCAGTGCCGGCACCAACTATAAAGGCGCCTTTAGTATAGATGAGCGGATTATCCCAAGCGTCTTTCTTCAAGAAATGCGTGTAGGCCTTAACTCGATCACGAAGAGATACATCATTTGAACATGATAGTAGCAGTGCCTCAGAATCTGCTTCACTGATTGCCTTCGAGAGATCATTTTTGACCCGAGAGGGCGAACTTCCTGTCCGCTCGACCAACAGTTTTCTAACGGCGGCCTCGCCATCACTTTCTGCCGAAGCAAGTTCAGAGAGCAATACCCAAGGTTTCTTGGACTTTTGAGTTGCTTCAAGTTCGAGTGTCACGTCCTTTGCCCTGATTACTGTCTTCTCAAGCAGGCCTTCGTATACGTAACCAATTTGTTCCACGTCGAGCGCACGATAGGACAGCGTTCTACCCTGATACAGCTGAATAGCGTCCAGAAAAAGCAGCACGGTACGATTATCAATCGGCAGTGGGCGTGCCTCCTGGCTCTTCCAGATCGAATCCTTCGACCTTCCCTCCAAAAATGGGAAACGATCTGGATCGAAAAGCGACCCGCCAAGGGCAGGCATACGCAGCGATTTATGATCTATTCCACCATATACAGCTCTAAACAGCGCCAAGAGCCGCGACCAGGCATTCGTTCTGTAGGAAAGCACCTCCTCGCCATGCAAGCCCGCTTCCTTACGCAGCTTCATCCTCAAGGTCGATAAAGCGTAATTTTCTGTGTACGTCTCATCGTCTAGGAGCAGCAACCCTCGCTTTTCTGCACAGAGCAAAAATACCAGGCGCATCATGAATGTGAGCCCGGCCTCGTAAAGCTCAGGTGGCTCGATACACTCCAACAACTCGCCGCTGGAATCGTTGTTGATTCGATCCAATGATTGCACCAATACCTCGACAGCACGCTGAACTTGAGCCCCCAAAGTCTCGGTCACTTCGTCCTGGTGCTTGATCGACTCATCAAGCAGACCAGTGAGTTTTACTGCATTGAGCCCAAAGCCATTGAACACGGTTCGGATGTTGAGCAACTCATGAAAGGCGATTAGCGTAATCGGCTCCTGACTCCAAAGCCGCGCATACCAACTGGCGTAGCTGGTTATCCCACCTTCTGGAGCATCCACGAACATCCATTGTTCACCGTTGGTGACCAGACCAAGCCGAGCGCCTACTTTTCGACAGAGGTGGCTCATACGCTCAGCTGGGGAGGTGGACCAACCGTCACCTGCGAACACGTCGTTCAAATTGGTGTCAGCCGAATAGTGGCTCACCAACAGATAGGGGGCTTCCTTGTCTGATCCGTAGAGCACATAACTCGGCTTGATAGACAGCTGATATTCAGGCAGATCCAGTTGTATATCGGCGGGTACTTGGTCGGCTGCCTTTAGCTCTTCTCCCTCGTTGTCCTCATCCCACTCGAGCCCTTGCTTAAGCACCCAGTCGATCCACTGCTGGTGGAGTTCGCTTTGTAACTCATCATCTGAATCAACCGACTCACGCCATTCTTCATAGGTTTGACGGAACTGCTTCTTCTTTGTCGAATCCAGCTTCTGTAGCCCGGCTGGAAAAGCATCCCTCAAGACAGGCTCGGCCAGAAACGGGCCAGAGACCTCAATGAGGGACAACCATTCGCCATGTTGCGACATCACTTCATCCATTTAACTTTCCCCTACCATCGACTGTGGCACGAGAAAGACGACCGCCACTGGAAATGTTCGGGCCACGTAGTCACCGTAACGATATTCGATAGCTTGTATCTCTTGCTCCCTTTCTTCCGGTATGCGCGACAACCTAGCTTTTAATGCATCAAGGTCGCGCCGAACCTGGGTGCGCTCATCCTCCGTAAAAAGCGATAACTGCTCTGGATCCTCAGCACTCTTTAACTCCGCTTTAATCGACGCCTCCAACTCATCTAACACGGTCGATATATCTCTGATCTCAGTGTCTTTTCTCCTCTGCAGCGTGCCCTCGAGGTCCTTAAGTCGCTCTTTGGACCGGGCATCAATGGTCTTTTGAACCGAGTCGAGATTGCGATCGAATCGAAGTTTCAGTGCATCGCACAAAGAGTCGTTTGCGTCTGCCGGCTTAGCAGTGGCAAGCAGGTCATCTAGCTTCTTGACGCCCGTCTCGCGGCTATAGGTTTTGTCCTTTAGATAACCGCCGGAGTAAGTGATTTCCTCATGCAAGCGATGATGGTTACCGCCTGTAACAACCAGACGGGATACGATGACAGCCGCGACTCCTTCGATTCGGTCATCAGGCAGTGATCTCAGGGTGACCCGATGCATCCTTTTCACATCGGATAGCGCCCAGACTTCTGCACGTAAAAGCCGCAAACACATCTGCACCAGACGATGATTGAGATGCACCAATACGACGTCGTCCCGGCCTTTTGCTACTTCATGATCAAAGGTAATGGGCCTGATGACGTGAGTGTAGGGATGACGCAAGCCCTTGGTACAAGCTGCCCAGTTCCCGGTGAGTTCTGGCATCTTGAAGACGCTACCGTCCGGCGCATCAGCTAATGCTGCCGGCTTGAGCGCTGGTTTTTCGGCAATGGAGAGCCCAGTTTGTACTGCAGCGAGTATATGTTCTGGTGTTAGATGAAAGTCTTGTCGCGTCTGCGCCAATTGCTCATGTAGTTTGGCAATCTTTTCATTGAGCTGACGCTCGGCCTTGACGAACTTTTTGGCCTTTTGGGTTCTCGCCTCCGCCTCACGAGTATTGAGTTCCTTTTGTCTGCCTTCTATCAATCCTGACATTTGGGGTGCGATCACTGGATTTACATGAATCGCCACCAGTTCTCTAGACACTTTCCAGCTGTTTTTCGTGATGCTGTTCGTAGTCTACAGGTGACAGCAGGCTGTTCGAGCCATGCCGGCGTCTGACGTTGTAGAACATCTCGATATAGTCAAAGATATCGGCCCGGGCATCCTGCCGGGTCGGATATATCTTGCGCTTCACGCGCTCGCGTTTCAGTAGCTGGAAGAAGCTTTCAGCGACTGCGTTGTCATGGCAGTTGCCGCGTCTGCTCATACTGCCCTCAAGGCCGTTTGCGCGTAGAAACGCGCTCCAGTCATAGCTTGTGTATTGACTGCCCTGGTCCGAATGAACAAGTACCTTGCTCACCGGCTTGCGACGCCACACCGACATCAACAAGGCATCTAGAACCAGATCGCTCGTGATCCGTGATTGCATCGACCAGCCAATCACCCGGCGCGAGAATAAGTCGATGACCACGGCCAGGTACAACCAGCCTTCGTGGGTCCGAATATGGGTGATGTCGGTCGCCCATCGCTCGTTCGGCGCAGCCGGATTAAACTGTCTCTGCAGTACGTTAGGCGTCACATCATGCGCTTTGCCAACCTTATGCCGTGGCTTGCGATATCCAACCTGCGCCCTGATTCCAGCGTCTTTCATGAGACGGTGGACACGGTTGGGGCCGCAACACTCGCCTATTTCATGCAAATCACGATGGATCTTCCGATAGCCATACACAGCACCGGACTCGAGCCAGAACTGCTTGATCAGGCCAGAGAGCCGCTTGTCCTCACAACCGCGAGCCGATAGCGGCTGTCGACGCCACGCATAGAAACCGCTGGGGTGAACGTTAAGCAAAGAACACAGATGCCGCACCGGCAACTGGTGGCGATGGGATTGAATAAAAGCGTACCTCACTCGGATTGGCTCGCGAAGTACGCCGCGGCTTTTTTTAGAATGTCACGCTCCTCCGTGACACGCTTAAGCTCTTTTTGTAGCCGACGAATCTCGGCCTGATCATCAGCCTCCACTCGATGTTGCTCAGCAGCCGGCCCGTACTTCTTCACCCAGGCATACAGACTGTGCGTCGTCACGCCCAGCCGACTGGCCACGTCCGCCACGCTGTAGCCGCGATCCGTGATCTGGCGAACGGCTTCTCTCTTGAATTCTTCGGGGTAACGCTTGTTGCTCATAAACACCTCTCTGATAGCCATTTTGTATGGCTGAAAGGTGTCTAGCAAACTGGTGGCGATTCAACACTACCCATATCTTCACGCATTGATTCCAGCTTTCTAAGGGCGCGAATGATGTCCTCTTTATGCCCCCCTACTGCTTTACCATCGGAGTCACCCGCATCTACCGGGTGCCAGATCAGTACCTCACTTTCCTTTTGTCCATGGCGGTCGATACGGCCATTACGCTGTTCCATAACATTAGGGTTGTAAGGAATCTCCAAATGCATGAGGCAATTACAGTAGTTCTGCAGATCAATACCTTCTGATGCCGCATCTGTGGCCAATAGGATTCTTACGTCTGCATCCTTTGGGTTTGTTTGGAATGCGGCCTTTACGTCTTCACGCTCCTCTTGGTCCATACCTCCATGAATGATGGCCAATCGATCACCACCATAGCCCGCTTCAGTGAGGATTTTTTGTAACCATTGCTGTGTTGTTCGGTATTCCGTGAACAATATGACGCGACGATGATTCCAGTCGCTATCCGTCTTGAGGTTCGCCTCAATCCAAGTGCATATCGCATCAGCCTTGGAGTCGCTTTGATGCTGTGCGGACTGGGCCCAATCTCTTAATTGGCTAATCAGTCGCTTTTGATCGCCCGTCAGGGGCGCGCTGCGCTTGGTGGCTTCCTCTACGGCCTCTTCCTGCGCCGCCTCGTAATCCTCGTCCCTAGCGTAGTCCTCTTCGGCCTTAAGCAGCGCCTTTCTGAGGATCCGCTCCTCAATAACCGTCGCCTTGGCAGGCTTACCCCCTTGGTTGACCGTATTCACATGCTTTTCGAGAGTAGAAGCGAAAGCCGCCGGAGACGAAAACAACCGTTTCTTCATAAGACTGTTTACAAAGTGGGTGCCGATATATTTTCTGTCTTGATCTGCCGTCTCTTCTCTACTTTGGCAGTAATCATCAAGTAGCTGATGGACTCGCCGCTCTTCGTTAGAATAATTGACCTCAAGTGCCTGAAGCTTTCGCTCTGGATACAGAGGATTACCCTTGGCATCGACCAGGTCAGTCTTCAAGCGTCGAACCATAGCCTGCTGCAGCTGTTTTTCGTCGGGGAGTATGTTGCGCGCAAAGCGTTGATCGTCTAACAACTCTAAAAGCGACGTAAATGATTCTGTATAACCGTTGTGAGGGGTCGCTGTTAGAAACAGCTTGTGTTGAAAGTGCGGCGCTATCTCTCGTATCAATCGCGTGCGCTGACTTTCTAAGACATAGTTCGCAGAGCCGGATGGTGCGATGTTGTGCGCCTCGTCCACCACCAAAATATCGAATTTTCGAGGGTAACGCTTGGCTCCAGATAAGGTGTCTCGCATCAATCGCAGTGCTTCACCCGATTTGAGCCAGTCTTGAGAGGTGATCAGACGAGGGAATGACGTCCAGGGGTTGGCATGAATACCAAGATCGCGCCTCATTTGACGGATATAGTCGGTATTGACGATCTTGAAATCCAAACCGAACTTCTCCTGCATCTCATCCTGCCACTTCTGTTGCAGAGACGCTGGGCAAATAACAAGGACGGAGCGCGCTCGATGTCGGAGCAGCAATTCCTGGATGACCAGACCCGCTTCGATGGTCTTGCCCAGCCCTACGTCATCTGCGATCAGTAGGTTCGCCCGAGCCATGTTGATGGCCCGAACTAAGGGGTCGAGCTGAAAGTCTTCTATCGATACGCCACTGCGAAAGGGCGCCTGGAGGAACCCTCTGTCTGCGTTAGTTGCTGCGCCCCAGCGCACGGCGTCCAAGAAAGCATCTAGCTTTTCGGCATAGTCGAAACCGGTGATTTCGGGGAGGCCCGCTTTCTCAATGATATGGGCGCCGGGCTCAATCTCCCAAACGACCTGCAGTTCCTCGCCTAACCCATCCTCATCAATTGAGGACAGCGTGACTAAGTGTTGAGTGGCGCGACCAGCGACGCTCGACTCGGAAGCCACAATATCTGCAACAACCCATTGGCGTCGTCTCACTTCAACGAGTTGACCTGGTTCTGGGACCGCAATGATTCGACTTGCTTCAACTGCTTGCTGTTGTTGCTCCAACTCTAATGAACTCCTTTCATGAGCCTGAGGTAGTCCGCATGTGGGCTCTTAACCTCGACTAATCCCAACCTCTTTCACATGTAGCTTGATACTCACTGCAACTGCTCGAGCCAGCTCGACGGGGACAGCATTACCAATCAACCTACCTAGCGCCTTAAATTGCACCTTTTTTCGGGACTCGACGAACTTATAGCTTTTGGGGAAACTCTGGAGAATTGCCGCCTCCCTGAGGGAGATCGCTCTATCTTGATCTGGATGACCGAAGCGACCGTTACCGAAGCCAAAACACTGTGTTGTCATGGTGGGTGACGGCTTATCCCACTCCATGCGGCCATACACGCCAGGGAAAGTCTTACCACTGCTACGCTTATGACAATCGGCGACCAAGTGCTGGGGCCAATCACGCCAGGTACCGCCAGGCTTTGACGCCTTCATACGCTTCATATTCAGATCACTAAGTGTAGCTGTCACGTGCAACGGATCTCGTGGAGCACCCTCGCCCGCAGCGAGCGGCCTCAGCCTACCGATGGCTTGCTTCACAGTCCTTGGTTTTGGGGTTGTAGGGGGCACTAATTCGATATCCCCGTGCAGCGAAGCTAGCAAAACCAACCGCTTGCGACTCTGCGGTACGCCGTAATCACAACTATCAACCACCTTGAACCAAGTTCGGTAGTTCAGACGCTGTAGCGTATCGACAAAATCTAAAAATACGGGATGCTTCGCGAGCTTGGGAACATTTTCCATCGTTATGACATCGGGTTTGGTAGCTTTGGCCAGCCGGGCGAACTCATACAACAAGGACCATTTATGGTCACGGAGCTCGTCATATCGCTGAGCGTAGGTGGAAAAAGGCTGGCAAGGAGCGCAACCAGCGAGGATCTTGACCCGCGCATTGCCAAACAATGCCGTCAGTTCGCTGGCAGTAAACTCAGCTACATCTTTCTCTACAAATACGGCTTCGTTGTTTGCTTCATACGGATATCTACAGGCCGAATCCAAATCAACTCCCGCGGCCACGCGCAGGCCCTCAATACCAAAGCCGTGGGTTAATCCGCCCGCTCCACAAAACAAATCTACACACGCGACGCGATCATCCCTTTCCACAAACTGACCTCTTCTGATTGTTTCAAACTGATTGTATCCGTACGAATCAGTCGCTGCATTTGTTTTACACCACGGTAGGAGTCGCGCCGTTAAAGCTAGTCGTCGACGAAGGGTTCCTGGTTCTTGCTAAACGTTCAGTCCGCAACACCATGGTTCTGCGTAACACTCGCTCCTCTTCTGTAGAAAACTGAAAAAAGGCCAGAAAGATAGGTAGGAGCAGGGCACGATTGGCTCAAACAGCCTAGGGGCTGTTTTCGGGTCTGCGACCCGCCGTCGCTGCGCTCCTGCGCCCAAACTGCTCCTATTCGTCGCAGTTTGTCGAACGAGCACGTTCTTCGGCAGGAACACTCCGGATACAAAAAAGCCCCACCCGATGGGTGAGGCTTTTTTGTATATGGCGCGCCCGGCACGATTCGAACGTGCGACCGCCTGGTTCGTAGTTAAGTTCGCAAGCATCCAACCAAACCTCAGAACATCCAGAATATTCAAAAAATACAGCAAATTATAGGCATATTTAGAAACCCATTGTTCTAACTAGTCCAGCATGATCCAATACAATCTCATAAATTTGTGGGTGCAGTGTGGGTGCAGGAGCAGCACACGAGCAATCAAGGTATACGAACATGGCTCTCAACCTGTTAACTACTGCCAGGTTAAAAGCGGTCGCTGAGGAGGATATCGGGACTATTCTCAATGATGGTGGTGGCCTCCGAGGTAGGGTGCGAAAAAATCGTGCTGGGGATTTAACAGTGCAGTTCGAGTACAAGTATCGAGATGGCAAAAAGTACAGGACCAGTAAAGTAGAGCAGTGGCCTAAGCGATCGCTTGCCGAGATCAGGGAGATATACCGGTCGATAAAAACAGGCCTCGCCAAAGGCGAAGATCCGATAGAGCTTCGTAAAGCCGAAAGACTAGAGGCTCAACTCGATCAAGCTAACCGCCTAGAAACGCAAAGACGCGAACTCGAGCGCCTTGCATTTGAAGCCGCTAACACTCGAACACTCACAGACGCTATTTACCAGTGGGAGAAGCTAGAGCTCTCGCGGCGTAAGCGTGGCGGCGCTGAGGCTATAAGAGCCATCAAGAAAGACATAATCCCGGCACTAGGTGGAATGCCGCTCGCAGACATTAAGCGCGCTATGCTCATCGATCAGCTCGACCGTGTCGTGGAGCGTGGATCGCTGGTAATGGCCAACCACCTCTTTGGCGACCTCAAGCAGTTTTTCACTTATGCGGTAGCTAGGGATTGGATCGACGTTCATCCGCTTGCGGGCCTTACCAAGGAGAGAATTGGTGGTCGTCAGAAGGAGCGCGACAGATACCTGTCTGATGAGGAAATCACTGAGCTTACTGAGCGACTTCAATCGGCCAACTTATTGATCACAACTGAACAGTCAATCTGGATTATGCTATCGACTTGCTGTCGCGTAGGCGAACTCTCGCAGGCGCGGTGGGAAGATATAGAGCTGGAACAAGGTGAGTGGCGCATCCCCGCTCGCAATAGCAAGAACGCTAGAAGCCATATCATCTACCTATCAGAATTTGCCAAGATTCAATTTGAAGAATTACATCGGATTACTGCGGGCTCAAATTGGTGTATTCCGTCGCGCAGCAGAGAAGCGCATATCGATCAAAAATCGATATCCAAGCAGATCAGAGACCGTGTCCGCAAAACCTCTCTCAAAGGCCGTAGCAATTCGTCAGGGACCCTTTTGCTAAGCGGCGGACCTTGGACACCGCATGACCTACGGCGAACTGGAGCCACCATGATGGGCGAACTCGGTGTGATGGGGGAGGTAATAGAACGTTGCCTGAACCATGTGGAGATAAATAAACTGAAGCGTACTTACCAACGTCATGAGCTGAGGGCTGAGCAGCGCGAAGCCTGGCGATTGCTGGGTGATAGACTAGAGCTGCTTTCAACTGTTGATCCAACTGGAAATGTCACCGTGGGAAGTTTCAAGCGCGCCTAGTCGCTCGAGTATCCTATCTCTTGAACGTCGCGCGATTTCCCAGTTTTGTTTTCGGCACACCACCACGCCCAGGCTTTTACTGACCGCTCACCGACACATAGAGTCGCAGGGAGTCGCATAACGCGTCGAATGGCCCAAAAAAGAGGAGAATTACGTGCAAACTCTAGCCAAAGGACAAAAAGCTCTAAAAGAGCTCATAGACACCTTGAGCTCAGACTCGAACATGAATGAAGCGCAGACAAGGTTCCACATAATCGACCGCGTACTATTTCATTGCCTAGGCTGGTCGAAAGACGTGGTGGAAGTCGAGAACCATGAAGAAAGAAAGTTCACAGACTACGAGTTAGGCTCGCCCAGAAGTGCAGTGCTCGAAGCAAAACGTGAAGGAACCTTTTTTGAAATCCCGGCCAGTTTATCAAAGAACCTAACCATCGACTTAGATTCGATAATGAAGCTAAGTGCGGACGCCTCAGAAGCCATTAAGCAGGCGCAAGGGTACTGCAGCCAGAGAGGTATACCGATAGCAATTGTAAGCAATGGACATCAATATATAGCGTTCCTCGCTTCCCGACAGGACGGGGTATCCGTCTACGAGGGCGACGCAGTTGTCTTTCACAGCCTGCAACACATGCTTAAAAACTTTAATTCAGCATGGCAACTCCTCTCTCAGGCCGGGATAGCAGATCGGAATATTGCGCGATACTTAATTTCAGGTGAGAGCGGGATACCAAGCAAACTTTCCTCGAAACTAACAGATCATCCGTCGGCCAGATATCAGAGTGAGATGCAGGCAACGCTCAGCCAGCTATCAGAATTGTTTTTACAGGATCTTATTGACAATAAAGAAGTAGAGAAGGCTTTTTTTGCAGAGTGCTATTGCGAAAGCGGCTCGCTATCCAAATATGCACTACTTAGCAAAAACATTCTCGAGGCACGGTACGCATCACTCTTTAGCGGCCACGAAGCCGCGCCGCATCTCACCCCAGTGAAAGACAAAAAAACTGACAATTTTTCACCAGGGGTGCTTACAGAAGCTATCGCGAGGAGGCCCATTGTGCTGCTTGGGGATGTCGGTGTTGGTAAAACGTCGTTTGTAAAGAATCTCATCTACAACAGTGCATATGACGAATTTCAGAGCGCCATTTACATTTACATTGATCTAGGTTCCACGGCCGCGCTCTCTGTGGATTTGAAAACCTTTGTGCTAAATGAGGTAGAGCGCCAGTTGTTCGAGAACTATGACATTGATGTTAGTGCACACAAATTTTTGAAAGCAATTTACGCCTCAGACATACATAAATTTGGAAACGGCATATGGGGAGCAAAAAAAACAAGCGATCCAGATCTGTACGATTCAAAATTACTTGAAATGCTTGAAGCCCTGACAAAAGAAAAGGACCAACACCTCAAAAGGTCCATAAATGGCCATGCAAACTCAACTAAAAGACAAATCATAATCTCGCTTGATAATGCGGATCAGAGGGATTTTGAGATACAGCAAAGCGCATTTATTATTGCTCAAGAGTTCGCGAAAGACTGGAACTCCACTGTCTTCGTCTCTGTAAGACCTCAAACTTTTTTCAAATCCAAACGATCAGGCGCATTAGCTGCTTATCCACACAAAGTATTCACAATCTCTCCGCCCCGAATTGATGTCGTTGTAAAAAAGAGACTTTCATTTGCATTGAATATGGCAGAGGGAAAAGTTTCGATAGAAACAATTGACTACGTTCGGCTCAACGCTGGAAATCTAGCTCAGTTCTTGAAAGCACTAATTACATCGTTATCGAGCAACTACGAGTTGTATGAGTTCTTATCGAACATCACCGGCGGCAACATTCGAGCGGCGATCGAGTTCGTAACTAACTTCATTGGTAGCCCAAACGTCGATGCTGAGAAGATAATTCGAATAATGAATGAAGAAGAGAGCTATCAGATACCGCTTCACGAATTCACGAAGTCAGCACTGCTGGGCAATTACTCCCATTATAACGCAGATACATCGATAGCCATGAACGTCTACGACATTGCGTCAACAGACCCAAAGGAGCATTTTCTCAAGCCAATTCTGCTAGCCCTACTTGAGAGCGCCCAGGAGCTCCACGACAATGATGGCTTTTGCAAAACAAAGGAGCTAACAAGTGAACTGCAAGGGCTGGGATTTACTCTAGATCAAATCACCAGAGCATTCAGGGACTGCACTAATAAAAAACTGATCGAAACGTCTCAGCGAGTTACATTCGAGGAAGACATCAACGGTGTGTTAGTTGGAAAAATACCCGATTCATTCAGGGTCACCTCTATCGGTGCATACCACCTCAAGCGGTGGATGTCTGTGTTCACCTACTTTGACGCCATGGTTTTTGATACCCCGATCTTAGACAAAGATGCTCGCGAAAAGTTGTCCGAAGACCTAAACTCTTTCAATATCAATGCCAGATACTGCAGAGCCGTCGCCTTCAAAAGTTACTTAATGGACGTATGGGACAACATGGCTAACAAACCGCATTTTTTCGACTTCAATCAGTATTGCGACGCTGGAGAAAATACATTTTTTGCGGTTAAACGAGCGATCGAAAGACATTGATACTTAACTTCTTGGAAGTTCAAGTTCACCGCAAAATGATGAAGGCTAATTGCAATGGTGCAGACATGACCCGAAAGGGATCGCACGGCTGCTGGATCGAGCATGCCATTAGCAGTCACTCATAATCACGACCAACGATCCCCGCCTTCGGCCAGCAGAAAACGTTTATGCTCCCCTAGACGAGTATCTCTCGAGGTAGATGGTGCCGTTGTTTGGAACCTTGCTTCACCAAATTGATATTTTTTTGCTAAAAGTACTCGAAATAAAGATCATCAAGGCGATCCAACGTATCGCTCACTGTAAATCCAGTGGTTTCGGGGCAATAGGACTCCAGGTCAACCGTTCTCGCCCTAGAACTTGCTCGTTCGTACTTTTTTTTCAGACCATCTAAATATTGAGCGTCGCTTCCGTCAGCAGCATCAAAGAGTGCTTCGATCATCCTCTCTATCGGGCCGGCCACGGAAAGCAAACATCTGACATCTTTTAATTGAGTCTCATTGCTTTCTGCATCTTCCGTCATTAAATATTCAAGTCGATCAATTCGCTCATTAAAGTCACCTTTACCGTCGCACCGCTGAAGATTTTTCGTGAGCGTCAGGAGCTCTCCTATCAGCCGTCTTTGCTGCTCCAATTCAGCTTCCAGATATCGAATATTTTGATTAACCGTAAAATCGAACTCATCTATCGCAGCGTCGAAGTTGTAGTCATAAAACCCAAAAGCATCACGCTCCGCGTCCGATACGGTTTTCGATTGCTCGATATTCTTCCCTATCAACAGCTGAGCTTGCGCCCAGTCCGCGCTACAGTCACTCATAGCATCCATTGAAAACCCAACGAGCACGCTCAACAAAAAGGTCCTAAGGTAAATACACTGCCTCGGCATTACAGGGAGCCTCCTCTTACAGTTCTGCACAAGCCGAGATCACCTGCGCTCGTTGATAGCCAGTGGGATGATACCAACTAGGTCGCGTGGGGCCTTGTAACGATACAAAAAACGATATTGCCGCAAGCGAAATTTTTGGGTGCGTGTTTGCCGCCGCCCAGCAATCAGCCTCTTTCTCATACCCCCGGCGCAACCACGTTCGGTTGTATTGGTTTGCTTCGAAGTATTCACGCTTCAAGTGTCCGCGATAATGGTGGCCGTACTCATGAGCTCGAAAGAATTCGCACACTAACGGTCCGACATCAAAGCAGATATCAGGGTTGTAATAAATTACAGGCCCGTATCGATTGTAAGATGCCATGGCGATATCGGTTAGAGATAAATCTGCTATCTCCTGGACTCTCGAGTTTGCCGCACTGGCCGCAACGAGAAGAACACATACAAAACAAAGCCTCATTGATTCAGCTCCTTGATAAACGTTATGTTGAAGTTGCTGTAAGAAAAACGAGCTACGAAGCAAATGCTGTCCATACTCTTTCAGCCTGGGACCGGTAAGTGTAGTTATCAATGCGAGGGTTAGTGATCTCGATTCATTTATAACACGCCGACGCTTGGCATAGTCGGAACTGGTGCCCGCCCCGGATCGACTGTGGCGGCCACGGGTCCCTTTAGATTTCCGTGGGCTCTTATTGGGTCTATTAAAAAATATCAAGACATGCAATCGCGGCAGCTGGAGAGGAAGACCATGCAGCGATCAACCAATCACCTTTAGAAGCCTATGCGCGAGACTGGGGCTGCGCTGCTAATCACTCCCGAGCTTCGCCAGCAGTCGAATGTTTTCCTGCCACTCCAGTTCATCACATCAGTGTAGCGAACCTCCGCACCTCTCAAGCCCAAGGAGCGAAACAGCCTCTTGTTTTCGTCAACCTGAGCCAGCACATTAACTTTGCTGCCCTCTAACACGCATTCCAGGCGACGAAGAATCGCAAAGGGCAATATCACCCTCCCGTACTGAGATTGCCTGAAATCGCCGCGCAGTAGGTCTGCGAGCGCCCATATGTCGGCGGCTAGGTTATTGTCGTTTTGGGGCAACTGCCTGCAGTCCTTATCTTTCAAATCCTATTACCTAGCTCAATTCAAAGACGGCCTTATACAGCCAACGGATTCGAGCGTAGGCGTAGTGTCCATTAAAAGCCCAGAA
Source organism: Congregibacter litoralis KT71 (assembly GCF_000153125.2). NCBI lineage: Bacteria > Pseudomonadati > Pseudomonadota > Gammaproteobacteria > Cellvibrionales > Halieaceae > Congregibacter > Congregibacter litoralis. The sequence continues at coordinate 3,107,371 of NZ_CM002299.1, forward strand.
ATCACCATTACATCCGATATAATCCTGGTGTAGATTTCGAATGTAAAGGTTCTCATAACTCTGGAAATGCAACCACGGGGTACTCAACTGATGACCGCTTCGCAATTTGAAATCAGCTCCTGACGTCCTAGCTCTCCCTGGCTGGCTTCCTCGCCCGCCTCACGGCTGTGTTTGCCAATGAGCATGCAACCACACAGCCTCTTCTTTAGGGCTTACCGGGCAGCCCTCAAGGGTGATGCGAAAGCCGCAAGATTCTTGGTGTTAGCGGCACGGGAACAGCTATTGCGCCGTAATTCACTTCCCGGCGGCCTTGCCCGGTTTTTGGTGCGCCAAATAGATGACCCCACCAAATTCGCAAGACTAATGACCAAGCCGGTCAAGAAGAAAAAAGGACGCCCTTCGATAGACGACGGCGCGCTTTACAAAAATTTCGATAGCTTTGTGAGACAGGTCTTCTTTGGGCAAAAAAAGTCCGAGCAGAACGCAATCATGCTTGCTTACCTTTCATCCGTGGGACATCCGATAAACGAAGCTGGGACCAAAAAGGAGTCTGCTAGTGAAATCGTGGCGAAACTGACTGATCGCAGCGTGCGGTCGGTTCAAAACGACTACTACCAGCATAGGCCCCGACTCAGCGGATCAGAATCAGAGCTTGAACTTGGAAGAACATACATTGAGTTCAAGAAAGAAATGAAGGCGCTGAGGAAGAAAAACTAGGAGCTCGGCTTTGTCGCAGTAAATATCGATTGTGCTGCTATTTATTGCGATGCGGTAGAAAAACATCGCACTCATCATTGTAGCCATGTTCAACAAGCCGCAAGGAGGCACGAGCATGGTCAACAAGGTCCTCAGACTACCCGCTGTCAAAGCCCGAACAGGTTTATCCCGATCCACCCTATACCTTCGCATTTCCAATCACGCGTTTCCGCGGCCAATATCGCTCGGCGGAAGATCAGTGGGCTGGTTAGAGCACGAAGTCGAGTCATGGATTGAGGCTCAGAAAAATTTAACCCGCCGTCAGTCTGAAGTCCGAGCGGAGGCCAAAAAGTGAACCATTTAGAAGCTGTTGCGTTATGCAACACATGGTGCGCTCAGGCCGCCAAGACGCCCGACACGCCACTTATAGAGGACCGAGCTAACCATCAGCGGCTGAATCTGAAGACAGGAGGAGAGGCACTGCGCTTGCTTGAAAGATCAATCACGGGAGAGCCGACTGCAGATATAGAACCGCAGGATGAAACAGGCCTCAACGACAGAACCTGCAATGCGTAGAAGAAAACGCAAAGAGGATTTTCCACCTGGAGGCTTCGGAGGCCTGCCCAAAGTCGTTTGGAAGCACCCGGACTACCAGCAACTAAGTGGTAACGCGGTAAAGCTCCTCATGGACTTCGCTTGTCAATATGATGGGAGCAACAACGGTGATCTAAGCGCAGCGTATAGCGATTTGAAGAAGCGCGGTTGGCGCTCCAAGGGAACAATAGCAAAAGCCCTTGAGCAACTTATTGATGCAGAAATGGTTATTCGGACACGCGAAGGTAAATTCCTCAATCCTGGTGGAACGTGCGCGCTGTACGCTCTGACTTGGAAAAGCATAGATGATTGTGAGGGAAAGAACCTCGAAGTGAAATCAACGATAACTCCACGACGAAAATTTTCTGGTGACCAAAGCAAAAACCCCGGTCCAAAAGCTGGTCAAAGACCGGTCCAAACAGAGGGGCGAGTGAGGCCGCGTGACGCGATGGGACGATTCCTGTCGGACCAATAAGAGGGGCGATTATGGAGCCGCACTTAGTCCAAATATTGGTCACCTTACTAATTTACCATGTGTTAGTGCTTAATTTGGCGGCGGTTTAGTTCGTATCACCACCTTAATCAGGGCAGGTTGGGGTCGGTCGGTTTTCGTAGAGTCCACCGGCTCAATATGCCACCTGACTGTGGCGGTGCTGCGTAGCGTACTGTACCGGGGATAGGTAACCGAGGCGCGCTTGTTTCCGAGTCCGGTTGTAGAAGATCTCAATATACTCCCGGATCGCTGCTCTCGCCTGCGCACGCGTCTCAAAGCGTTCATGGTGAATGAGCTCCGACTTCAGGATTCCCCAAACGCTCTCCATCGGCGCGTTGTCCCAACAGTTTCCTTTGCGGCTCATGGACGACAGCATCTGGTGCTGCCGTAGCAGCTGCTGATAGCTCCTCGCACAGTACTGACTGCCGCGATCGGAATGATGAAGAAGCCCAGGACCTGGTTGCCTGACATCGATCGCACGGCGCAGTGCCGTCTCCGTCAGGTTAACCGTCATCCGTTCCGACATCGCGTATCCGACAAGCTCCCCGTTGAACAGGTCTTTGATGCCTGCCAGGTACAGCCAGCCCTCGGCGGTGTCGACGTAGGTGAGATCCGTCAGCCACACCTTGTTCGGCACATCGACGGAGAACTGTCTGGCAAGCCGGTTCGGCGCCACAGGCAGCCTGTGCTTCGAGTCCGTGGTCACACGGAACCGCCGCTTCTGCTTGCAGCGAAGGCCCTGCTCGCGGCGAATACGCTTGATGCGGTGTACGCCGACACGAATACCGTTGTCGGCAAGATCGGACTGAAGTCGCTCGGGACCATACGTCCTGCGCGTGCGCTCGTGAGCCGCCTTGATCTCCAGCGTCAAACGCGCGTTCGCCTTCGACCGTGGTGACGGCGGCCGCTTGCGCCAGGCGTAGTAGCCGCTCTCGGATACGTCCAGCAGACGGCACATCGCGGCGACAGAGTGCTCGTGCCGTAGCCGGTGAATCTGCGCGTACCTCACCGGGATTCCTTCGCGAAGTACGCCGCAAACTTTTTTAGCAGATCGCGCTCCTGCTTGACCTCAGCGAGCTCACGCCGGGCACGGGCCAGCTCCATCTCAAGCTCTGTGGGTGCGCGCTGATGCTCACCCACCTGCTTCAGCTTTCCTGCCCGGGCTGCACGCACCCAGTTACTGAGACTGCTCTTGGGGATCGACAGCCGCTCTGCCGCCTTCGCCACCGACATGCCGGTCGACTCAACCAGCTTCACGGCCTCAGCCCGGAACTCCGGCGTGTAAGATGCCTTGGGGATTCTTTCCATCGTTGTCCTCCAGATCGTAAAGATAAACGATCCGATGGACTCCACGAATTCCGACCGACCTCAGGTATACGAGCAAACTAATCGTAGTCGAGCTGGCGACGTCGGCTGCTTCGTATAAGCTGCCAAATGATTTCGGTAAAAATGGAGTGCAAATTTGTGGGTGGGCTAGGAAGCGGACGGAGATCTCACTGGCATGCAAAAGGCATAGTCGAAAACCACTTCTCAATTGACGTAAGACGATGGCGGAAGTTAGGACTGCTGCGAAGTGACCATTCCTTCGCTTGGCATTGGTTCGATAGTGACGCAGTCATTGCCTCAATCAACGTGCGCAAAGAGTTAGATCGCCTAGTGCTCAACTACCGATACACAGCTGCAGCAGAGACCTGCGGTGACGTCAGCTTACCAACTGATCTTTATTGGACAGACTGCAACCTAGGCGGGCAGCGGCCATGGTTCTTATGCCCGGCCGAGAACTGTGGTCAGCGTGTCGCTTTGCTCTATTTTGACGCCGGCTTCTTTGCCTGCCGCCATTGCCTCAAGTTGGTATATCGGAGTCAGAGAGAAGCCCCGCATCAACGCGCTATGCGCATGGCAAACCGTATTCGCGCACATCTTCAGTGGCCAACTGATATTCACTACAGGCCAGGGGGAAAGCCGCGCGGTATGCACTGGAGCACGTTCGCGCGTCTCAAAAAGCGACACGACTCGTTAGTGCTCATAAGCGAGCAGGGGTTTGCCTCAGATTTGACGCAACTGACGCAACTGACGCAAGCGAGGCTAAGTTAAACGCGGATGTACCGATCAGTATTGTGGGTGCAGTGTGGGTGCAGGAAGCACGCGCCTCTGAACTAGAGGCGGGATATTTGCGAGATGTGAAGGTAAGTCTTTGTTTTATATGGCGCGCCCGGCACGATTCGAACGTGCGACCGCCTGGTTCGTAGCCAGGTACTCTATCCAGCTGAGCTACGGGCGCGAGGGGGCGGAACTATAGGTATCTGAGGGATTTCTGTCAAGGCTGAACGCCACCATCAATACTGCCACCCTGGCCGTAGGATGAGAAAAACAGCCGGAAGGGGATTTTTTGGTCACTATTGAGTTTTATGAGCAAGCCATAGTGGTCGTTATCGTAGTCATCGACCCATTCTGACTCGAGTTCCGGCAGCAGGTCGGGCATCTCTCTTTTCTCCGGCGCCCGCGCAACCACCTTGACCTCTTCCATATCGGTTTCGCTCAAGAGCACCGCTTTTGGGACCTTGATCATGGCTGTCTGGTTACCGGTTACCGGATCTTTTTTAACATCCATCACCTGGGCACCCGACTTCACGTCTCTGTGACCCTTGACCAGCTCCAGCCAATCGCTCTCCATACCGAGAGATTGCGCCAGCCCCAGTGCGGGAATCATCGCTGCAATCGCCACTAAGCTTCGAAAAATCATGAACAATGCCTCTACCTGCCAAACCTCAAGGGTAGCGGGATTTGAACACGGCGTCAGCCTCCTCCCCCGTCGACGGCTTTTAGCCAGCGCTCCAGTCCATCCAAAATCGCGCCAGACCCGCAATACTGACCATGAGCAGGGCGAACCCCAGGTAACGGAAAAACAACTGGGTATCCGCACGCAGACTGTAGGCATGGAACTTCAAACCCAGCACATGCCCCATAGCCGCACAGGGCAATAGCCATAGGTGCTGCGCCCACTGTAGATCCACACCGGTGGCAATAAAGGCCAGGAGTTTGAGACCCACCAACACAAACCACAGTACAAACAGCGTGTCTCGCAGCTGCTCTTTGGACACACGACTGGCGGCCACGGGCACCACCAGGGGAGCTGCGATGAGAGACACACCGCTCACGTAACCCCCAATCATCAGAAAAATCGCATCAATGCGCGCGCTGTTACTTTTGAACGGCCGCCCGACTATGTAACTAATTGCATATAGCGTCACCGTGCAGAAGATAAACCCCGTAACCAGAGATCCCGGCAGAGTAATCACCCCCGCCACGCCAATGAGCTTGGGCACGATCATCAGGGGCAGCGCATAGCGAAGAAAGTCCCAGTTGACCGTACTCACCGCCCTACCCTGCCGGGCATCCGCGCGATGCGCCTGCCATACCGTGAGACCCGAAAAAAACAGCAGATGCACAGAGATAATCGGCAAAAAGAGCAGGGGCTCGTCACGGATAAGGAGCAAAAACGGCAGGGTGAGCACGGCTCCGCCAAAACCCAGACCCGAGCGCACGAAGCCGCCCCATATAAACAGCAAAGCGATGGCCCCGTACTCCCAGGGCAGCAACTCAGTCATGGAGGCAAGGCTTAGGGGCGGCGATCATCAAGGTAGAAGGTATCGTCAAAGGTTTTCAACCAGTCAGGATAGAAGACAGCCAGCGCCGAGACGCACATGCCGTTGATAAAGCCCTCAGAAAACATGATCAAAAACAGCAGGGGCCAAAACTCTTTTGCATTGTCCAGATAGCTTGTGAGGCCGCTCACCCAGAACAGCAGCACGCTCACGATCGCAAGGAGCAAAATGACCAGGCCTCCACCGGCAAATCCCGCGCCCAGGGTATACACAAAGGGGTGGCGCAGCGCGGGTCGGTGCAAACTCTTACCCAATAACCAGGTGCTGCTTGCGGGCAGCACCACGCAAAGCATCACCGACAGGGGGTAAGCCGCCCAATCCAGCCCCTGAAGCACATAGAGCGCAATCATTACCAGAGACGCCCCGAGGATCGTAAAGGACCAGCCCACCACCAGGGTCAGGGTTGTGATACCCAGAAAGTGCAGCACCAGACCATCTACCAGGTGAATGTTCAGCAGCCACAGGAGCAGACAGGCGACGGCACCACCGGCGACCAGATGCATGCGACCAGGCTCTTCGGTGAGCGACCGCCATCCCCCATAGCGCAGGGCGAGCACCACGCTCACCAGCATGGCGATGGAGGCCGTCACAAGAATCCCGTCGGCTAACAAATGGGCAGGCACGTGCACGTTTTAAACACTCAGCAAAAATTTCTGTTGGTGACGCGGCATAGGGATACCGCCGCCGTCGACAAGCGTCAAAGGCGCCGGCTGCTCAACCGGACCGGGCAGTCAGGCCGCGTCTCATACCGCTTCCCTTACCGCGCCTGTTGCCGCGCCTCTCACCGCGCAATAAAGCCCCTGAGACTACAGTGCCGCCGCCAGGCGACAGGCCTGGTCAATGGCGCGTTTGGCATCTATCTCTACGGCCAGGTCGGCACCACCGATCAAATGCACGCCCTCTCGCCTGTCTTTCAGGGCATCAAAGAGACTACGCTCTGATTCCTGTCCCGCGCAAACGACAATGGTATCCACGGGCAAGAGCTGCGGCTCTTCGTCGATGGTGACATGAAGCCCGCGATCGTCGATGCCGTCGTAGCGCACACCTTTGAGCATGTGCACGCCGCGTCTCTTTAGCGCGAGCTTGTGGGTCCAGCCCGTGGTGGGGCCCAATCCTCGCCCGGGGGAGGTAGGTTTGCGTTGCAACAGGAAAATCTGCCGATCAGCAATCTCCACCTGGGGCTCGACACCGGCCACACCACCCCGGGGATGATTGTCGAAATCGATGCCCCATTCCCGGGCAAACACATCTTTATCCAGGGCCGCCGATACGCCGGCATGGGAGGCAAGCTCCGCGACATCGAAGCCGATGCCCCCGGCACCGATAATCGCCACGGCTTTACCCAGGGGACGGGTTCCACGAATCGCCTCGTCATAGCTCATCACCATCGGGTGATCGATACCGGGAATCTCCGGATCCCGGGGATTGAGACCCGTCGCCACAATCACCTCATCCCAGTCCTCGGAAGACAGCTCCTCCGGGGAAACGCGATGTTCCATCCTGACCGTCACGCCCGTGAGCTCAATCTGGCGCTCGAAGTAACGAATGGTTTCGGCGAACTCCTCTTTTCCGGGAATGCGCATGGCCAGATTGAAATGCCCACCCAGCTCATCACTCGCCTCGAACAGGGTCACGGCATGTCCCCGGGACGCTGCGGTCGTGGCAAACGCCAAGCCTGCAGGACCGGCCCCGACAACCGCAATGCGTTTGGGAGACGTCGTTGGCCGGTACTCCAACTCCGTTTCATGGCAGGCCCGGGGATTCACCAGGCAGGATACGGTCTTGCCCCGAAAGGCATGATCCAGGCAGGCCTGATTACAAGCGATGCAGGTATTGATTTCGTCGACGCGACCTTCAAAGGCTTTTTTGGCGAACTGCGAGTCGGCGAGCATGGGTCGTCCCATGGAGGTGATGTCCGCCAGACCATCGGCAAGCACCTGCTCCGCAACCGCCGGCATATTGATGCGGTTGCTGGTGATCATGGGGATCGACAGCTCTTTACGCAGGCGCCCCGTAACCCCGGCAAACGCTGCCCTGGGTACCCGCGTGCTGATCGTTGGCACCTGGGCCTGGTGCCACACAAAGTGCGTGCTCATGATGGAGGCGCCCGCGGCTTCGATAGCTTTGCCCAGGGTCACCACCTCATCCCAGCTGCTGCCATCGGCCATCAGCTCCATGGCCGCGATGCGGTAAATCACAATGAAGCCGTCTCCCACCGCCTCCCGGGTCCGCCGCACAATCTCTACGGGCAGGCGCATGCGGTTGGCATAATCGCCACCCCATTCATCCTGCCGGTGGTTGGTTTTTTCGAGCAAAAAAGTGCTCAGGAGATAGCCCGCAGAGCCAATGATTTCTACGCCGTCATAGCCGGCACTTTTGGCGCGCTGCGCACAACGCACAAAATCTTCAATGGTGGATTCGATATCCTCGGGGGTCATGGCCCGGGGCTCCCGGGGGTTGATGGGTGAGGCAATGGGTGACGGCGCCACGGGGTCCGCGCTGTAAGCCAGGTTCCCTGCGTGAAGAATTTGCAGACAGATTTTGCAGTCGCTAGCCGCTGCATGCACCGCATCGGTAACCACACGGTGCATGGGCACGTGGGCGTCGCTGTTAAATGCCCCGTACTCCCCGGGCGCCAGGGCCGCTGAGTCATTCGGCGCATTACCGCCGGTGATAATCATGCCCACGCCCCCTGCGGCACGTTCGGCGTAATAAGCTGCCATGCGCTCAAAGCCCGTGGGACCCAGCTCCTCAAGCCCCGTGTGCATGGACCCCATCAGGATGCGGTTCTTTAAGCGCGTGGACCCCAGCTCCAAAGGGGAAAACAAATGGGGAAACTCCGGATGCATCTCAGCGGTATCAACCTGCGCCAGTGACATCGAGATACCCCCTGTCGATAGCCGTCTCCAGGGCGTTGACCGCCGCGCGCAGCTCTTCGTAGGCCTCGCGCTGACGGGCGAGCATGGAAATCTGCTCGTGGGAGGGCATTTCGGGAGAAATCTTGGAAATGTCGATGAGTTCCTGGAGGTACGACAGTCGCGCTCGTGCCGCCATGGTGATCACGGGGCGCATGTCGTCGACACTGAGCTCCGGTATCGCGGGATTCATGATTTCGCGGTTGATATCGCGGCGTATCTTTTCCAGCTCGAGAAGCAGCCTGTTACTGTCTTGTCCTGTCATGGAACACCTTTATATGGCGTGCGTCGGTAATTGTTATCCCTCAAACATTCACAGGAAACTCTTCGAGGGTCAAGAGACAGAAAACCCTCTGCTCCCCGCTGTCTGGGGCACGGGGAGCCCGCCCGGATCCTGTCACCAAAAAGGCCCCTCCAGGGGCTGGTATCCCCATCCCGGAGGGGGTACCTTTTCGCTCCCAATGCTACAGACACCTCCATCCACGGTATTCCAAAGGCTGAGACGTCATGAGCTTCGAAACCGCAACTGCCATTAACAGTGAACAACACCCCTATACCGCTGAAATCGCCGAGGGCTGGGACGTCGTGGGCAATGCCAATGGCGGCTACCTCCTCGCCATCGGCGCCCGCGCCATGGCCACCGCCGCCGCCCGCCCCTATCCCATCAGCGTCACCGCCCACTACCTGTCACCGGGCCGTCCTGGACCCGTCACCATCGACCCCCAGATCGTTAAAGCGGGAAGACGCCTGACCACGGTCCGCGGGACCCTGGCCAGCACGGAAAAACCGCTCATCGAGCTCCTCGGGAGTTTTGCGGACCTCGAGGGCTTCGAGGGGCCGGCGCGGGTGGACGCGAGCCCGCCGGACATGCCGCCCCCCGATGAATGTCCCCGCACCGTGCCTGATCTGGAACTGGGATTCCCACCGGCAATGATGGGGCGCGTGGATCTTCGCCTCCATCCCGATGACGCCAATTTTCTGAGCGGCAAACCCTCCGGCGACCCCCTCATCCGCGGCTGGCTGCGATTTCCCGATGACGAGCCCATGGACCCCTTCGGCCTGTTGCTGGCAACGGATTGTTTTCCACCGACCATCTTTAACGCCAATCTGCCCGTCGCCTGGACGCCTACCGTGGAACTCACCGCACATATCCGCGCCATTCCCGAACCCGGCTGGCTGCGCTGCCGTTTCAGCACGCGCTTCATCAGCGGCGGCATGATGGAAGAAGACGGCGAAGTCTGGGACAGCAGTGGTCGCCTTGTGGCGCAGTCGCGGCAACTGGCGCTGACACCCAAGGCCTGAGGCCCCGCGCCCGATAACAAGTCCTGACCCCGGGCTCCTAGCAAGAATCGGGTGGCTTCACCGCCCCCCGGGGTAAACACTGACGCACCCTGTCAGCAAGAGAGAAGCGTCATGCACCCCACGAGCGCGTCCAGCAGTGAGACAATCCGAAGCGTGACTATGCCCACTAGCCCCACCACCCCTACCAAAAGCCCTTCGCCCGATCACGCCCACTATCGACTCGTAGCCGATGCCATTGCCTACCTCCGGGAGCATCAGCGGGAGCAACCCGATCTGGCGAGCCTGGCGCGGGCCATGCACACCAGCGAATCGCATCTTCAGCGGGTGTTCAGCAGTTGGGCGGGCGTATCCCCCAAACGGTTTTTGCAGATCATTACGCGGCGCTATGCGGTGGAGGCGCTTCGCGATGACGCCTCGGTACTCGATGCAAGTCTCCATGCCGGGCTCTCCGGGCCGGGTCGCCTCCATGATCTGACCCTCAGCTGCGATGCCATGACGCCGGGAGAGATTGCCGGTCGCGGCAAGGGCATCGCCCTGGAGTACGGCTGGGGTGACAGCCCCTTTGGCGCGGCTTTCGTGGCCTGGAGTGACCGGGGCGTATGCCAGCTCAGCTTTCACGAGGCGAAGAACCCGGAGGTCCTGCGCGCCTTCGAGGATGACTGGCAAGGGGCAACGCGCGTCGAACACAGCGCCGCCGCGTCGGCACTGCTGCAGCGGATTTTTGCCAACCCCCTGGAGCGGGGAAAATTACACTTGTTGCTGCGGGGTACCAATTTTCAGGTCAAGGTCTGGGAAGCGCTCATGCAGGTCGCACCGGGGAGACTCGTGAGCTATCAGCAACTGGGTGCGCTTGCAGGCACGGGTCAGGCCCATCGCGCCGTGGGTTCCGCGATGGCGCGCAATCGTATCGCCTATCTCATCCCCTGCCATCGCGTGATACGCCAGGGAGGGGACTGGGGGAACTATCGCTGGGGTCTCGAGCGTAAGCTGGCCCTGCATGTCTGGGAACAAAGCGCTTGAACGCGGCACAGCTTTTACAGCTCATCGCGCTGGCGGCCATTTGGGGCTCGTCGTTTATGTTCATGCGTCTGGCAGTTTCCCAACTGGGACCCACCTGGCTGCTGGAAATACGACTGCTCGCCGCATCATTGATTTTGCTGATTATCAGCAGAGCCCTCAGACGACCCCTCAATATCAAAAAGCATTGGCGGCACTATCTGACCCTGGGGGCTCTCAACACCACCCTGCCCTTCTGGGCCTTCGCCTATGCGGCGCAGACACTCCCCGCCTCCATGCTCGCCATACTCAATTCCACCGCCCCTCTCTGGGGAATCCTCATCGGCTTTTTATGGCGGGGCAAAGCCATCACACCCCGCGCAGTGATCGGCCTGCTGCTGGGCATGGCGGGGGTCGCGAGTCTCGTGGGCCTCGGCGGCCTCGCGGTGCAACCCGAGGCACTGTGGGCGGTGGTCCTCACCGCATCGGCTGCTATCTGCTACGGCATCGCCAGTAGCTACGCTGAGTACGCTGAAAAGGTCGAGACCTACGCCAACGCCCACGGCAGCCTGTGGGCGGCCACGCTCCTGGTACTGCCGTTTATGCCCTTCGCGCCCGTCCCCGAGGTCTGGGCTCCGGGGGCGGTAGCGGCTGCCCTGGTGCTCGGCGTGCTGTGTACGGGGGTCGCCTACCTCCTGTACTTTCATCTTATTGCCACGGTAGGCGCCCCCTCGGCGCTCACCGTGGGCTACCTGATTCCCCTCTGGGGCGTGCTCTGGGGTTGGCTGTTTCTGGATGAGGCCGTGGGGCTACACACACTGTTGGGTGCAGGACTGGTGCTCAGTGGCACCATGCTGGTCACCAACTTCAATCCGGCGCGGGGGTTACGGATCCTCCTGAAACGCCGGCAGGGCTAGTCCGACAGAAGCTTCAAACGTCGCAGCAACAGCATCAAGACAAAGGCCAGGGGTGACACTCCAAGCACCAGCACGACGAGGAGCAGGGGCAAAACCAGCAGCGCCCAAAGTCCATCAAGGGCGCTAGGCTCAATATCCGCACTCACCTCACCACCAATCCCTCCGGTAAACAGCAGCAACAGCGCCAGGAGAACCCCCAGGGCAATACCGCTGAGGAGCGCCATGCGTAGCTGTGTTTTTAAAAAACGAATAAAGGGCATGGGGTGCCAGCGAGATTCAGGCGCTGCCGAGGATTCGGCCCGTAAGCGCATTCATGCGCGCGAGACCGGCGCGCAGATGCTCGTCGGGCAACGCCGAGCTGAAGCGAAAATGCCCCTCAACGCCAAAGCGCGAGCCGGGTATCACCAGTACATCTTCCTCCCCCAGCAACCGCGATGCGAAGGTATCGGAGTCCACGGGCAGATTGAATTTTACAAAGGACATCGCCGACGCCTGGGGAGGCACCACAGAAAACACCTCGGGGTGATGCGCCAGCTGTTCCTGCAGGGTGTCAAAGCCCCGGCGAATCAATCGCCGTGCCCTCGCGGTAATTGCGTCCCGGGCGGTGGGCGCGAGCGCAGCGGCAGCCAGATGCATGGACATCATGGTCGCGGTGATCGATGCGTACTCGTGGCGGCGCCAAAAATCGGAAATCAATGACGCCGGGGCAAGGAGCCAGCCGAGACGCAGGCCGGGCAGACCGTAGGCCTTGCTCATGGAGTTGATGGCGATCACGCGTTCGTAATTACCCCAAAACGAGGGTGTTGGCTCATCGCTGTTTCGCTCCGTACCGCTGTAAACCTCATCGGCGACGATCCAGGCCCCGACGCCACGGGCCGCGGCGATAATCGCCTCACGATCCTCATCACTGAGCACCTGACCCGTCGGATTATTGGGATTGACCACATGGATGATGCGGGTTCGCTCGTCCACCGCCGCCGTCAGACCGTCACCGTCGATGGCCCAGGCACGGGATGGCAGCATGTCCACGGTGCGCACCTCAAAACCCAGGTTGTGGGCATTCCCGGCGAGCTGCTCGTAGGTGGGACTGAAGCGAATGACGTTATCGCCGTCCTCAAGGAGCGTAGCCGCTACCAGGGTATTGGCTTCCGTAGCGCCCACGGTAACCAGCACGTTGTCGGCGTGGGCCTTGGGGTATAGCGCCGCGATGCGTTCTCTCAGCAGCTGGTTCCCATTGACCTGGGGATAGTCCACCAGGGTGGCAAAGAGCGCGTCTCTGTCGATGTCTGCCAGGTCACACAACTCGGCATAGCTCATGGGGTGCACACCGCTTTCGGAAAAGTTGTACTGCACCCCGTGTTCCAGCTCAGACAGGTACTGCTCTACGGCAAAGGCCTTAAATTCCCCCACGGACAAAACTCCTAGAGCGCCGATTCCACGGCAACGCCATCCTGCTTGTAGACCACGCCGTTCTTCATGACAAAATCCACGCGAGACAGCAGGTTGATGTGACGGAGAACGTCGCCTTTTACCGCAATAATGTCAGCATACTTGCCCGCAGACACAGTACCGACCTTGTCAGACACGCCCATCATCACCGCACCCCAGTAGGTTGCCGCGCGAATGGTCGACATGGGATCCACACCCATCACGTTGACCCAGACATCCATCTCGTTCCAGGTGCTCTGACAGTGAAACTTCATGGGAATCCCGCTATCGGTGCCTACGAGCATCACCACGCCCGCGTCCCGCAGCTGCTGGAACTTGCGCTTGAGCGTCGGCTTGCGCAGGGGTGTGAGCTGGGTATAGGCCAACTGTCCGGGCTCCTGAATCGACGCCTTGATATCGGCGATGGTGGAAGGCTCAAGCCCCCGATGCCAGCACTCGCTGTCGAGCTTTTCGGGATTGGCTACGGTCTGATCGTAGTTCCAAAGTCCTTCCACCGTCGGTGTCCAGAACAGGGGACCCCCGGCGATGCGACCCGTTGCCGTGCGCTCGCGCAGCATCTCGATGACATCCGCCGGGTATTCCGGAGCGGTGGTCAGTCCCGTGTGCTCGAAGTTGTCGACGCCGATCTCCAGGCCCCGGCGAACTTCATTGGGACGGTGCGAGTGGGCAACCACCTTGAGACCATGCTTATGCGCCTCGTCCACAACGGCCTGCGCTTCCTCGAGGGTCATATTGTCCTGATCGATAAGCTTGATGATATCGACACCGGCATCTGCAAGTTTTTTGACCTTCCGCCGTCCATCGGCAACGCTGTCGACGCCCCAACGATAGAACTCCGTATTGGGATAGGCCCCATGCTGAATAAAGGGCCCGGAAACAAACAGGCGGGGACCGGGAATCTCACCGGACTCAATACGCGTTTTTACGGAAATCGAAGCTTCTAAGGGGGCGCCGAGGTCCCGGGCCGAGGTAATACCTGCCAGGAGGAGTTGGACGGCGCTGGAGGGCATAATTTCGCTGGCCAGGCGATCCTTGTAGGTGGGGTGCCAGTGGCTGTAATCCGCGTGCCCATTGAGCATCAGGTGCGCGTGGTTTTCCCACAGCCCCGGCAGCACATCCATCCCTTCGGTAGACACCACCTCGTAATCCTCGGGCACGTCCAGAGTCCCTACGGTGCCAACTTCCTGTATGACCCCGTCCTCCACCAGAATTACACTGTTTGCGATGGGCGCATGGCCAAAGCCATCAATCAAACGTCCGCCCACAAGGGCTGTTCCGGCGTGTGCGGACACCGCGATTAACGCGCTGGCTATAAGCGCCGCACTGAGCTTGACGGCAGCGGTGCTAAAGTTTGTTATTACCTTCTGACTGCGTTCCATTGCTTATCCTTTTTCTGCTTTTCGGAGAGCCCGCCTTGAAAACACCAGACCAGTTTCCCAGACCCGTTATGCGAACATCGAGTGTAGCGCGAAAGTTTCTCGCCGCGCATACCCGCTTTGCTCACCTCGTCCTCTGCGCGGTGCTCCTGAGCGCTGGCGGAGCCGCAACAGCCAGCGAAGAGGACCGGGTCCTCGCTGCCGTGGATGCCCTGTTTGATGCCATGCGCAACAGAGACGCTAAGGCGCTGCAATCCGCTTTTCTACCGGAAGGACGCCTGGGTACCGAAGACACCGAGGGGTGGATAAGGTCTGTATCCACCTCGGAGGCTTATCTGGATGAAGTCACCTTTGACGAGACCGTGCTTATCGATGACAGCGTTGCCATGGCCTGGACACCCTACAATCTGTTCGTAAACGGCGAGTTTCACCACTGCGGCATTGATCTCTTCTCATTCCGAAAAGTCGACGGACAGTGGAAGATTCTGCAAATCGATGACACGCGCCGCGAAGAGCCCTGCGACCCCAAGCGACGCGGCGATGAGCGCTAGCCCTAATCAGTCCCCGTAGCGGAAAAAGGCATCCATGGC